>DKAS01000065.1 GCA_002448875.1 Proteobacteria bacterium UBA6920 | reverse complement strand
AGTGGCTGATGCTGCAGCAGGAACAGCCCGAGGACTATGTCATCGCCACCGGTGTGCAGTACAGTGTGCGCGATTTCGTCGACGCCGCCGCCCGCGAACTGGGCATGGCCATACGCTGGCAGGGCAAGGGGGTAGAGGAAAAAGGTATGGACGAGCATGGCCGTTGCGTGGTGGCGGTGGATCCGCGTTATTTCCGTCCCGCCGAGGTCGAAACTCTGCTTGGCGATCCCAGCAAGGCGCGCCGCAAGCTGGGCTGGCAACCGACCACCCGCTTCGAGGACCTGGTGGCGGAAATGGTGCGCGAGGATCTCAAGGCCGCCGAGCGCGACGAGCTGGTGAAGAAACACGGATACAATGCCTATGACTACCATGAATAAAGCCCTGGGCCTGGACGACAGGATCTTTGTCGCCGGGCACCGCGGCCTGGTGGGCTCGGCCATCGTCCGCCGCCTGCAGCAGGAGGGCTACCGCAATATTCTGTGCCGCAGCCGTGACGAACTGGATCTGACCGACCAGGTGGCGGTGCGGCGGTTCTACCGGGAAACCGCCCCGGATCACGTGATCGTTGCCGCGGCCAAGGTTGGCGGCATTCTCGCCAACGACACCTATCCCGCGGATTTCATCTACCAGAATCTGGTCATGGAGACCAACCTCATCCACGGCGCGTATGAAGCCGGGGTGAACAAGCTGCTGTTTCTGGGCAGCACCTGCATCTATCCCAAGCTGGCGCCGCAGCCGCTGCGCGAGGACTATCTGCTGAGCGGTCCCCTGGAACCGACCAATGAGTGGTACGCGGTGGCCAAGATCGCCGGCATCAAGATGTGCCAGGCCTACCACAAGCAGCATGGCAGCCGGTTCATCTCCGCCATGCCCACCAATCTGTACGGTCCGGGCGACAATTTTGACCTGCACAATTCCCACGTCATGCCGGCCATGATCCGCAAGTTTCACGAGGCGAAAGTCGCCGCCCGGCCCTTCGTCGAGCTGTGGGGCACCGGCACGCCGCGCCGCGAGTTCTGTCATGTGGATGATTGCGCCGCGGCCTGCGTATATTTAATGAATTATTATGATGGCCTGGATTTCGTCAATATCGGCGTCGGCGAGGACGTGACCATCGCCGAACTGGCGGAACTGGTGCGCCGCACTGTCGGCTACGACGGCGAAATCCGTTACGACCACAGCAAGCCGGACGGCACGCCGCGCAAGCTGGTGGATATTTCGCGCATTCGCGCCCTGGGCTGGCGGCCGGAAGTTCCCCTGGCCGCTGGCGTGGCGGCTACGTACGACTGGTTCCTGGGCCATGTCGATTCCAATACAATCAGAACCTGACGGGAAATGGGTAGAGAAGCATGAAAAAACTGACGATAGTTACCCTCATCGCGATGCTGGCCGCCTGCGGCGGCGCGGAGGAGCGCAAAGCGGCGTACATGGAGCGGGCCAAGACCTACGAGGCGGAAGCCAATTACGACAAGGCGCGCATCGAATACCAGAATGCCCTGCAGATCGATCCTAAGGATATCCCCGCCCGTTACGCCATGGCGCAGGCGATGGAGCACCTCAACCAGTGGCAGAATGCCGCCGGGCATTATCAGTACATCATCAATGAGGACGCCAAACATACCGGCGCCCGCTATCATCTGGGCCGCATTTATCTGGCGGCGCGCAGCTATGACAAGAGTCTGGAGCTGGCGGAAGATGCGCTGCGCATCGATGCCTCTTATCTCGACGCCAAGGCGCTGCGCGGCGCGGCGCTGGCGAAAAAAGGCGATGCCGCCCGCGGCATGCAGGATGCGCTGGCGGTGCTGGAGAAGGATCCCGGCCACAAGGAAGCGGTGGCGCTGGCGGCGTCGCTGTATCTGAACGATAAACAGGATGACAAGGCCATCGCCTTGCTGCAGGAAGGCATCAAACGCAATCCGCAGGAAGCCGCCCTGCAGATACTGCTGGGCAGTATCTATCTCAATCGCAACGAAAACGAAAAAGGCGTGGCGATATTCCGCGATATCGTCAAACTGGAGCCGGCCAACCTGGGGCACCGGGCGCGCCTGGCGGCGCTGATGATGAAGCTGGGCAAGGTGGATGAAGCCGAGGCGGCGCTGCGTCAGGGGGTGAGCGACAATGCGGATAACGTGCAGGCCAAACTGCTGCTGGTGGATTTTCTCGCCAAGCAGATGGGCAAGGAGCGGGCGGAAAAACAGTTGCATGAATACATCGAGGCGGAACCGAAAAACGAAGCGCTGCGCAACGGCCTGGCCGGTCTGTATCTGGGGGTGGGCGATGTCGACAAGGCCAAGCAGGTCTATCAGGAGTTGATAGACAAGGATATCTCCGAAGCGGCCACCAACGATGCCCGCGTGCATCTGGCCGAGGTGTTGGTCAAACAGAACGACAACGCCGGCGCCGAGAAGCTGCTGGACGAAGTGTTGACCAAGAACGCCCGCCACAACGATGCGCTGATGCTGCGCGGCGCCATTTACCTCAATCGGCGCGATGCCGCCAAGGCCATCGCCGATTTCCGCGCCGTGCTGCGCGATCAGCCCAATGTGGTGAAGATTTACGAAAACCTGGCGCATGCCCATTTGCTCAATTCGGAATACGAACAGGCGATAGACAATATGCAGCGTGCCGTGGAGCTGGAGCCGGATAACCGGCAGTTACGTGAGCATTATGCCGGTATGTTGATGCAGATGAACCGCATCGATGCGGCGATCGAGCAGTATCAGACCATGGTGCGGGCAGAAGACCGCAAGGAGGCGGATTACGGCACGCTGGTGCAGTTGCTGCTGCGCAAGGGCGATCGCGTCGAGGTGGCGAAGATCATCGACCAGGCGGAAGTCAGGTTCCCGGGCAGCCACCTGGCGCCGTTTCTGCAGGGCGTGCTGGCGCAGGTCCAGGGTGACTACAAGGGCAGCATCCCGCCGTTGCAGAAGGCGCTGGGTCGCGAGCCGAAAAACGTCGAAGTCATCGGCGCCCTGTGCAAGGCCTACCTGGCGGACAAGAATTTCGGCGAAGCGCAATCCCTGCTCGATCGCAAGCTGGGCGAAGGGGTGGATCCGGCGTCTCTGCACAATATCAAGGGTGAACTGCTGGTGCTGGACCGCAAACCGGCGCAGGCCGTGGACGAATTCAATCGCGTACTGGCGCTGAAAAAGGACTGGGTGAAGCCCTACCAGAATCTGGCGGCCGCCTATTACCTGCAGAACAAGCCCGATCAGGTGGCCGCCATTTACGAGCGCGGTCTGAAAAACACCAAGGACGATTCGGCGCTGGTGATTGGCCTGGCGACGTTCTACGAAAAAACCGATGCCGACAAGGCGATCGCTCTGTATGAAACCTATCTGGCCAAGGACCCCGAATCGGCGCCGCTGGCCAATAATCTGGCGATGCTGCTGGTCACCAGCAAGACCGACGCCAAGAGCAAGCAGCGGGCCATGGACCTGGTGCAACCGCTCACCCGTCTGCAGGACCCCGCCTATCAGGATACCGTCGGCTGGGTGCTGTACATGAACGAGAAGTATGAAAGAGCGGTGGTCATCCTGGAGCAGGCGGTGCAGGCGGCACCGGAGCAGGCCATATTCAACTACCACCTGGGCATGGCATATCAGGCGCAGGGCAATAAGGACAAGGCGAAAGCGGCCTTGCAGAAAGCAGTGGCCGGCAAGACCGAATATCCTGGCAAGCAACAGGCCATGGAGACGCTGGGTAAACTCTGAAGCCCTAGGGCGTGATCCAATCGCTGACCGGAACGATGCCGTCCTTGCTGGCGGCATCGAACTTGACGATGTAACTTCCCTTTGACAGGAAACGCTGGCCGGGCGCCAGGCTGACGCGCGGGAACACCGAAGGTGTCGTGGCGCGATCCGGCATGTGCTCCGCCCGTTCCATGAAATAGTCCCGGTACAGGTTGTTCTGCAGGTGCTTGACAATATCCGTCACCATGGACAGCATGAAATAGCTGTTGGCGATGATGGTTTCGTCCGTGTAATCGATTTTCCACAACCGCGCCCAATTGACCGTGCGCGTGTGCACCAGCAGCCGTTTACTCGGCAGTTCGAACGGGTAGATCATGTAGGCCTGGGCGCGCAGGTCCTGCGGCAGGTGGTCGAAGGAGTCCGCCAGCAGGCTGCCGGATAGGTAGATCCTGCCGTTGCCGGCGAGCGCCTTGGCCGCGTCCTGCAGGTCGGCGGCCGGCAGCCACAGTACCAGATCGGCGCCCGAATGCTCCTTGCTCAGCGCCTGCCAGAATTCGCTGTCGATCCGCCGGTCCTCCGGCACGGCGATATCCGTGACCTGGGCGCCGCCGTTCATGGCCTCGCGCAGGGCCGCGGCGCTGATCGCGTCTTCGGCGCCGGCATGGTAAACCTGCAGCAGCGGCTTGCCGCCGCCGCTGCCGTCCTTGATGTAGGCCGCCAGGGAGTGCGCCTCGATCAGCGTGCCGCGGTAGAAGTACACGTTATAGAAGTCGTCATCGCTGGCGCTCAGGTAGCTGGCGTTGGGCAGCAGGCAGGGCACCCGGTTGTTGACGCAGAAATCGTGCATCGGCGCCCAGCTGCCCCCGGTCAGGCCGCCGATCAGGGCGAACACCGGCTGTTTCGCATACAGCTCCGCCAGCTGCTTGCCCCAGCTGTCACTGTCACCGCTCAGCTCCCAGGTATGCAGCTCCCATTTACGGTAGGCGGAAAGCATCGGTTCCTTGTGCCAGGGCCCGCGTTCGGCGCGTTCGGTTTCATTGCGGGTGTTGGCATTTTTCATCTCGAAGTAGGTGGTGATCGCGTCGAGCATGGCTTTGCGCTTAGTTGCGTCGACCTTGCCGGCGATGACCGTGGCGAAGTTGATGGTCTTATCGGTGACGCCGGGGGAGAGCTGCGCCGACAGGGTGCGCATGTAGGCGATGACGCCGTCGACCTGGGCGCGGGTCAACTGATAACGCGGCATCAGCTCCAGGCGGCGACCGGTCGGGTCCACGCCTTTGACGATGGCGTTGTAGACATCATCCTCGGTGAACACCGGACGGTGGCTGCCCATGAGAATGCTGTTGTCCATGGCGCGGAATTTTTGCAGGGTTTGCTCACGGCGGCCGATTTCCCGGCGCTCGTACAGCGCGGCGCTGGTGACGGCCGGCACCTGCAGGCGGCTTTCCGCCGTGCCCTGACCGCTGCGCTTGTGGCAGCTGGCGCAGGACACCTGGTTGCCGGACAGCTCGATATCTCCCTGGGTGATAGAGCGTACCGGTTCGCCGGAAGGCAACCGGCCCTGGAGATAGATGCTTTCGCCCAGGGCGAGATCCGGTTCGGCTGCCGCCACCGCCAGGGGCAGCAGCGCCAGACAGAGGTGGCCGGCAACACGACCGACCACAGCGTTGCGCCGATGCCTCATTGCTTGCTGATCTGTTCGCCGCCCATGACCTTGCGGTATTCCGCCACCAGATCCTTGGCGCTGGTCAAGCCCTCCAGACGTACCCAGGGAGAGTTGCGGTCTTTGCGAATCAGGGTCAGCGGTACATGGTTCATCTTGTTGCCGCGGAAGGCGTCAAACGCCTTGAGGGTGGTGTTGACGTCTTCCAGTTTGCCGGTATAGAAGTCCCATTGTTTGCCGGCTTTGAACTTGGCGGCGTAGGCGGTGAGCGCATCCGGGGTATCCTGTTCCGGGTCGATGGAGATGGAGATCATGCGCAGCTTGGCCACATCCGCACCCAGCAGTTCCTGGGCCTGGGCGAAAGTGGCGGACATGATGGGGCAGATGGTGGTGCAGGTGGTGAAGATGAAGTTCACCAGCAGCGGTTGGTCGGCGGCGAACAGCTCGGGAACGCTGGTTTCCTGTTTGTGCATATCCACCAGTTTCACCGTCGGCAGGGTGTAGAGCGCCGATTTTACCGTGTAGCCGTGCTGGCCCTTGATCATCGCCATATGCGCCGAATGGTCCTCATGACCGGCATGGCCGCTCATGTCATGCCCTTCGTGACCGCCCATGTCATGGCCTTCATGGCCGCTCATATCGTGGCCTTCATGGCCGCCCATGTCGTGGCCCGCGTGGCCGCTCATATCATGGGCCGCGTGCTCATCGCTGGATTGCATCGCCCCATGATCGTGGTGCATGGCGTGCTCGTCCTGGTCCGTCTGCTCCTGAGTTGCCGCGCTTTCGGTGTCGGTGTGCATGCTGGCGTCATGGGCGTAAGCGGTGCCGGCGCCGGTCAGGGTCGCGAGAAATCCGCCAAGGGCCAGGGTAAGGAACAGCGTGGGACGAAAGGACGGCATAGAATGATACTCCATAAAAATATAGGGATATGCAATTGGCCAAGCCCGGCCTAATTTCCGTAAAATTATACAATATTTAACATAACATGTTGATATTAATAATGATTATATTGATGGCTCGGTATATATCCATATTTTGTACTTCAGTTGTGGGGGGGCGCCTGCCAGATTTGCGATGCGCTTTGCCGGCGGTGATCCGCCNNGTGGGGGAGGTTAACAGCTCGCCTGAGCCCGCCACAATAAGGTAAAGTGCGCAAATCAACGGGTTCCAGCCACAGCATACAGGAAGCGTAGAGCGATGTCCGACCCCGACCTGCAAGCCAGCCAGGCATTACTGGAATACGCCGAATGTATTGCCGCCACCACTGACCTCTATACGGTGTTTACAAAAGCCTGGTTAACAGTACGGAAAATAACCGGGCTGGAGCAGGCGATGGCCACGGAACTGGCGAAAAACGGCCAGCTCTGCCTGATCAGCGATGATGACAGCGGCGGGGCGCGGCGCTGCGATTCGGTGCCGGATTTCATCAGCCACAGCGTATCGGCCATGGACCTGGTGCTGCGCGGCGTCGAAGAGTTCAGCGAGGACAATGCCGAGGTCTTGTCCCTGGTGCGGACGATGATGGGTGACAACGCGGTGCGCAGCGGCATCAGCGTGGTGATTCCCGGCAGCAAGCGTCCCTGGGGCATTTTCCTGTTCTGTTCCCGTCACAACCGCCGCCTGAGCAATGAGGCCAGAAACTGGGTCTGCACCGTGGTCAACATGTTTGGCGCGCTGTTCGACAAGGTGATGGCGCAGCGTGAACAACAACTGGAGATCCGCTACGCCCTGCAGGCCAAACGCGAGTGGCAGTCCACCATAGACGCCCTGCGCGAGATCATCTGTCTGCTGGACGCAGGCGGCCGGGTGATACGCGCCAATCGCGCCGTCGAGGAATGGGGTCTGGGCAAGGTCGCGGATGTGCGCGGCAGGACGGTGCATGAGGTGATGCACCCCCATTGCAATGACCCGTCCTGTCGCCTGCTGTCTTCGCTGGCGGGCGTGGTCGAGGATCTGCCGAGTACGGCCGAGTGGTTTCTCGATGATGTGGTGCTGGGCAAGAATCTGCGTATCGTCTATAAACGCAATACGCCGGCGCCTGGCTACAACGATACCGCGGATTCGGTGTTTGCCGTGGCCATTATCGAGAATATCACTTATCGCAAGAATACCCGCAAGGCGTTGCTCAGCCGCATCGATGAACTGGAGCGGGAGGTGGTGGAGGCCAAGTCCAGCGTCATTCAGGAAAACAGCCGCCTGCTGCTCGACATGGTCAGCGTGTTCGAGGGCGGCAAGGCGGTCGCCATGCCGGGCAATGCCGGCCGCCACTTCTGGAGTTTCGTGCTGGACAATGACCAGACGGGAATTTTCGTCACCCGCAATGGCGCGATCGTTTACTGTAACCAGCGCCTGGCCTTCCTGCTGGACAAAAGCCGGGAGGAACTGCTCGGCAAGGCGCCGCTGGAGTTGATGGAACTGCGGGAAGGCAAACCGGTCGAGACCGCGGGCCCGCTGTATGGTCACATGCCGCGTTCGACCAGCGGCATCTACCGGACGAAAACCCGGGAAGGCGCCACGATCTGGCTGCAATGTGAATTCATGGATATCGTGGTGGAGGATGACGACATCAGCGTCGGCTATGCCAGCGATATTACCGGCCAGCGCAACATGGAAACCAATATGCGTCGTTCGGAAAATAATCTGCACACCTTGACGCGTCGTCTGCTCTATGCCCAGGAAGCGGAACGTCGGCGCATCGCCACCGAACTGCACGACAGTATCGGCCAGCACCTGAGCGCGGTGAAAATGAATATCGAAACCGCTATGCGCATGATCAACAACCAGGGGCTGAAGAACGAAGCGGATTTTCTCAATACCTCGGTGACTAATATCCGTTCCGCCATCGATGAAGTACGCACCATCGCCATGGATCTGCGCCCGTCCATTCTCGACGATCTGGGATTGCTGGTCACCATTGAATGGTTTTGCCGCCGCTACCGCGAAACCTATCGTGACACCGACGTGGTGTTCAACAAGGAAATCGAGGAAAGCGCCATTCCTGAAGTGCTGAAGGTGACCATTTACCGCGTGGTGCAGGAGGCCTTGAACAATATCAGCAAGCACGCCGGTGCCGGCCGTATCTGGATCGGGCTCAAGCGCCTGGACGCGGGCATCAAGCTGACCATCCGTGACAATGGTGACGGCTTCGACGCCTATCAGCACCGGCCGGAATCCGACTCCGCCGGCCTGGGTCTGAAAAGCATGCGCGAACGCGCGGAAATCTTCGGCGGTACGTTCTGGCTCGATTCCCGGCCGGGGGAGGGCACGCTGATCGAGATATCCTGGCCGGATCAGCGTTATTCGTGACGAATACGCCGGCCGCGGCGTTGCGGTGACACCGTGGCGAATTCGCGCGTCGCCCGGTGTCCGCCACGCTCCCTACATGGCGCTGTGGACCAGGCCGTTTTCGATGGCGTAGGAGGTCAGTGCCGAGGTGTTGTGCAGGTTGAGCTTCTTCATCAGGTTGGAACGGTGTTTTTCCACGGTTTTGTGGCTGATCGACAGATAGTGGGCGATATCCTTGTTGCGGTAACCCTCGGCGATCAGCTTCATCACTTCGCGTTCGCGCACCGTCAGTACGTCCCAGTAGCGGGTCTTGGGCGGTTGTTCCGAGTCGCTGAGATAACCGTTGACCACCTTGTCGCAGATGCTGGGGCTGAGGTGGGTCTTGCCGGCCATGACATTATAGATCGCGCGGATGAGTTCCTGATGGTTGTCGTCCTTCAGCGTGTAACCGCTGGCGCCATCCGCCAGGGCGGCGCGGATATACTCTTCCGCCTTATGCACCGTCAGGACGATGATCTTGATGTCCGGAAAACGGCGCTTGATTTTGGAGATGGCTTCGGTGCCGTTGGTGTGCGGCATGGACAGGTCGATGAGTACCACGTCCGGGTTGGTCTTGCCTATGACCTGGATCACTTCCTTGCCGTCGCAGGCTTCGCCTACTACCGTCAGATCCGGCTCCATGCGCAGAAGGGCGATCAGGCCTTCACGTAATATCGCGTGATCTTCCGCAATTACAAGTTTCCACTTAGGCATCGATGTAGGTTCCTTTAGTCGGAAATAGAGTAATTTTGGGTATTGACGTGCAAGCAGGTTTTCCCCTCCGACGTCGCCACGAAAAATCCCTTCCATGGACGGCCGCCGCGGGCCTGGGGAATACTGTGTAGGAGCCGGCTTTTACTGCCGCTTGGCTGTGCCAACCAAGACATCATATAGACTACAACCCTTATCACTAATCGTTATTACACCAGGTCAATCGTAATAGATTGCCCATCGTGAGCATAAACAACATCTTAACCTTGACGATTAGAGGCATATCCTACCACGGGATTTAACATATTTTTAATAAATATTTCCAGTCACATCCGCTTCAGATTATAAAAGTAAGATATATCTACTGGACTACTTCTAAATTAAGAGTCTATTAAGTCCGCGTACCTACGCTTACAGGTGGCGCCTTGCAACATCGCCGGCAAGAGCCCGTCAGGAATGGTATCAAAGTAGGGAAAGCGAGTAGTGCCCGCCAGCGCGGCGCTCCTTAGAATATAAAGTTGAGTAAAAGAAGTAATTAATAATTTCAACAAGCTATTCCTGATGGTATGGAGCGCAGCAGTATGCAGGTAATGATCATCGAAGACAATCCGGTATTTCTGCGCTCGTTCAGCTCCATGTTGCAGCAGCATCTGCCTTCCATCGAAATAATCGGCACCGATAGCGCTCAGGATGCCATCGCCAGTTTGCGCACCCTGGTGCCTGACCTGGTCTTTATCGATGTGCGGCTGGGCAAGTATTCTGGCCTGGACCTGATCAAGCAGGTTAAAACATTGACCGGCCAGTCGGTGGTGGCGGTGTTGACATCCTTCGATTTGCCGGAGTATCGCAGCATGGCTCTGGAGAGGGGTGCGGATTATTTTTTCACCAAGGATGTGCCGGCGGCTGAAATCGTCGAATGCATCAAACAGGAGTTGCTGTGCCAGTCGTTGCTCGGCCCGGCCAATCAACCCGAGCGCACGGAGCAGGGTATCGCGCACTTGCAGCGGCGCAGTATGTGATTCCATAAATATATCTACCGGCGCCATGTATCTGGCTTTTTCTTCCCAATTTGACCCTACCTTTTTTCGTTCACAACACATCCCGAGTCCGTAGCTGCGATTAGCAACAACCCTACCATTGTATACAGCGTTTCCCTACCCACAACAAAATCGCTCTTCTGTTATGGTTTACCATCCAGTTGAATGACCATTCGGGTCATGGATTTTATTTGCTATAGCTGATGGTTGTGCAGCGATAACTATCAGAACAATAAAAAAATTTTAGTTTTTCTTTCTAACTTCAATTTAATTTTAAGGAAACACAGAGGTATAAATCATGGTTGACATCACCCGCTTGTCTTTCAAGACGGTGTTGGCGCGCATGACGAAATTTACGGGGTTGGCCTCTTTGGCAGCCCTTTTCGGCATGGGTTCCGCCAACGCTTTTGATGTAACGGTCACCAATGAAAACGGCACCGCCGTTTCCGGTTTCCGTTGGATGCTGGAAGAAGATCCAACCTTCCAGGTGACTCCAGGCATACCGACGCAGAATTCGCTGTCGCTGGATTTTCACAAAAGCTACGCACCGGTTATAGCCAGCGGTGAATGCGATACCGCCTCCTGCGCCATCACGGTGCCCGATATCGCCCTGCACTACACCATCAATGCGCTGCCCTTTACCGGACACAACATCGGTGCGGCCCATGTCAGCCCGGGCGCGACCAGCGTCAACGTCCTGGTGACTACCGATCCGCTGCCCACCGCGCAGATCCGGGTCGAGGTCTTCCATGATAACTCCCCGATCAACGGCGCCATCGACGCGCCTAATGAGGACAACCCGCAGACGGATCCTGATTTCGATCCGACCCAGTTCACCATCATTCTGGAAGATGCCGGTGGCCGTTACGGCGCGACCGGTGGCCAGATCACCAAGGACGTATACGGCAACCCGCTGGGCACCGTCTATGACGGCGCCGCCAACGGCGCGTTTCCGCCGGGTAACGTCGTAACCCTGGGCAGCGCGGTCATGACCCCGGGCGCCGATGGGGTTTACACCATCAAGCATATTCATCCGGGCAAATACGGCGTGCTGGTCAATCCGCCCGCCGGCAAAGGCTGGGTGCAGACCACCACCATCGAAGGCACGCAGGTTATCGATGCCTGGGTCAAGGCCAAAGAGCCACCGCTGTTCAACGAATTCGGTCCGCCCGGTCCCCATGTGTGGATCGGTTTTGTGCAACAGGTCAACAACCTGCCGGCCGCTGCTTCCACCGGTACCATTTCCGGTACCGTGGTCGGCAACCACATGACCCGCCCGCCGGTGGTGTCGTTCAATCCCGGCACCCCCATCGATGACTGCTGGGTCGGTCTGAGTGAAGGCGCCGGTGGTCCGGCGATCTACACCGCGCCCTGCACCGCAGGCTCGTTCTCCATTCCCGGTGTTCCCGCCGGCACCTACACCCTGGCTGTCTGGAATACCGCGTTGACCACGGTTATCGCTCAGTACAGCGTCAATAACGTCGATCCCAACTGGGGTACCGCGCTGGACGTCAACCTGGGCAACATTATGGTGTTCCAGTGGTTTGGCGCCATGGAAAACGTCGTGTTCGCCGACAACAACGCCAACGGTATCCGTGACGCGGGTGAACCCGGCATTCCGGAAATGAACATCAACATCCGCTTCCGTAACGGTACGGTTTACCTGTTTATGGCCACCGACCTGACCGGCGCCGCGCCGATGGAAGAAGTGTTTCCGTTCTTCCACTGGATGGTGGGCGAAGTGGATTTCTCCCGCTACAAGGCTACCGGNNGCCATCCCCGCCGACAACGGCTGGGTCACGCCGTCGCTGGGTGTGTTGAACCCGCAGGCGCAAGCTGCCATCAACCCGCTCACCGGCAACAATCTGTCCCGTACCATCCAGGGTCCGGTGCTGACCATGGGCGTGCAGACTTTCCTGGGTACCACCAACCGCTTCGAGTGGGGCAAGATTCCCTACGGTCAGGCTGACATCGACAATCCTCCGTACGGCGACTTCCCCGGCGTGGGTGATATTGACCACGGCACCGCCCAGGGCGATGCCACCGGCAAACTTGGTGTGTTCGATCATGGCAACGGCGGTATCACCGGCGTAGTAACTTATTCCATCACCCGCGCGGAAAACGATCCCCGTTTCGCCGTAGCCGAGGAGTGGGAACCGGGTATTCCGCGCGTGCAGCTGGCTCTGTACCGCGACTTGCTGGGTGACGGCGCGATTGACGATGTTGACGGTACTCCCGGCATCACCTATCCCGATGTCGACCACTACCCGCTGGGCAACTTCCCCGGTGCGGAAGATATCGATCGCAATGGCAATGGCGTCTTTGATCTGGGTGATGCCATCCAGGTTGTTTACACCGACAGCTGGGACGACAGCGTCCCCACCGGTTGTGTCGGCGATACCTATATCGCCCATCCCGGCACCGCCATCGAAAAGGTCACCGACTGCTTCGACGGCCTGCGTAACTACAATCAGGTGCGCGAAGGCGTGTTCGACGGTGGTTACGCGTTCGTTTCCCGCTGGGAAATCGATCCGACCGACGGCGTGCGCAAGGAAGTGGAAGGCCTGCCCTCCGGCTACTACATCGTAGAATCCGACATTCCGGCTGGCTTCCAGATCATCAAGGAAGAAGACCGCAACGTCGACTTCGGCACCGCCTATCAGCCCAACCCGCTGTTGCTGCCGCCGGTTTGCGTGGGTGATAACCACGTTGTTCCGCCCTACATGAGCTTCCAGACCAGCCGCGTGCACACCGACCTCAGCGGCAACCCCGCGCCCCTGGCCGGTATCAACACGGCGGATCTGATTGCCGCGCCTTTCGCCGGCCAGACCCGCAAGTTGTGTAACCGCAAGGCGGTGGTACTGACTGCCGGCGCCAATGCCGCCAGCGATTTCCATATGTTCACCGACGTGTCGATTTCCGCCAACGCGGTCGGCGGCATCCTCAACGACCTGGCCAACGAATTCAACCCGGCGTCTCCGAACCTGGGTGAAAAGGCCGCGCCGTCGTATCTGCCCGTGGTGTTCCGCGACTACACCGGCCGTGAAGTGCTGCGTACTTATTCCGACGAATTCGGCAAGTTCAACGCACGTCTGCCGTCGACTTTCTCGGTCAATCTGCCGATCCCAACCGGCGTATCGCCCAACATGCTGACCTCCTGCATGAACGATTCGGCGCCGGTGCTCAATCAGGTCACCGGTCTGTATGAGAAGGATGCGCACTACAATCCGCAGTTCAGCACCTTCTGCTACACCCTGATGTACATGCCGGGTTCCACCACCTATCTGGATACCCCGGTAGTGCCAGTGGCCGCTTTCGCCGGCCAGGGTGAATTCCCCGTGGATTGCGAACTGCCGGATATCACGCCGGTGATCAGAATGGTCGATTCCCCGCTGGGTGGCCCAGTGGTATCCGACACCAGCCGTACCCTGACCATTTCCTCCCTGGGTCTGACCGCGGTGCTCAATCCCGATTGGCAGGCCAGCATGGGTACTGCAGCCAAAACCATTAATCGTAACTATGGCTTCGGCACCGGTCGCGGCGCGGTGAAGATCGGCAATAAGACCCTGGTGGTCAATGCCTGGTCGGATGCGTCCATCACCGTTACCGTGCCCGCTGGCGCGATTTCCGGTCAGTTGAAGGTCACCACGGCCACCGGCAAGACCACGGAAGAAGGTGTATGGGTATCGGTATTGCCCGCCGGTGTTGCCAACGCAACCCATGTCTATCCCAGCACCGTCGCCGGCGCCACGCCGATCCAGAACGCCATCGACGCAGCCGTCGCCGGCGATCTGATTCTGGTCGCGCCCGGGGTCTATCCGGAACTGGTGATCATGCACAAGCCCGTGCAGCTGCAGGGCTATGGCGCCAATGTCACTACTATCGATGCCAACAATGCCGTGGGCACCAAACTGGTTGACTGGCGTGTGCGCATGAACGACATGCTGACCGCCAATGCCTACAGCCTGCTGCCGGGCCAGACCGCGCCGGCGCTGACGCTGGAAGAAGGCGCGGGTGTCACCGTGGTCGCCAATGTCGGCGAATTCGTCGGCCAGACCTCCCGCATCGACGGCCTGACCATCTCCAGCGCCACTCAGGGCGGCGGTATCCTGGTCAACGGCTATGTCAATGGTCTGCAGATCAGCAACAACATCGTTACCGGTAACCAGGGTAATTTCGGCGGCGGTATCCGCGTCGGTCATCCCAGCATGACCTTCGTCAACGGCGCCCAGACCCTGCACACCGATGCGCAGAACGACAACATCAGCATCCACCATAACAAGGTGGTCAAGAACGGCGCCACCAATCAGGCGGGCGGCGGTATCGCTCTGTACACCGGTGCTGACAACTATTCCGTTACCAACAACTGGATCTGCGGTAACTTCGCCCAGGCCAGTGGCGCGGGTATCGGCGTGTTTGGTCTGAGCAACAACGGCACCATCGCCCAGAACAAGATCATCTTCAACCAGTCCTTCAATCAGGGCACCAACGAGCACGGCGGCGCTATCGCGCTGATGGGCAAGTTGAACCTGAACGCAGGCGGCGCTTCCGACGGCACCGGCGCGGTGACCATCGAAGGCAACCTGATCCAGGGCAACCAGGCGGGTGCCGGTCACGGTGGCGGTATCTATATGGATCGCACCATGACGGCGCTGATCAACGTGGTTGACAACATGATCGTCAATAACGTCGCCGGCTGGGCCGGTGGTGGTATCGCTCTGAGCAACGCCGCCAATGTGGTGATCGAGCACAACACCATTGCCAACAACGACAGCACGTCCACCGTTGGCAATACCGCCGATCCCGCCAACCTGAACGTGACGCTGGATCAGCCGGGCGTGGGTGTCGTGTCCTTCGCGGACACCGAAAACCTGGCCGGCCCCGGTTTCAGCAGCCCGTCTCTGGTGAACAACATCATCTGGCACAATCGCATGTTCCATATGGAGCAGAGCGCGACCATACCGGCGACCCTGACCCTGCGTCCGAACATCGGCGCTGGTGAGCTGCCGGTGTACAGCGACCTGGCGGTGTCTGGCGCGGCGGGCAGCCTGAATCCGCTGAGCAGCCTGCTCACCGATGCCACCGGCTATGACGTCAGCAACAAGACCGGCGATGCGGCCTTCGTTCTGGGTTACCAGAATGGCGCCACCGGTTCCACCGCGATCCAGGGTGAGCCTGCGGCTCTGACCACGTTCAACATGGCTGGTGCGTTCAACGAAGGCGGTAACTTCGTCGACCTGCGCTTCGGTCCGTTGAACCGGGGTGCCAGCAACTATCACCTGGGTGCCGGTTCCGTGGCTCTGGATACGGCTTCCGTCCTGGCGGCTAACGCGCTGCGTGCCCGTGACTATGACGGCAACAAGCGTCCCACCGGCGTAGCCGCCGATATCGGCGCGGACGAAGTGGTGCCGGATACCGACGGTGACGGCGTGGCAGACGACCTGGATAACTGCAAGCTGGTGGCCAATGCTCACCAATACGATGCCGACGATGATGGTTACGGCAATATCTGCGACGGTGACTTGAACAACATCGGTCCGGTCGTGAATACCGTCGATTACAACTTGTTCCGTTCGTTGTATCTGACGGCCAGTCCGATTGCCGACTTCAATAACTCGGGTGGCATTGTGAACTCTGCAGACTATGTGATTTTTAATGGTCTGTATCTGAAACCCGTCGGCCCCTCCGGTATCGTGCCCTAAGCGATACCGGAAAGAGTGGACTCAAAAGACATGAAATATTTAGGAAACAGAGAGGTTTTGATCATGAACAGAATCAAGACGAGCGCAAGCTCCGCGGCGGTGCTGCTGGCATTGCTCGGCGCCTCCGGCGGGGCAGGGGCCGTGCCCTTCACCCAGTGCCCAGGCGACATCTATATGCCGGAAGTCATCAATGGGATGCCCACGGGTAACCTGGTCAACGGCACCGATTCGGTGCCGGATCCCTTCCTCCGGGATCTGGCCGCCGTCGGCCAGCCGGTGATCGGTCCGAATCCTGACTACAAACCCGGCGTCAAGTGCATGCACTTGGCCGCCGGTGACGGCTTCGTCAACATGGCCGACGGTTATCTGCAGTACATGTTCGGCTTTTCCGACATGACCGGCACCGACAGCAGCCAGGCCATGGTCAACGGCCTGCTGGCGGCGCACTCGCCGGCGCCGACCATCGAGCTGGAGCAGGGGCAGGAGTTTTATCTCAACCTGACCAACGTCGGCATGACCAACCGTCCCGACCTGTCGGACCCGCACACCGTGCATTTCCATGGCTTCCCGCAAGCCATGGATACCTTCGACGGCGTGCCCGACACCAGTATCTCGATCAACATGGGATCGACGCTGACCTATTACTACAGCATCGTCGAGCCGGGTACTTACATGTATCACTGCCACGTGGAAGCCACCGAGCACATGCAGATGGGCATGCTCGGCAACCTCTACGTGCATGCGGCTCAGGACCAGTCGGTGGCGGCGCAGCCGGTCAAGGATTGTGCCGGTGCCACCTACAATCATGTTGCGGGTCAGCGCTACGCCTACAACGACTGCGACGGCACCACCCGTTACGACGTGGAGTTCCCGCTGCAGTTGATTTCGTTTGACAGCCGGTTCCACGACTCCAGCATGAACGTGCAGCCTTTGCCCTTCGCTAACATGAAGGACAACTACCCGATGATCAACGGTCGTGGCTATCCCGACACCGCCGCTACCGGCCCGCTGCCCGCGGGCGCGGCGCAGGTGGAGAACGGCGGCATCGACTCCCAGGTCATGAACGCCCTGGTGACCGCCACGGTGGGTCAGCGGGTGCTGCTGCGCATCTCCAATCTGAGCGTTACCAATCACTATACGGTTCGGGTGCTCGGTCTGCCGATGGAAGTCATCGGTCGCGGCGCGCGCCAGTCGCGCGGTCCCGCCGCCGCCGGTCTGGTGTTCGCCGCCAGCAATACGGCCGCCTATGGCAATGCCGGCGCCAACCTGGCGTACAAGACCAGCCATGTTTCACTGGCGCCGGGCGAGGGTTACGACGTGATCGTCGATACCACGGGTGCGACTGCAGGAACCTACTTCCTGTACACCACCAACCTGAACTATTTGAGCAACGATACGGAAGATTTCGGCGGCATGATGACCGAAATCCACTTGAATCCGTAATCTCAGAAGGAGTGTGAAATGAAAAGTTTATTCGGTAAAGCCGCACTCGCGACGACCTCGGCAGCGCTGCTGCTGGCGGGCACGGCCTTCAACGCCGAAGCCCGGATTGCGGGAACCGTCGGCACGGTCAACGCCGCCACCCAGACTCAGACCTTCAATCTGGTGGTGTCGTCCGACTACATAACGACTCCGGACGGTGGCACTGTCACCATCTGGGGTTATGGCGAAGTCGGCAAGCCCATGCAGTATCCCGGCCCCACCCTCAAGGTGCGTGCCGGCTACCATGTGGTTGTCAATCTGACCAACAATCTGCCGGGCGCCAATGGCCTCACCACGCCGATGATGCCGGTCTCCATGATCTTCCCGGGGCAGACGGGCGTCACCGCCACCGGCGGCAGCGCCGGTCTGATGACCCAGGAAAGCAATGGTCCCGCCGACACCGTCAGCTACAGCTTCACCGCCGGCCAGCCGGGTACCTATATGTACCAGAGCGGCACCCGTCCCGGCCTGCAGGTGGACATGGGTCTGGTGGGCGCTTTGCTGGTGTATCCGTCGACGGAAAATCCCGATTTTCCGACCAAGTCCTATGACAACGCCGATGCTTCTTTTGATCGCGAATACATGTTCATGATGACGGAAATGGATCCCAAAATTCACCAGCTGGTGGAGTTTGGCCTGATCAACCAGATCAACAACACGCTGACCACGCCCACCCTGTGGTTCCTCAACGGCCGCAACGGTCCGGACACCCTGTTTCCGGATTTCGCGTCCTGGTTGACCCATCAGCCGTACAGCGCGTTGACCCGCATGCACCCGGGCGAGAAAGTGTTGATGCGCATGATCGGCGCTGGCCGCGAGCAGCATCCGTTCCATCCTCACGGCAATAACTACACCGTTATCGCCCGTGATGGACGCATGTTGAAGACTCCGGCTTCTGCCACCATCGACTTGGCGTTTTCCGACTACACCTTCGATGTGACTCCCGGCACCACCTTCGATGCGATCTTCACCTGGACCGGCCAGGGCTTGAACTGGGATATGTTCGGCCATGTGGCCGGTGACGGTTCCAGCTGTATTCCCGACGCACAGGGTCTGCACAGCGTAGCTACCGATCCTAACTACAAGGAACCCTGCGCTGATCATTTGAAACCGCTGCCGGTGGTGATGCCGGAAAACCTCAGCCTGGGCTTTGGCGGTTTCTGGCGCGGCAGCCCGTTCATCGGTGCGCTGGGCGCTCTGCCCCCCGGCGAAGGCGGTTTGAACCTCAATGGCGGTGTGGTCCATATCTGGCACTCTCATGCAGAGAAAGAGCTGACCAACAATGACATCTATCCGGGTGGCATTCTGACCATGTTGATCATCGAACCTTATGGAGTAAACATCCCGTAAGCGGGGTGTGAGCCATGAACGTGGAGAGTACTAAGATGAACAAAACAGCATTAAGTTTACTGATCGGCGCCCTGGCCCTGGCCGGCGGCTCCGCGCAGGCGGCCACTTTCAATTTGTGCGCCGGCACCACCAGCAAGACCATGCCCGACGGTGTCGTTGTCAGCATGTGGGGTTTCGCCCTGGATGATGATGCCAATCTGACCAACGGTTGCGGTACCGGCGTGGTGCAGGTTCCGGGCCCGGCCCTGAACGTGCCCGCCAACGACAATACGCTGGTGATCAACGTGCGCAACGACCTGGCCGAGGCGATTTCCATCGTCATTCCCGGTCAGGACGCGACCACCATGACTCCGGTGATGCAGTTGGACGCGCAGGGACGGCCGCGGGTGCATTCGTTTACCCACGAAACCGCACCTGCTGCCATCGGCACCTACACCTGGACGGCGGTTGCTCCCGGTACCTACGCGTACCAGAGCGGTACCCACCCGGCCAAGCAGGTGCAGATGGGTCTGTACGGCGCGGTCACCAAGAACTTCGTCGATGCGGCGGTTGGCGTCAAGGCCCAGGCCTATCCCGGCCTCAGCTACGAGTACGACAACGACATCACCCTGTTCTACAGTGAAGTTGATCCGGCGCACACCAGCACCATCGAGTACAAGCCGCAGTACTTCCTGATCAACGGTGACGACGGCCTGATCGCCAATCTGAACCCGACGAAAGTGGTCGTTGGCCAGCGCACCCTGCTGCGCCTGATCAATCTGGGCCTGAAGACCCATGCGCCGATGATCAACGGCATGCATATGGAAGTAATCGCGGAAGATGGCAAGGCTTACCGCAATTCGCAGCTGCAAGCCACCGTCGTCATGGAAGCCGGCGAAACCGTCGATGCTTTCATTACTCCGACCGTGGCCGGCAGCTATGCCTTGTTCGATCGCATGTTGTACCTGACCGACCATTTCCAGATGGGCGTGCAGGCGACGGCGGCATTGAATCCCGGTACGCTGGCCGTATCCCTGCTGGCGCTGGCGGATAGCGATGGCGACGGCGTACCGGACGTCAGCGACAATTGCACACTGGTGAAAAACACCAACCAGCGCGATTCCAATGGCGACGGTTACGGCAATATGTGCGATGCGGACCTGGACAACAGCGGCGGAGTGGTTAACAGCGCGGACTACAACTTGTTCCGTCAGCGTTATCTGACCAGCGATGCCGACGCGGACTTCAACGGTGACGGCGTCGTCAATACCGCGGACTACTCCATTTTCCGCGGCTTGTTCCTCAAACCGGTCGGCCCGTCGGGTTTAGTGCCATAATACGAAAGGTTATTAGGAAGCTTAAAGGTAGGGAATCTCTGAGGCAAGTTACAGTGTTTCCCTACCTATTTTCCTTATCAGGATCAGTAAAATTACTGATGTTTATCCACAACGGTGAAATAGGGGTTACAAACTATGAACTTTAAGAACGTACTTCCTGGCGTAATCGGCCTGGGGATGCTGGCGGCGTCTTTTGCCAGTGCTCAAGCCGCAACGGTGACGGTGGCTTCTTCTGGCAGCACTCCGGACCCGATCAATGCTCTTTCCATCAGCGTTGACAATGGTACCAGCTTCTCGCTGGACCTGTGGGCGCTGAGCTTTCCGGCTGACTTCGTAGGCGGCACCATGGAAATTACCTATGATGCCAACCTGCTGTCTCTGAATTCTTTCACCCCGGGTACCACGTATAATACGGGTTCAAGTGCCCTTACGGTTAATCCGTTTGGCACCGACACCGCAGGCACCCTGACTTTTAACGTTGTCGCGACCGCCCCGAATACCTTTTTGGCGACCAATGGTATTCTTGGCACGTTGGCATTCACCGCGCTGACCACTGGAAATCTCGTACTGGGTATTGCGGATCATCCTTGGGATCCGACTTGGGCCCAATCTGGCCAGATCAGCCCCACTTATCTGTCCGCCAATGTAGCGGTGGTCACTCCGGTCAATCCGGTTCCCCTGCCGCCCGCTCTGTGGTTGCTGGGTTCCGCCCTGGTTGGCCTGATGGGCATGTCCCGTCGCAAGCAGGCGGTAGCCGCCTAAATTCAGGCGGTTTTGCAACGCTGACCGTGCCGCAAGGCGGACCGTCCACTGTTTGAGAGACAACGGTAGATGGCGTGTGGGTGAATCCGCAGTTTGCGGCAACGAGTCAGCGGTGCAAGTAAAGAGTTTGAAGATCGTAGGAGTCGCCAGGGTGAGAAAGGTATTCGCTGTAATCATACTTTTTTTCATCCCGGCGGCTCTTTCTTTTGCCGGGACGCTGACGCCCCGGCTGCAGCAGGAACTCGGTGGTCTGCCCGGCAACGCCTCGGTCAGCATCATTGTTACCCTGAAGAATTCGCTGAATCTCGCTAATTTTCGTTCCGCCAATCCCGGCCTGGCCGTGGCCGCGCTGCGCGCCAAGTTGATTGCGGACCTCAAGACTACGGCCGGTTTGAACAATGCGCCGGTGCTCAAGGTGCTCGCCGCCCGTGGCATCGATGTGACTCCCCTGTGGATCATCAATGGACTGGCAGCGGATGTGCCCGTTTCTCTGGTCAATTTCATCGCCAGTCAACCCCAGGTTGATACCATCGATCTCAACGCGGTAACGACCCTGGCGGCGCCCTTGCCCGCCACCCAGGCGCCTTCGGAATGGAACCTTAATCTGCTCAAGGCCAGCACGGTGTGGTCGCTGGGTTATACCGGTCAGGGCGCGGTCGTGGCCTCCATGGATACCGGGGTCGATGCGCAGCACGCCGATCTGGTACCCAGTTATCGCGGCGGCAATAACAGCTGGTACGATCCCTATGGCCAGCATGCGACACCTTACGATGGCAATGGCCACGGTACCGGGGTGATGAGCATTATGGTTGGCAGCAATACCGGTGGCACCAACATTGGCGTGGCGCCCGGGGCCAAGTGGATCGCCGCCAAGATTTTCAATGATGCCGGTACCGGTACGGTACTGGCGTTTCACAATGCATTTCAGTGGATGCTCGATCCGGACGGAAATCCATCCACCGATGACGCTCCCGACGTGGTCAACGGCTCCTGGTCGTTTACCGCGCCCAATGTCTGCGACACCACTTTCTTCAGCGATGTGGCGGTGCTCAAGGCAGCGGGCATCGCCATGGTGTACGCCGCCGGTAATTCCGGCCCCAGTCCGGCGACCTCGGTCAGTCCCGGCAACTACACCAATGCATATTCCGTCGGCGCCGTCGATCAAAACGTGGCGATCGGCTCCTTCAGCAGCCGCGGTCCCAGCGCCTGCGGTGGCCTGGTTTTCCCCCATGTGGTGGCGCCGGGCGTGAACGTAAAAATGGCCGCGTTGACCTCCGGCGGCGTATTTCCCAATGCTTATATCTACGGGGTCGGAACCTCCATGGCCGCTCCGCATGTGGCGGGCATCATGGCGCTGCTGCGCGGGGCGCTGTCGACGGTCACGGTGACGGAAAAGGAAACCGCCATTAACACTACCGCGCTGGATATCCTCAATCCCGGCGTGGACAGCGATTCCGGCTATGGTCTGGTCGATGCGCAGGGATCCTATTATGCGCTGAATGTGGATACCGATGGCGACGGAGTCGTCGATGGCCTGGATAACTGCGTGCTGGTAGCCAATCCCAGCCAGTACGATGCGGATGGCGACGGCTACGGCAACCTCTGCGATGCCGATCTCAATAACAGCGGCGGCGTGGTTAACACGGCGGATTATACTTTGTTCAGGCAAGCCTATCTGACGGTCAATCCGGTTGCCGATCTCAATGGCAGCGGCGGCGTGGTGAATACCGCGGATTTAACCCTGTTCAGGCAGCTGTATCTCAAGCCACCGGGTCCGTCCGGGCTGGTGCGATGATTTTGCGGCCAAATGAAATCCGGAGAAAGAAAAATGCCGAGTTTTATGCGATATATTTCCCTGTCTGTTCTTATGCTGCTGGCCGGCGGCCTGTATGGTTGTGCCGGCGGCGCGCCGAAACCACAGACGGCGGCTGAAGCCGAGGCGGCGGACGCGCGCACCGACATGGAAAAGGCCTACGGCATCAAGATCGACAGCATCCGCCTGTCGGCCGCCAACTACATGATGAATTTCAAATTCACCGTTCTCGATACCGACAAGGTGATGCCGCTCATGGACCACAAGCTGGACCCCTATGTCGTGCAGGAGAAAACCGGCAGCAAGTTCGCGGTGCCGTTTTCGCCCAAGATCGGCGCGCTGCGGTCCGCGCCCAAATTTCCCAAAGCCGGTGGTAATTACTACTTCATCTTCGGTAACCCCGGCGGCTACGTCAAAGCCGGTGACCTGGTCACTATTATCATCGGTGACTTCAAGGCCGAGCACCTCACGGTAATGTAAACCGAATTCGCGCGGGGCGGCTGCGGCGCGCCCCGTGTTCTCCCTATATCCATATAACTGTTCCTGCTCAGCCACTCCAGGCTTATCGTCGATTCTGCTGTAAAAATACAGGGTTATCCTCTTTTGTCCGAGCGCGATAATTTTACATAATAATGGGATGCGGCGCCGTCTTTGACGATTGAAAGGCGGACGCCAGCTGGGGGGCAGTTGCTTTTGCCCTGGCAGACGTTCCATAGTGAGTCGTGGCGCAGGCGCCGCGATGGCAAGGGACGGCTGGGCTGGAATGGGCAGCTGTCGACAAAACAATAAAATCAGGGGAAGGGTGCAGCGGTGGAAAATGCGTTGATATCCGCGTTACGCAGCGATCCTCGGCACTGGGTCAGCGCCGACGGCATTTATTTGAGCCTGTTGGATCAGACCATTGCCATAGAATGCGAGGATCGTTCCCTGGCCAGGGCTCTGCTGCTGGCCTACGACGCGCTGGTGCAGATGGCGCCGACCGGTTCGCAAATACGCCTGCGCCTGCGGCGGTCCACGGTCCGCGGTTACCTGCTGACGGACAGCGATGGGGTCGCCACCGCGTGTGAGGATATCTACGACGTTCTGTTTTACCTCGATAAGATCATTACCCTGGCGGTGCAGCGCCAGCGGCCGGATCTGCTGTTCGTCCATGCGGCCGCGCTGGAATTCGCCGGCCAGGGCATTCTGCTGGTGGCTCCCTCCGGGGCGGGTAAGTCCACTACGACCTGGGCCGCATTGCACCATGGTTTTGCCTATCTGAGCGACGAACATGCGCCGATCAATCTGCGCACCGGCCGGATCGAACCCTATCCGCGGGCATTGTGGCTGCGGCGCGAGCCGCCGGCGCCCTATACCCTGCCTACCGCCATTCTGCGTACGCCGAAATCCATCCATGTTCCGGTCATCTCCCTGCCGTCCCTGACCGTGGGCCGGTCCGTGCCCCTGCACAGCGCCTTTTTCCTGCGTTACGACCCCGCCGCCCATGAACCGCAGTTGCGGCCCGTCTCTCTGGCGCAGGCCAGTGCCCGGATATTCAGCCAGGCTTTGTTGCTCAACGACCTGGGCAGCGTCAGCCTGCAGACCGTGGTTTCGTTGATGAGCGTCTGCCGGTGCTATGAACTGACCACGGCCAATCTCGCCGCTTCGCTGCGCCTGCTCAAGTCCGTTCTATCCCCTCCCGCCGGCGAATAACTCGCTACCGGTCACCGATGGCTGGATTAGTCCTGTCGTCGTTCGGACTGATTGCGCTTGCTGTTGCTGACGATTAAAAAATTTCGTGACCGCAAGGCAACTAATGTCATTGCTTAAACTTAAATATTCTTCAGACTATATAGGTCAAGCCGCTGCTACACCTGACGGCTATTTTCAGCGTGGTTCCGCTAAAACTACCGACAAATAGACAAGTGAGGAAACAACCCATGAGCACGCGCAATAATTCGCGGCGCGACTTTCTCAAGAAAGCCAGCTACGTCGCCCCGGCCATCCTGACTCTCAGCGCCCATCCCACCTGGGCAAGGGGGTTCGGATCCATCAAAAACGTACATAGGCACGGTAGCCGCCGCGAGCAGCACGGTTCGTCCAAGGACTAGCCGGTGAACGTAGAGGCAGCGCGACCATCGCCTGCCGAGCGGATAACTCGCCGCGACAAAAAGGCCTCTCTGGAGGCCTTTTTTATTTCAATCCTCCAGGCTCTGGCCGAAGGCGGCCATAGCGGCGATGACAGGCTGCAGGCGATAGCCTCTGGCGGTGAGTTCGTATTCCGTGCGCGGGGGCACTTCAGGATACGTGGTTTTGCTGACCACTCCTTCCTCTTCCAGAAAATGCAAACGCGCCGACAGTACTTTCGGACTGATGCCTGCCAATGAACGCAGCAGCTCGGAGTAGCGCCGACGACCGGGCAGCAGGTCGCGCACAATGCGTGTGGTCCAGCGCCCGTCAAGAATCTGCGCCGCCCGCCCCACCGGGCAGGAGCCGGCGCAGGGGTCCGCTTTGCGTGTCGTAATAGATTCTTTTTTACTCATTCAGTGCTTTCCGCCGCTAAAAAACCCAAAACTTACCAGATGGTAATTACTTCCCTTTGGAAAGTAAAGGCGCTAGATTGAGGCCACTTAACCATAGACGACAGGAGTCGGACGTATGCCTTCAGCAAGCTCGAAATTACTCGTTTTTACCTTGCGTTTTATCGCCCTGGTGCAGGTACTGCTGGGCACGGCCTTTCTGTTCGCGCCGGAAAGCAGCAGCCGGGTGCTCGATTTGCCCGTCGCGCCCGCCTGGGTGAACTGGATGTTTGGCATGATGGCAGCGCGCTTTCTCGGGTTCGGCTACGGCATGTGGGTGGCGGCGCGTAATCCCGCGGCGATGCGCAGCTGGATCGCGGCCATGATCGCGATTCAAGCGATAGACTGGCTGGTTACCGTGAAATACCTGGCGGCCGGCTCGGTCACCCTGGCGCAGGTGACCACAGCCGCCTTTCTGCCGCTGCTGTTCGTCGCCGTCCTGCTGACGCGCTTTCCCCTTCCGGTTACGACAGGGAGCAGGGCATGAGTGCGTTTTCCGCTGCACTGTTTTCCCGCTTACAGGCCGCGGAATTTTATTCCGCTCTGCACCAGCAGGCGGTCGAACTGCTGCCGCGTGGCGAGGGGCGTACCTGGCTGGATGTGGGCTGCGGTCCTGGCCTGGTGGCGCGTTGTGCGGCCGCGCACGGCTATCGGGCCCGGGGCGTGGATACCGATCCGGCCATGGTGCGGCGTGCCACCGCCAACGCCCGTCGTATGGGCGCGGCCACGCAGTTCGCGGTGCAGGATCTGGCGGGTGCCGCCGCCGGTGAAAAAGCCGATGTGGTGTCCGCGGCGTCGCTGCTCGCGGTGCTGGACGACAGGCACAACGCGCTGGCGATGTTGCTGGCGTGCGTAAACCCCGGCGGCACTTTACTCATCGTCGAGCCCAGCGCACGGATGACCCTGCGCGCGGCGCAAACCTTGCGTGCGCGGCGGCCGCTGGGACGGGGCGCCTGGTTTCTCTATCTGTGGGCGGCGACGCGCGAGCCGGCCCGGGCCGTCGATCTGCAAGAAGTGAATATCGCAGGGCTGAAAAAGTGGCGCCATGAATTGCTCGATGGCCTGGTGCACGCGTGGTTGCTGCGACCCGAGGCGGGTTTCCGGCCGCACGGCGCGAGCCGTTGAACCTCTGGGCGGGCGCGGTCTGGCGCGTGATGGCAGGCGAGATGCGGTGCAACCGCCACCACGGGAACGATTAGTTCAAAAAAAAAGCCCCGCAGTTGCGGGGCTTTATTCGCGGGTCGAAACCGACTCAGGGAGTCATTACCACCCACTGGCGCATGCCGAAGTCAGCGACCGCGGTAACACCCGACGGGACTTCCTTCACGCCCGGGGTGATATCGGCGGTGACGTAGCCGTTGCTGCGCATGGTGTTTTGACACATGTACACTTTCACGCCCTTGGACAGGAGAAAGTTCACGGCGTTGGTGGTGGCGACGTTGCCGCCGATATCGCCGGGGTTCTTCGCGTCATAGACGGCCGGGGTCAGCAGGAACTTACCAGCGCTGCCGTGGACGATGACGGCGATCTGATAGCCGGTATTGCCCTGGGTCAGGCCATAAACGCTTTCATAGTTCTCCACCATGTTCTTGACATTGTTGATCTGCTGATTGATGCCGTTCTTGGCATTGATCGCGGCGCCGCTGACGTTGACCGCGACTTTGATTTCACTGCGCACGCCCAGGCACTGGGTGAGGTCACTGGTGGGCACGCCGTCGACCGTGCTGAGAAACTGCGCATCCATTGCCGCTTTCGCCGCGCTCGGGCAGTTGAAATCGGTTGCCGCGTAACCATTGCTGAAACACGCCATGCCAATTACGGCAATGCTTGCCATGCTCATTTTTCTCACGTTACTTCTCCTTTTTGACAATGATCCTGATCGTCATGCTGATGACGGGCGCAGTTTGCCCATCGCTGAAATCACTGTCAATTTGCAATTCTTGCGCATTTTCCTGCGAATGTTTGCTATGCCAGGATAAAGAAATTCTTGCATGATTATATTGCAGGAAACGACATCATTGCGCGCGACAGGTCCGCGCGATTTCACTACGGAGGTGATTTGTTGGCCGACGAATGCGGAAGATTGTCAGGATTAACTCGTTTCGATCCTGTGTCAGAAATGATGGCAACCCGGGTTATCTTTGTGATTGTCATGGTCGTGTAACAAACTTCTGCGCGGCTTGGCAGGGTAGGCTGGATATCGCCATCGTGCTCCGATGCCGCAAATTCGCGATTGTTCTTCGACGCAATACGGTGCGGACAACGTAACTTACAGCACAGCGCAGCCCAGGACGGTGATCTCCACCAGCTCCAGGGTCGCGCCCAGGGTATCGCCGGTGGCGCCGCCGATGCGCTGCAGCATCAGGGCGCGCAGCAGCAGTGTCGTCAACAGCGCCGCCAGCAGCATGCGTGTGGCGTGCAGCTGCGGCCACAGCAGCAGGGCCAGCGCGCATAAGGCCAGCACCAGCATCGCCGGCGTGCGCGGCAGCTGCCGCGCCAGCGCACTGCCCAGACCCTGCGGACGCACATAGGGCACGCTCAGCAATAACAGCAGCAGGGCGCTGCGACCCAGCAGCGGCGTTGCCAGCAGCAGCGCTGCCTGTTGCTGGCGCAACAGGGCCAGCAGCGCGGTGAATTTCAGCAGCAGGGCCAGCAACAGCGCCACCACCGCCATCGGGCCGGCACGCGGGTCCTTCATCACCGCCAGGGTTTTTTCCCGGTCACCGCGGCCCGCGACCCAGGCGTCGGCGCAATCGGCCAGTCCGTCCAGGTGCAAGGCGCCGGTCAGGGCCACCCACAGGGTGAGCAGCAGGGCGGCACGCAATTCCAGCGGCCAGCCGGCGCTGACCGCAGCGCCGGCATACAGCAGCGATCCCAGAACCAGGCCCACCAGCGGATAGAAAAGCACCGAGCGTCCGAGTTCGTCGTCCGTCGGTGCCCGCCGCAAGGGCAGCGGCAAGATGCTGAGAAACTGCAGGGCGATGAGGAAGGGACGCACGCGCTCAAGCTCCGGCGGCGATTGCGGCCGGGGTAGGCTCAGTGCGCAGGGTGATCAGTTCGCCATAAGCAACATCGAACTGCAGCGTATGTTGCAGCGGCAGGCCCTGCTGCCGGCACAACAACACACGAATGACGCCGCCATGGGTGATGCAGAGCAGGCGCTGGCCGGCATACATTGCCTGCAGATCCTGCCAGCATTGGTCGACGCGGCGGGCGAACTCGTCCAGGGATTCGGCCTGCGGCGGCGGGAAACGCTGCGGATCGGACCAGAACGCCTGCAGCGCCGGCGCATCGCTGGCCAGCAGCTGCGCCGCGGTCTTGCCTTCCCAGGCGCCGAAATGCATTTCCCGCAGGCGCGGGTCGCAGTGCAGGGGCAGATCGAGGCGGCGCGCCAGGCGGGTGGCGAAGCGCGCGCAACGGCGCAGCGGCGAGCTGATGATACGATCCCAGGGCCCCTGCCGCCGGGTAGCCCGCCACATCTGCCGCCAGCCGCTGCAACTCAGCTCGTCATCGGTGCTGCCGCGAAAGCAGGCGCCGCCCTGCACCGCGCCGTGGCGCAGCAGGCAGATTTCGCTCACGAAATTTTTTCCTGTACACCGGCATCGGCGAAGGTCGCCATATTGTTGTGCAGAGCGCAGGCCAGACGCAGCAGCGGTACCGTGACCGCCGCGCCGCTGCCTTCGCCCAGGCGCATGCCCAGGTTCAGCAGCGGTTGCGCCTGCAATTCCGCCAGCATGGCGCGATGCCCCGGTTCAGCGGAGGCGTGGGAATAGAGCAGCCAGGGTGCGATGGCGGGATTGAGGCGCACGGCGGCGAGGGCGGCGCCGGTGGCGATGAAACCGTCGACCAGCGCCGGCAGGCCGATTTGCGCGCAGGCCAGGTAGCTGCCGGCCAGCGCCGCGATTTCGAAACCGCCCAGGCGGCGCAAGGCGTCCAGCGGCGTGGCGATCTGATGCAGGTGCAGATTCAAGGCCTGGCGAATCACCGCTGCTTTGTGCGCTACGCCCTTACTGTCCAGGCCGGTACCCGGACCGGCGATCTGTTCCGGCACCTGGTCCAGCATGGCACAGGCAACGGCGGTGGCGGNNCGCCGCCGATGAACAGATCGGCCCCGGCGAGGCGGGCGCGCTCCACCGCGTGGCGGCCGGCGTGCAGGGCGCGCGCCAGCTGATGCTCGTTCATTGCTGCTTCCTTGACGAAGTTCTGGGTGCCGGGGCCCAGGTTATAGTCTTTGACTTTGTCTATGGGTCCGGTTTCTTCCACCGTGCCCAGATTGATGACTTCCAGGCAGGCATCCAGGCTGCGCGCCAGCACGCTGATGGCGGCGCCGCCGCCAATGAAATTCTTTACCATGGCGGCGGTCACCGCCTGCGGGAAGGCCGAGATGCCTTCGGCCGCAACGCCATGGTCACCGGCGAAAACCGTGATGTGCACCTTGTCCACCCGCGGTCTATCGCTGCCTTGCAGGCCGGCGAGGGTAATGGCGATGTCTTCCAGCCGGCCGAGGGAACCGGCGGGCTTGGTCAGTACGTTCTGGCGGGCAGCGGCCGCCGCGCGGGCCTGTTCGTCGATCGTGGCGGCGGGGACCCGCAGCCAGTCCATGGTTTCGCTCATGGGGTGACTCCTTTGAGGGTGAAGGGCAAACCGGCAACTACCAGCATGACGCGGTCGCATTGCTCGGCCAGTGTTTGGTGCAGGGCGCCGGCGGCGTCCAGATAGTCCCGGGTCAATGCGCCCAGGGGCGTGACACCGAGGCTGGATTCGTTGCTGACGAAAATGATGTCGGCGCTTATCTCGGGCAGTGCCTGCAGAAGCGCCGCGGTTTCCCGCCGCAGCAGATCGCGGTTTTCGCTCAGCAACAGATTGGTCAGCCACAGGGTCAGGCAATCCACCAGCAGACAGCGGCCCGGCACGCCGTGATCGCGCAGGCAGGCGGCCAGCGCTCGCGGTTCTTCCACCAGTTGCCAGTGGGCGGGGCGGCGCGCGCGATGAGCAGCGATACGCTGCGCCAGCGCCGCGTCGTTGCCGGCGTGGGCGGTAGCGATATAGGTCACGGGGCCGGCGAAATCCGCCGCCATGTTTTCCGCCAGCCGGCTTTTGCCGGAGCGTACGCCGCCGAGTACCAGGGTTTTCATGATACGGCCTCGCCGGCCGGCGACGGCGCCAGCAGACGCAGCAAGGCGTCGAGATCGCAATGCTGTTCGATGGCGTCGGCCAGCCGATCGATGGCCGCCGCGCGCTGGGCGGGGTAATCGTAGCGTTGGGTTGGCGTCAGTCCCGCCCAGCGCAGCAGAGCGTCGCATGCGTCCGGCGATTCAAACAGACCGTGGACATAGGTGCCGATGATCTGGTCGTCGGCGCTGCGGGCGCCGTCGGCGCCGTGTTCCAGTTGCACCGCCGGACGCTCCAGGGCGGCGCCGTGGCAGACGCCGGCGTGAATTTCGTAGCCCCACAGCGGTACCGCGTCGGGCAGCAGTTGTCCGCGTACGTTGCGCAAATGCTTTTCCGCCTGCAGTGTCGTTTCCAGTTGCAACAGGCCCAGACCGGGGCTGCTGCCGGCCGGCCCTTCCACGCCCAGCGGATCATGAATAGCGCTGCCCAGCATTTGCAGGCCGCCGCACAAGCCCAGCAGCTTGCCGCCGTAGCGCAAGTGACGCTGGATCACCGCTTCCCAGCCCTGTTGCCGCAGCCAGTCCAGGTCGGCGCGCACCGCCTTGGAGCCGGGCAGAATGATGAGATCGGCGCCCGGCGGGGTTTCACCGGCGCGGATGAAGCGCAGATCCACTTGCGGGTGCAGACGCAAGGGATCGAAATCGGTGTGATTGCTGATGCGTGGCAGGGCCGGAACGATGACGCGCAGCGCCGCCGGACGCGCGCTGTGGGCGGTGGCGGGCAGGGCGTCCTCCGCTTCCAGATGCAGACCGTGCAGATAGGGCAGTACCCCCAGCACCGGCTTGCCGGTATGGGTCTGCAGCCAGTCCAGCCCCGGTTGCAGCAGGGCCAGGTCGCCGCGAAAACGATTGATGATGAAACCGGCGACGCGCTGCTGTTCGCTGGGGCGCAGCAGCGCCAGGGTGCCCACCAGGTGGGCAAACACGCCACCGCGATCGATGTCGGCGATCAGCACCACCGGACAGTCCACCGCTTCGGCGAATCCCATGTTGGCGATATCGTTTTCGCGCAGATTGATCTCCGCCGGCGAGCCCGCGCCTTCGACGATGACGGCGTCGTAGGCGGCGCGCAGCCGCGCGTAGGAGGCCTGCACTGCCGGCCAGGCGCTGCGTTTGTACGCGTAGTAATCGCGGGCATGCATATTGCCGACCGCCTTGCCATGCACGATCACCTGAGCGCCAGCATCGGTGGTGGGCTTGAGCAGTATCGGGTTCATATCGGTATGCGGTGCCAGACCGCAGGCCTGGGCCTGCACCGCCTGGGCGCGACCGATCTCGCCGCCGTTGGCGGTGACCGCGCTGTTGAGCGCCATGTTCTGCGGTTTGAACGGTGCCACCGCCACACCGCGCCGTACCAGCACCCGGCACAGGCCGGCGACCATGGCGCTCTTGCCGGCATCGGAGGTGGTGCCTTGAATCATCAGTGCGCCACGCAGTGTGTCGCCGCCCGCCCGGGTGAAAGCTAAATCAGACATGGCGTTTCCCGCGCTTCGCCAACCGTGACGCCGGCCAGCGCCTGGTCCAGCCGCTGCCATTGGGGCTCGCCCACCGGCAGGCCGAAGCGCAGGCTGGGCGGCGGTGCCGGCAGATTGCCGCCGGCCTCGAACAGGCGGGTCAGGATGCCCTGCCGCGCCAGCGCCTGATGCAGGCGCGGCGCATCGTCCGTGACCACCCATTGAAACAACGCGCAACCGCCGTTGGGCACCAGGCCATGCCGGCACAACAAAGTCTGCAGGCGGACGCCGTCTTCGCTCAATTGCCGGCGGGCGGCCTGCTGCCAGGCAAGGTCCGCCAGCGCCAGAGTGGCCACCTGGCGGCTGGGATGGGCGAGGGTCCAGGGCCCCAGTTGCGCCAGCAGGCGCTGCAGCAGATCTTGCTCGGCCAGGACGAAACCCACGCGCGCGCCGGCCAGGCCGAAAAACTTGCCCAGGGAGCGCAGGATGATCAGCCCCGGACGCGGGCTGGACACAGCCAGGCTGTGTTGCGGCGTGGTATCCATGAAGGCCTCATCCACCAGCAGCCAGCCGCCGCGGCCGGCGAGCTGGCCATGCCAGGCCAGCAGCTGGTCGCGGCTGAAACGCTCGCCGCCGGGATTGTTGGGGTGAATCAGCACCAGTACATCCAGCTGCGCCAGCTGTCGGTCGATTTGCGACGCCGCCAGCGGGATGACATGGTGGCCCGCTCGCCGCCAGGCCTGCGCATGCTCCGCGTATCCGGGGTGCAGCACGCCGATCCGGCCGGCGGGGCGCAGCCCGGGCAGGGCTTGAATTGCCGCTTGCGAACCGGCCACCGGCAGCAGCGTCGGCGTTCCATAATACTGGGCGGCGGCGTCCATCAGGCCGTCGTCCTCTTCCGGCAGACGGGTCCAGACCGACGGCGGCAGCGGCGGCACCGGCCAGCCGCGGGGATTGATGCCAGTGGACAGATCCAACCAGTCCGACAAGGGAATGTCGTAGCGCGCGGCGGCGGCGCGCAAACGGCCGCCGTGGGGCAGGGGTGAAAAAGAGTCCATCGGCTGTGTGTCCCGTGGCGCGTCCTCAAGCAAAGGGTTGGCGACGGCAGGCGGGTGTGGACGGAGTTTAGGACGGGAAAAACCGGCTGTTCCGCGCATCGCCCACCGCAATGCCAATTCGCAGCTACCGGCCGGTCTCCGGGCTTGCATGCGGTGGAGTTCACCGGGCGGACCGCCTTCCCGCAACCATCGATTGCAGTGGCTTCAGGGTTCGCCGTGACATGCTTACCGTTGCGGGGGCAGCGCCGGAATGGACAGGAAGGTCTCCTATCGCACCGGCTTCCCGTTTCATCCCGAAGAAAAGCTTATTCCTCCGGGACACCCGTAGCAGATGCGTTACCTTACCGGGCGGCGCCTGGGTTTGTCAATTTTTCGCCTTGCGGGCAGTCTGGCGCCGGCGGCGGGCCGGTCAGGATTGGGAGGAAATTCCGGGAGTTACTAAGCGCTGCCTTAAACTAAGCCAGCTGTGTTTTTGGTGGCTCCGCCCCCAGCCCGGGGTGGGACAGGTCAGGGGATGATCAGGTTTATGGCGGAAACAGTAAGTTATGGTAGCGACTTAGATAGATCGACGTTTATTTTTTAAGAAAATAACAATTTCAAAAATAAATTTTCCGGCGTGGATTTTCCCGCCGTCGGTGAGCGTGCGGTTTAGCCGATTTAAGAATTGTTTGCAATTGGTTACCTCTTTTCCGTCTATGTGTTCCCGATATCAGAGTGACGTACGGAGTTAGTGTAGATCCGCAGGTCGCAGTCTGGGTAGTGTGTATTCCCAGGAAAAAATGATATTCCGTGAAGAAAAATAAATTGAATCGAAAATGCTGGTAAATATCGCATACTACGCCGCCGTTCTGGCCGCGCTGTGGGTGGCTGGCAGTGCTATGGAAATGTCGCGCCTTGTGGGGGTGCTCATTTTCGCGGCCGCAACCGGGCTGCACGTCTACGCGCAGAGCAGATCTAGGCCGAGATCGTCGGATATAAAAGCAGCGCAGGTGGTGCCAGCGGTTTCGATGTTGCCTGCGTCGACTAGTCAGCAGAACGCCAACACCGAGCAGATCGCCGGCGTCACGCAGCAGCTTCTCGATTGGTCGGGGCGGGAAATCATGACCTCGAAAACCATCACCGAAACCGAAATTTCCAACCTGGTGAAGCGATTTTCGCTATTGAACAGTCGTTTGAAGGTCGCCACGCAGGCGGCGGGGGCCGCGGCGGCCAACATGGCGGGCAGCGATCAGGGGAATCTGGCTAATATCGTCAATAACAGTCGGGAAAAACTTAACAGTCTGGTGAAGGACATTCAAACCCGTCTACAGGCGCGTGATGTCATTGTGGCAACGATCAGCGGCTTGAGCGCTCACACCAAGGACCTGAAGGACATGGCGGAGTCGGTGGCGAGAATAGCTTCGCAAACCAACCTGCTGGCCCTGAACGCGGCTATTGAAGCAGCGCGGGCAGGCGAGTTGGGACGGGGGTTTTCGGTAGTGGCGGACGAAGTGCGCTCGTTGTCGATACAGTCCGGCAGTACCGGCAAGAAAATCTCGACGATGGTCGACAAAATCAGCGTCGCCATCGATGAAGCGGTGGAAAGCGCGCTGGAAACGGCAAAGCAGGATGGCAAGTATGAAGCGGAAGCGGCACAGGTAGTGGCGACGGTCATGGACGATATGCATCTGGTGCTCGATGGTCTGGCCAAATCCTCAGGAATATTGCTGCAGGAAAGCGAAGGTATAGGCAAGGAAATAGCCAGCATTCTCGTGGCACTGCAGTTCCAGGACCGGGTTAGCCAGATTCTGGGGCATGTATGCAAGTCGTACCAGGAATATGAAAAATTGATTGCGGATTTTCGCCGCGATCTGGCTGCCTCCTCGACCGCGGTATTCGACCAGCAGGAAGCGTTGAAGAAGCTGCGCTCGGGGTATACCACCGTCGAGCAACACCGTATCTATACTGGTGATAGCGGTGCCGGCGACGGGGATATGATTGAATTTTTCTAACAGGTGATACGGGGGAATGTCCCGATGGGCAAAAAGATCTTGATAGTCGACGATTCGGAATCCTTGCGCCAGGTGGTCGGGATTGCGCTCAAAGAGGCGGGATACGACGTCGTTGAGGCATGTGATGGCGCGGACGGTTTGAGAAAGCTGTCGCAGCAGCGGGTGAACCTGATCATCAGCGACGTCAATATGCCGAATATGG
>DKAS01000087.1 GCA_002448875.1 Proteobacteria bacterium UBA6920 | reverse complement strand
GAAGGGCCAGCCGACCACCTACTATCTGTCGGCGGCGCCGCAACCGATCCGGGTCAACAGCGAATACCATCATGTGGACGTGGTGCTGTCGCCGGACCCCAATGTGTTCCTGCACGCCGATCCGCTGAGCGGCCTGGCGAAAAACGGCTTGTTCGTCATGCAGAGCGACCAGAGCGAGCCGGCGGCGGTGTGGCACCAGATCCCCGCTGCCAAGCGCCGGATCATCGTCGACAACAACATCCGCGTGTTTTTCATCGACGCCTTCAAAATTGCCCGCGCCGAAGCCACTGATGCGGAATTGCAGTTCCGCATGCAGGGCATCGCCTTCCAGGGGGCGTTTTTCGCCGCCTCCGATATCGGCAGCCGCGTCGGCTTCGATGAAGCCACCCTGTTCAACGCCATTGAAGAGCAATTGCGGCACAAGTTCGGCGCCAAAGGCGAGCACGTGGTGGCGGACAATATGCGGGTGGTGCGCCGCGGCTATGAGGAAGTGCGGGAGATCACCGACAAGACGCTGGACCTGGCGGTGGCGCCGCTGAAGCAGCCGCTTAATCTGCCGGTGATGCTCAAGCAGCAGCCGGCCAGCGACGATCAGCGCAGCGACCTGCACCGCTTCTGGGAACAGACCGCAAGTTTCTACAGCAGTGGCCAGGGCGGCGACAACCTGGTGGATCCCTTCATCGGCCTGAGCGTGATCCCCGCTGCCAGCGGCCTGTACCGCGACATGACCCTGGTGCGCTTCGAGTATCCGCGCTGGATTCCGCAAAAATGCACCGCCTGCGGCGATTGCTATGTGGTCTGCCCCGACAGCGCCATGCCCGGCCTGGTCAGCACCCTGGGCGACACCTTCAATACCGTCATCACTCACATCGAAACCCACGGCACGCCGACGCGCCTGCTGCGTCGGGCGGTACGCGCGGTGGAAAGCAAACTGCGGGCGGCGATCGACGCCGCGCCCGAGGCAGCGGACGTGCGCGCGCTGCTGGACCAGGCCATCGCCGCCACCGTGGCGGAAACCGCCGACCCGGACAGCCGTCAGCATCTGCAAAAGGAATTCGCTCTGTTCACCGCCGCTCTCGGCGACTTCCAGTTCGCCGTCACCAAACCCTACTATCAGGTCAAGGAGAAAAAGGCCAAGGGCAGCGGCGCACTGTTTTCCATCACCGTCAACCCCTATGCCTGCAAGGGCTGCATGGAATGCGTGGCGGTGTGCGACGACGGCGCCCTGGTCAGCGAGCCGCAGGACGACGCGGCGGTGGCGCGCCTGCGCCAGCAATGGGATTTCTGGCAGGAACTGCCGACCACGCCCCGTGACTATGTGCGCGTCGACGATCTGGACGAAGCGGTAGGTGCCCTGCATTCCATTCTGCTGGACAAGGCCACCTATGAATCCATGGTCGGCGGCGACGGCGCCTGCATCGGTTGCGGCGAGAAAACCGTGATCCACCTGTTCACCGCCACCGTCACCGCCCTGCTGCAACCGCGGGTGCGCAAGCACGTGGCGCAGCTGGAACAATTGATCGCCGATCTGGAACGGCACATCAAACAGAAAATGGTGGCCGGCCTGGACCTGGACGACACCGCTCTGCGCGATGCACTGGGCGGCGATGCGCAGCGCGATCTGACCCTGGCGTCGCTGACCGCCCGCCTGGAGGAACAGCGGCAAACCGTGCTCGACCGCGCGGAACTGGCGCGCGCTCTGCAAACTCTGGAAAAACTCAAAATGCTGCGCTGGCGCTATGCCTCCGGCCCCAGTCACAAGGGCCGCGCCAGCCTGGGCATGGTCAACGCCACCGGCTGCACCTCGGTGTGGGGATCCACCTACCCTTACAATCCCTATCCCTTCCCCTGGACCAGCCATCTGTTCCAGGACTCGCCGTCGGTGGCCATGGGCGTGTTCGAGGGCCATATGGCGAAAATGGCCGATGGTTTCAAGGCGGTGCGCATGGCGCAGCTGGAGCTGAATAACGCCTACCGCCCCGAGGAGCATGACGCCTTCTTCCAGCGCTTCGACTGGCACCAGTTCAGCGACGAGGAACTGCTGCTGTGCCCGCCGGTGACCTGCGTCGGCGGCGACGGCGCCATGTACGACATNNTCCAACACCGGCGGCCAGGCCTGCACCTCCGGCTTCCGCGGCCAGGTGTCGGACATGGCGCCGTTCGGCGCCGCCCACCACGGCAAGGAGGAGCGGCGCAAGGAAATGAGCCTGATTGGCATGGCGCACCGCACCGCCTACGTGCTGCAGGGCGGCATCCACAATGTCACGCACCTGCTGGAGGGCTATATCGAAGGGCTCAACAGCGCGCAGCCGGCGATCTTCAACATCTATTCCGTGTGCTCCACCGAACACGGCGTCGGCGACGACGCCGCCTGGCTGCAAAGCAAAATGGCGGTGGAATCCCGCGCCTATCCGCTGTTCAAATTCAATCCGCGCAAGGGTATCACCCTGGCCGACTGCATCGACCTGGCCGGCAATCCGCAGCCCGACCGCGACTGGCCCACCTACACCCTGCGCTACCTGGCGGACGATGGCAAGGAAGCCAGTCTGGACGTACCGCTGACCTTCGCCGATTTCGCCGTCACCGAGGGCCGCTTCCGCCGGCATTTCCGCCTGGCGCCCCGCGCCACCTGGAACGACGACATGATCCCGCTGGCCGATTTCCTCGAACTGGACGTCGAGGCCCGCGCCGATCGTTATCCTTATATCTGGGCGGTGGACAAGGAGCGGCACCTGGTGCGCATGCTGATCACCGATGAGCTGGTGCAGTCCACCCTGGAGCGGCGCAACTTCTGGCGGGTGCTGCGCGCCCTCAAGGGCACGCCGCCGGCCAAAGTGGATGTGGCCGGCATTACCGACCAGGTGCGGCAGGAAATGGCGCAGCAGTTGGCAAGCACTCTGTTGCAGATGGCCGCCGGTGGCCAGGTCGGCTCCCTGCTGACCACCGGCGCCGTTGTCGCCACGCCGGCCACCACCACGCCCGCCGCGGCGCCCGCGCCGGCGGCGAGCGCGGCATTTCAACCGGCGTGGATAGACACCCCGGAGTGCACCGCCTGCGATGAATGCACCAATTGCAATCCGGAGATCTTCGCCTACAATGCCGATAAGAAAGCCTATGTGAAGAATCCCAGGGGCGGGCCGTTTCGCGATATCGTCAAGGCGGCGGAAAAATGCACCGCCGGCATCATCCACCCCGGCACGCCCTGGGACGCCAACGAACCCGGACTGGACAAGTTGATAAAACGGGCGGAAAAATACCAATAAGCGAGCGCACAGGACGACACTGACTCATGGCCTGGTTCGGACTGCAACGCAATACCTTTGCCCGCGGCATCCATCCGCCGGAATTGAAGTCCACCCAGGGCGAGCCCATCCGCCGCCTGGATTTCGCGCCGCGCCTGATCCTGCCGCTCAACCAGCACATCGGCAAACCGGCCCTGCCTCGGGTGCGCAAACACCAGGAAGTGGTGCGCGGCGAGCCCATCGCCAGCGCCGACGGTTTCTTTTCCGCGCCGCTGCACGCCCCCGCCACCGGTGTGATCGAAGACATCACCCTGATGCCATCGGCGCGCGGTCCCAAGGCCCTGAGCATCGTTCTCAAAGTTTACGCCGCCGACGATCAGCGGGTGCGTTACGGCCAGGAACGCGACCTGGCGCCGTTGAATCCATCGCAACTGATCGCCGCCATCCAGGACACCGGCATGGTGGGCCTGGGCGGCGCCGCCTTTCCCACCCATGTGAAACTGGCGGTGCCCGAGGGCAGCCAGGTCGATACCCTGGTCATCAACGGCTGCGAATGCGAGCCCTTTCTGACCACCGATCACCGGGTGATGCTGGAGTGGGCCGACGACCTGCTCGCCGGCATAGATTATGTGCGCCGCGCCTGCGGCGCGCAGCGGGTGCTGATCGGCATCGAAGACAACAAATGGGACGCCGCCGCGCGCATCGCCGGCCGTCTGCCGCCGGGCGCCGACATCGCCGTGCGCACGGTGCGCAGCAAGTATCCCCAGGGCTCGGAAAAACTGCTGATCACGGTGCTCACTGGCCGCGAAGTGCCGTCCGGCGGTTTTCCTCACCAGGTGGGTTGCGTGGTGCAGAACGCGGCCACCGTCGCCAGCCTCGGCCGCTTGTTACCCCGCACCCAGGGCATGATCGAACGCGTGGTCACCATCTCCGGTCCCGGCATCGCAAAGCCCGGCAATTATCTGCTGCCCCTGGGCACGCCCATGGACTATGTGCTGGACCGTCTGGGCTTTCGCGGCGCCGCCGGCGAGATCATCGTCGGCGGACCGATGATGGGCCAGGCGGTGGCTTCGCTGGACGTGCCGGTGACCAAGGCGGTGTCCGGCATCCTGGCATTGACCGCGGACACCCTGGCGCAACAACAGGCGGGCCAGCTGTATCCCTGTATCCACTGCGGCCGCTGCCTGCAGGCGTGTCCGCTGCACCTGAATCCCATGCAACTGGGTCTGCTGGCCGCCGCCCGCGAATACGCGGCCATGGCCGACAATTATCATCTGCAGGATTGCTTCGAGTGCGGCAGTTGCAGCTACACCTGCCCCGCCAATATTCCCCTGGTGCAATACTTTCGTATCGCCAAGGCGATGCTGCGCGAACAGGGGGCGGCATGACGCGGCGCAATCTGTTGCTGCACCTGCGCAGTTCGCCGCACCTGCATGCGCCCCTGGATGTGGCGCGTATCATGCGTCAGGTGCTCTACGCCCTGCTGCCCCTGTGCGCACTGGCGGTATATCTGTTCGGCTTGAGCGCCCTGCTGCTGCTGATCACCGTCGTGCTCAGCTGCGTTCTCAGTGAATATCTGCTGCAGCGCGCCGGCGCCCTGCCCGGCTCCCTGGCCGATGGCAGTGCCCTGGTCAGCGGGGTGTTGCTCGCTCTCACCCTGCCGCCCGGTTTCCCCCTGTGGATGGGTGCGGTGGCCGGCGCGGTCGCCATGCTGCTGGGTAAAGCCCTGTTCGGCGGCCTGGGGCACAATATCTTCAACCCGGCGCTGCTGGGCCGCGCTTTCGTCCAGGCAGCGTTTCCCGGCGCCATTACCAGCTGGCAGCCGGCGCTGGTGCCCGAACGCTTCACCACGCCCTTTGCCGGCACCCTGGCCTGGCCGCTGCAACAGCCCGCGGCCGACGCCATCAGCGGCGCCACGCCCCTGGGCCAGTTCAAGTTCGATCATGCGGATACCGCACTGCAAACCCTGCTGCTGGGCACCCATGCCGGCTCCCTGGGGGAAACCTCGACGTTGCTGATCCTGTTGTGCGGCCTCTACCTGGCGTTGCGCGGCATGCTCAACTGGCGCATCCCGCTGGCGGTGCTGCTGGGCGCCGGCGCCAGCGCCTGGCTATTCCATCTCTATGATCCGGGCGCTTATCCGACGCCGGCCTTTGTCCTGGGGTCCGGCGGCCTGATGCTGGGCGCCTGGTTCATGGCCACCGATCCGGTGGGCGCGCCGGTGACGCCGCGGGCAATCTGGCTGTTCGGCGGGCTGATCGGCGTGCTGACCGTGATCATCCGCCTGTTCGGCGCCCTGCCCGAAGGCGTGATGTACGCCATCCTGCTGGGCAACGCCCTGGCCCCCGGCCTGGATCAACTGACCCCGCCGCGGGTCTACGGTCATTCGCGGAGCCGGCCATGAACACGCCACTGCCCCTGGAGCAAACTTCCCTGCCCATGATCCGCGCCCTGGGCCTCATCGCCCTGGTCAGCGGCGTGCTCATCGTTGTCGCCTACGAGCAGACCGCGCCGCGCATCGAGCGCAACCGCCAGCAGGCGATCGACGCCGCGGTGTTCGCTCTCCTGCCGGGCGCGCAGACGCGCCGCGATTTCGTTCTCGCCACCAACACCCTGCGCGCCGCCACCGTCGCGGATCAAGGCGATCGCCTCTACGCCGGTTACGACAGCGACGGCCAGCTGCGAGGACTGGTGCTGCCCGGCGCCGCCGCCGGCTATCAGGGCGTGGTCAGTCTGCTCTATAGTTACGACATCGCCTGTGCCTGTGTGACCGGCATGCGGGTGCTGCAATCGCTGGAAACGCCGGGCCTGGGCGACAGGATAGGAAGCGATGCGGCGTTCCTGCAGAATTTTCATCAACTGGATGCGCGCCTCGACGCTGCCGGCAATCGGCCCGCCCATGCCATCGTCACCGTGCGCCACGGCCGCAGACAGCAGGCCTGGGAAATCGATGCCATTGCCGGCGCCACCATTTCCTCGCGGGCGGTGGGCAAGGCCATCGCCCGCAGCACCGAGCATTGGTTGCCCGCCGTGCACGCCCAAATATCCTTATTACAGGGTGCCGCCCATGAACACTGAGCAGCCCCTCACCGCCGACACCTTCCTCGCCGGCCTGTGGCGCGAGAACCCGGTGTTCGTCACCGTGCTCGGCATGTGCCCGACCCTGGCGGTGAGCAACTCGGTGCTCAATGCCCTGGCCATGGGCCTGGCTACCACCTTCGTGCTCATCGGCTCCGGCGCCCTGGTGTCCCTGCTGCGCAATGTCATTCCGCGGGCGGTGCGCATCGCCTGCTACATCGCCATCATCGCCACCTTCGTCACCGTCGTCGATTATCTGATTCAGGCCATCAGTCTGCGCCTGTACCAGGCTCTGGGCGCCTTCATCCAGTTGATCGTCGTCAACTGCATTATTCTCGGCCGCGCCGAGGCCTATGCCTCTCGCCATCCGCCCCTGGCCAGCATGATCAACGCCGCCGGCAACGGTCTGGGGTTTACTCTGGCGCTGCTCTGCCTTGGCACGGTGCGCGAACTGCTGGGCAGCGGCTCGCTGCTGGGCATCCCGCTGCTGGGTCCGCAGTTCGCCCCCTGGGTGATCATGCTGCTGCCGCCCGGCGGCTTTTTCGTGCTCGGCGGCTGGCTGCTGCTGTTCAACTGGCGCCAACGCAAACAGGGGGTGAAGATACCGGTGGCGGAGGTGCATCGCCATGGCGCCTGATGCCCTGCCGCGTATTTTTCTCGACGCCATGTTGATCAACAACTTCGTACTCGCCCTGTTTCTCGGCATCTGCCCCTTCCTCGGCGTATCGACCCAGATCCGCACCGCTCTGCCCATGGGCCTGGCCACCGCGTTTGTCATGCTGATCAGCTCCCTCTGCGCCTATGGCATCAACGCCCTGCTGTTGTGGCTGGGCCTGCCGTTTCTGCGCCTGATCAGCTACATCGTGGTGATCGCCGCCGCCGTGCAGCTGGTGGAAATGTTCGTCAAGAAAACCAGTCCGACCCTGTTTCGCGCCCTCGGCATCTATCTGCCCCTGATCACCACCAACTGCGCTATTCTCGGTCTGGCCCTGTTTCAAACCCTGCGCGAGTACGATCTACCGCAGTCGCTGGCCTACAGTCTGGGTGCCGGTCTGGGATTCACCCTGGCTCTGGTGCTGATGGCCGGCATGCGCGCGCGTCTGGCTCTGGTTTCGGTACCCCGGATTTCCCAGGGCGCGGCCCTGGGCCTGCTGCTGGCCGGCATGCTGTCGCTGGCCTTCATGGGTTTCGCCGGTCTGGGGGGGCAATGACAGCAACGTCGCGAGGTACATCATGAACAGCGGTAATATCATCGACTTTCTTCATCTGGGCATGGGCGATGTGGGCCGGGTCGGCGGCAAGAACGCCTCCCTGGGGGAAATGATCGCCAACCTGAGCAAACTGGGCGTGCGGGTGCCCGGCGGCTTCGCTACCACCGCCGCAGCCTTCCGGCGTTTCCTGGGACAAAATAAGCTCGACCAGCGCATCAACGCCTTGCTCGATGCCCTGAACATCGAGGATGTCACCGCCCTGGCGGCGGCCGGCGCGCAGATCCGCCAGTGGATACTGGACACGCCGCTGCCGGCCGATCTGCAACAGGAGATCAGCGCTGCCTACGCCGCGCTCGGCGATGCCGGCCAATGCGCGGTGGCGGTGCGCTCCTCCGCCACCGCCGAGGANNGGCCAGCAGGAAACCTATCTCAACATCGTCGGCCGCGATGGGGTGCTGCAGGCGGTAAAACACGTGTTCGCCTCGCTGTATAACGACCGCGCCATCGCTTACCGCGTGCACCACAATTTCGTGCACGCCGATGTGGCCCTGTCCGCCGGCGTGCAGCGCATGGTGCGCAGCGACATCGGCGCCAGCGGCGTCATGTTCACCATCGACACCGAATCGGGCTTCGCCGACGTGGTGTTCATCACCGGCGCCTATGGCCTGGGAGAAACCGTGGTACAGGGCGCGGTCAATCCCGATGAATTCTATGTGCACAAGCCGACCCTGCGCGCCGGCCGCCCGGCCATCGTGCGCCGCAGCCTGGGGGCAAAGGCCATAAAGATGATTTACCAGGAAAACGGCGGCCACCTGCAACGCACCCGCACCGTCGCCGTGGACCCGCCGCAGCGCCACCGCTTCTGTATCGATGACGCCCAGGTGCAGGATCTGGCGCGCCAGGCCCTGCTCATCGAACAACACTACGGCCGGCCCATGGATATCGAATGGGCGCTGGACGGCGCGAGCAAACAACTATTCATCGTCCAGGCGCGACCGGAAACGGTGCAGAGCCGCGACACCGGCGCCAGCATCGAGCGCTATACCCTGCGCGGCAGCGGCAAGGTGCTGGTCACCGGCCGCGCCATCGGCCAGCGCATCGGCGCAGGGCCGGCCAAGGTGATCACCGATGTGGCGCGCATGCACGAAGTGCAGGCCGGCGATGTGCTGGTGACCGACATGACCGATCCCGACTGGGAGCCGATCATGAAGCGCGCGGCCGCCATCGTCACCAACCGCGGCNNGCCATCATCGCCCGCGAGCTGGGCATCCCCGCCGTGGTCGGCTGCGGCAACGCCACCGCCCTGCTGGCGAAGGAGAAGGAACTGACGGTGTCCTGCGCCGAGGGCGACGAGGGTAAGATCTACGGCGGCCGCCTGCCGTTCGAAGTGCAGCGCTCCGACGCCGGCCGCATGCCCGAATTGCCGGTGAAAATCATGATGAACGTGGGCAACCCGGAACGCGCCTTTCAATTCGCCACCCTGCCCCACCGCGGCATCGGCCTGGCGCGCCTGGAATTCATCATCAATAACACCATCGGCATTCATCCCCAGGTGCTGCTGCAATTCGCCCAGCAGCCGCCGGAGCTGCAGGCGCAGGTGAACGAGCGCATCGCCGCCTATGGCGGGCCGGTGGAGTTTTACGTGGAGAAGCTGGTGGAAGGCATTGCCACCCTGGCGGCGGCTTTTTATCCGCAGCCGGTGATCGTGCGCATGTCGGATTTCAAATCCAACGAATACGCCAATCTGCTGGGCGGCGAGCGCTACGAACCCAGCGAAGAAAACCCGATGATCGGCTTTCGCGGCGCCTCGCGCTATGTTTCCGCCAGCTTCGGCCCCTGTTTCGAGCTGGAATGCCGGGCGTTGAAGCAAGTGCGCGACGTCATGGGCTTGACCAACGTGGAAGTCATGATCCCCTTCACCCGCACCGTGGCGGAGGCCAAGTCGGTGGTGGATCTGCTGGCGGCCAACGGCCTGCGCCGCGGCGACAACGGTCTGCGGGTGATCATGATGTGCGAGATCCCGTCCAACGCCCTGCAGGCCGACGAGTTTCTCGATCACTTCGACGGCTTCTCCATCGGCNNGTATGTGGGCATCTGCGGCCAGGGACCGTCGGATCACCCGGACCTGGCGCAGTGGCTGCTGGAACAGGGCATCAGCAGCATTTCCCTCAACCCCGATACCGTGGTGCAGACCTGGCTGTACCTGGCCGAACAGATCAAGGGCAGCAAATCATGAAACGCGCCGTATTTTTTTTGTCCGACGGCACCGGCATCACCGTGGAAGCCATTGCCCACTCGCTGCTGGCGCAGTTCCAGGGCATGGAGTTCGACCGCATGACCGTCCCCTTCATTCATTCCACTAACAAGGCCTGGGAGGTGGTGCAGACCATCAACGACCGCGCCGACCGCGACGGCGTGCGCCCGCTGCTGTTCAGCACCCTGGTGGACCCGGAAGTGCGGCGCATGATGCGCCAGAGCAAGGGCTTTCTCATCGACCTGTTCGACGCCTTCATCAGCCCCCTGGAAGCGGAACTGGGCGCCACCTCCAGCCATGCCGTGGGTAAAACCCACGGCGTCAGCAACCACACCGCCTACAAGGAACGCATCGACGCCACCAACTACGCCGTCAACAACGACGACGGCGTGTCGGGCAAGCAGTACGGCGAAGCCGACCTCATCGTCATCGGCGTGTCGCGCTGCGGCAAAACGCCGGTGTGCCTGTACCTGGCATTGAACTACGGCTTGAAAGCCGCCAACTATCCCATCACCGAGGACGACCTGGACGACAAGGACCTGCCGGCCCTGCTCAAGGCCCACCAGAAAAAACTGTTCGGCCTCAGCATCGACCCGCAGCGCCTGCACCAGATCCGCAACGAACGCCGCCCCGGCAGCCGCTACGCCTCCCTGGCGCAGTGCGAAATGGAAACCCTGGCCACCCGGCAGCTGTTCGAACGCTACGGCATTCCCAGCCTGGACACCACGAATATTTCCGTGGAGGAGATCGTCACCGCCATCGTGCATCGGACGGGGCTAAGGAATCGGTTGTATGGCTAGCATCGGTCGGTGCGTACAACGCACCGTACGAGGGGGATCGATCCGGGGCCGGAGATAGCGTTTCAACAGGTGAATTCGATCCAGCGTGCAGGGCACCAGTCCGGTGGGGTGATGTCAATCGGTGGGTAAAGCATGCGCCGGAACAAAACGCCAACACTCGCGGCGGAACCAAGCATCAAATCACCTTCCNNTAAAGCGGGCGGGAACTCCTTCCCTACCACGTACCTTTCTGCGATCCCGTTGTGCAGTCACGCACTGGTGTTTAAATCAAGATTTGAAATAGAAACAACGTCCCGGCAGCGGAACACAAAACAGACCGGTAAATCAGCCTTCGATTTTAGTGCCTTCCACCCACTGCTGAGGAGTTTCCTTGCCGTCCCGGATCAGCGTACCCGAGCCGTGCTTCACGCCCTGCTTGAATTCGCCGCGATAGTTGGACCCATCTGCTTCGACATAACTGCCGGTCCCATCGATCTTGTCGTCCTTGAAACCACCGGTGTACTTATCGCCATTGGGCCAGAGGTAAGTGCCTTCGCCGTTCATTTCATTATTGGCGAAACCGCCGACATATTTCTCGCCGTTGCTGTAGCTCAGCTGACCCTGCCCGGCCATCTGACCGTTTCTAAAAGCGCCGGTGTAACGATTGCCGTTGGCCCAGAGGAATTCACCCTTGCCGTGATACTGGCCATGCTGAAACTGGCCGCTGTACTTTGAACCATCCTTTTCTGTATAAACACCGTCGCCATGATACACATTGTTGGCCATTTCCCCGGTATAGCGACTGCCGTCGGGATATTGCATAGTGCCCTTGCCGTTCTTGTCGCCATGTCTAAAATCACCCTGATAACGGGTGCCATCACCCCAGGTATAGACACCGCTGCCGGAAAATTCGCCTTTGTTAAAATTACCGATATAATGGCGCGTTTGATCTACGCTGACCGCTTCACCTTCACCCTGGGCATAACCGTTCTTGCATTCCCCTTTAACTAATATCCATTGCGTGACGTCATCGATGATCTTGCAAGCATGCTTGTTTACCTCTGTTGCCCCTGCCACAGGCTGATTCGCCATCCGCTCAGTGCTTGCAGCTGCGCCTTGGGTCTCACCGGCGGTATCGGGCGCTTGTTTCTTTACCGCTTCACCGGAAGTGCCGGGCCTGAAGAGTGAGGGCTCGGCAGTGCTCGGCCGGGGCGTTCCAGCAGTGAGCGTGGCGATGCCTTTCGTTTCACCGGCAGTCGCTACCGGTGATTGCTTCCGCGTTACTTCCCGGGACGTATCCGAATGGGCATTTGGAGAATCGGCGATAGCAGTTTTACTGGTATCTGACTTGGCGGTACTGGATTTTGCTTTACCGGCTTCGCCAGGAACAGGTTTGGCTGAAATCTTATCGGTATTGCCGCGTTTGGCGGTAACAGGATCGTTGGCGCTTGCCTTGTGGTCGCTGGTCTGAGCTGCGTCGGGTTTTCTGGCACTGGGCTTGTCAGCGCTTGGCTGGACAGTCTCTGACTTGGCGGTAACGGACGCGCCTGCATCTGGCACGGCGGCGCTTTGCCTGGAAATTACGGGTTCGGCCGTACCAGACCGGGACATACCGGACTCGGTAGCACCAGTCGCGACGGTGCCTGGCTCGGCAACACCTGGCTCAGACGCGCTGCCGGTTTCAGGCGTCTTGATTTCAGACGTGCCGGCTGCAGAGGTATCGGTGCCGGCGGTGCTGGCGGTGGCGGGTTCGACGGTGTCGGACTCGGACAGGCCGGCGCTTCGAATACCGCCGCTGCCGGTGGCGCACGCCACCAGGACCGCACAGCTGATAGCAATAATTATCGTAGTGCGAAAACGCAGCATGGGCATACTCCAATAATCAGTCAGGCGGTTGTATCGGCGAATTGGGGCTTTCCGCGGACAGGGTGTCGCGTAAGGGCGTTTCCATGAGATCCGACTTGCTCAGTGCCATAGGCGCTGGCGTCGCCGTCGGCTCCTGGTGCCACCACAGGCCGAGAATACCGATCACCATGAGTGCCGCAACCAATGCCAGCAACGCCCTGGCGCGGCCGCTCTTCCCGTCACTTTGCTGGGAATAAGGCGATGCATTCGCGGCGACGGTTTTCGCGGGCGTGACATCCTTGTGTTTTGCCCTTGCGGCATCGATCGCCCTGGCGGGCACGGCAGCGCTTTCCCGTGCCGGCGCGGATCCAAGAATATTTTCGCCGCTAGTTTGCGCCGTTGCGCGCGACGGCGCTGCCGCGGGGACGGACGATGCCACCGCGATCGCTGGCGCCGTTCCGGATATTGCCTCATGGGCAGGTTCTGAGCTTACGGCTGTTTTCGTATCCGCAACGCCGTTCTTGCCGGAAACCAGCACTGGTTCGGCCGGGGTTTTGCTCGTGGGCACCGCCACGGTGTCCTTTTCAGGTCTTGCCGCGGCTGCCGTCGGCGCCGTTTTCAACGGCGGCGGCGTGGCATCGTTCCGTGCCTCGGCTTTTTTCCCGGACGCGGGCACGGCTTCCGTCGTGGCTTTGCTCCGCAATTCCTCCCCTGGACCGTTAATAGACTTTGTCGCGTCCCGCGGCGTTGGCGTTTTTACCCGCACCCTCGCGAGACCTGCATCTGTAGCGGTATTACTTGCCGATGCCGGCGAGACTTCGGCCACTTCTTTGTGCCCGGATTTCACCCCGGGAGAATTCACCGGTTTTGGTTCTACCTGCGCCGGCGTTGTTGTCACCGGCACATTAGATTCGGCCAAAACTTTTTTCCCGGTTGCTGACACGGTCGCTGTCACGTCGTTGATTACGGGCTTCGGTACGGAACCATGAGTGGATATTTCCGCGACCTTTGCCGGCGGCGTTTTCACCGGCTCCGCCACGGACTTGCCCGCGGATTCTGAGCTGAAAATCGCCGCCGACGGCAGGGTGTCTGCCTTGATTGCACTGTGGTGATCCGGGGAGCGCACGGCTTTTTTCATCGCGGCTTCCAATCTTTTGAGTTTCCGCGGATCGATATCGTCAATTTTAAAAACCGCATCACCCACCGCGATCTCATTGATTTTCAACCGGGTGTAGCGCAGCCGGTGTTTGCTTTTGCGGTGGTACTGAATGCGGCGTTTCAAGCGAAAGATGATGGTCCCTCGCTCTCTTTCATCCCCGACCACGGTTGCCCGCACGCAGGCGCCCTCGATACAGGGATCACCGACAATGACCTGGTCGCCGACGACGACTTTAACGATCTGGCTGAATTGATAGGGATCCCCGGGTCCGGCTTCCAGGGGTGCATAGCGCATCGATTTGCCGGGAGTGAGCTTGTATTCCCGATGTCCGCTCTTGACAATGGCGTATAGGTTTTTTTTCATGCGACCACCACAAATGACTAGAGTATGCAGTTGATATCATTGATATTCTGCATTGCGAATGTAGATACGGACGGTTGCCCAGCGGACCCTGGCCGGTGAGATCCCGGTCCGCATTAAGTTGTTTGCGTGAATTCCTGACGGAATCTTTATGCGTCAGTAGCGGGCATTCCCTGGAAATGTGCGCCAGCTGGCAAAATATGCCAGAAAAAGTCCATCGGAAGGATGCAGGAATATACGCGTATTGACTGCTGGGCATTGCATGCATCAGCCATAAAAGAAAAGGTCAGCTCCCTGAGGAGCTGACCCGCGGTCGAACATTTTAAAAAATCCTATTATCAGCTAGCGTAACTGAGTTTCCAGCTGAGCGTCTTTCGCAATCCGTTCACTTATCCGGTTCAATGCCATACTGATGGTTTTATTGTTCTTGGTGGTCAGGCGATCAGCCTTCTGATACAGAGTGCTGGCCAGGCCTAGTTCGTTCATGACTTCGGCGCAGACGCCAAGATTGTAGAGCAGCGCCGGAGATTGGTCATACTCGGTCTTCGCGTTTTCAAAGTTCTCGCAGGCTCTGTCCATGCGACCGTCTTTGGCGAATTGCAGACCGTTGTTCATTAACTGAAACGCCTGTGGCTTGCTGGCTAATTGGCTCTCGTCTTTATCCAGCAATTGAATGGTGATCTCTACGGTATAAGGCGCGAGATCCTGACGCAGAAAACTCAACGCGCTGGCGATGGCCGTATTGGAGAGCTCCATGGGATCGAGGGCTTTCGCATTCTGATCGTCGTCACAGAATTTGTGCTCCGCTTTGCCTTTGTAATCTTTGGAAAAGGCGACCGTGTTGGCCGAAACCTTGACCGCATTCAGGGAAAAACCGATATCACTGGTTTGCGTGGTACAGGCGACGACATATTTCTCATTGCGCACGCATTTACTGCCCTTAATGCCGGGGGTCATGGCCCGATCCGAACTGCGTTTTTCATACTCCGCACAGCGGGTTTTCTCCTCTGAACTCTTGGCGATGGCGACATCCGGCCAGGTGACGACCCCGCTTAGAATCGTATCCGCGCCGGCAAGCTGCCCGAGCTTTGCTGCATCCGCCACCTGAAATATATATTCCGGGGCAATGACGGACGGGACGACGGGAATTTCCGGCGCTGTCGGCGCTGCCGCAGCGGCCTGCTTGGCGGCATTTTTGGCGGCTTTACGCGCTTGCTTTGACATGCCGGGAGCGGTTGCAGCCAGCTTCCCCAAGGCAGCGATGGCCTCCCCGGGGTCGGGCACCACCGCCGCAACGGCCGGGTTGGGCACGATGGCCGCGGGCTGAATGAAATGCTGCTGGAGGATGGACGTCAAAGCGGCGTGGTCTATTACTTGAAAATATGGCGCATCCTTCACCTGAATATTGCTGACGTAGGAATTCAGCTGCCGCGTGAAAATTTGATCCTTATCACCGGAGAAACCGACGACTGCGATATTTCTCGAGTCTTTCATTGCGCCGGCCTTGGCCGGCATCAACACGGTTTGTTTTATATTCGGCGCGCCACAGCCGCTTAACGACAATCCACATATTAAAAACTCGCGGCTGCAATTTTAATCGCCGCTTCTGACTTCCGTTGAATATTCACCGTCATTTCGCCCCTTTTTCTTTTCATTAGGATCTTTGACATTTGTTATTCATGCCAGAATTTCATAGCATGCTCGGTATGGGTCAAACCAAAACATCTTAGACGATATCGTCTGTTTGCCAAACCCCTTTTTCCTGGGGAAGTTTAAGCAATGACGCCAGCAAAGCTGGTTCAATGTTCTACGACGGACACCCGCTGACTGGCCAAGGTCCCCAGACAGTGATCGAGGGCCTGGAGAAAACTGCTTATTTCCAGCGGTTTGGTGAGATAGGCGGAAAAACTCGCTTCGCGTCCGCGTTCTATATCCTGCGGCATGGCCCGGGCGGTGACGGCGATCACCGGCACCTGGCGCAGCATGGGTTCGGAGCGCAGTCTTGCCAGAACCTGGTAGCCATCCATTTCCGGTAGATTGATGTCAAGCAATATCAAATCCGGACGACTGTGGCGAGCCAGTGCCAGTCCCGGCGCAGGCAGATCCGCGGTCAGCAACCTGATCTGGGGTCGATGCAGCGACAGAATACTTTGTACCAGTTTCAAATTCGCGGGGTTGTCTTCGATATACAACACCGTCCACTTACCTTCGTCGTGGATCGCCAAATCTTCTACCCCGCCCACCGGCGCAACCATGGGCAGCGCGGCCGCCGAGGTGGTAATCGGCAGTTCTATCCAGAAACTGCTTCCGACGCCCGGCTGGCTTTCCACGCCTATACGCCCACCCATCAGCTCCACCAGACTGCGACTGATGGACAGGCCGATGCCGGTGCCCTCGATTTCCACGGTCCGGACTCCAAGCCGGTTGAACGGTTGAAAAATTTGGTCGAGCTCGTCCGCCTCTATCCCCATGCCGGTATCGATGACGTTGATGCGCAACACCTGGTCGCGTGCCGTGATCTCCAGCTTTACCGTGCCGCCTTCCCGATTGTACTTGATGGCGTTGGCCAGAAGATTGAGCAACACCTGCCGGAGACGGACTTGATCCGCCAGCACCAGGTATTCATTGGCGACCGTCGCTTCCTGCAGGGAAACCCACCGCTGGCTGGCCAGCGGTTGCGTCAGGCCCACGCATTCCTGCAGCAGCATCGTTATCTCGATGGGTTCAAGATTTAGCGTCATGCGGCCTGATTCGATACGTGCCAGGTCGAGTACTTCGTTGATCAAGTCGAGGAGGTGGAAACCGGCTTTGAGAATCTCGTCGATATTTTCCTGTTGCTGCACCTGCAGCGAGGGGTCGTATTTCAACAACTGCGAAAATCCGAGGATAGCGTTCATCGGCGTGCGCAGCTCATGGCTCATGCGCGACAAAAACTCCGATTTCGCCCGGTTAGCCCGTTCAGCGGACTCCTTCGCCTGCTGCAGCTCCGCTTCATGACATTTCTGACGGGTGATATCCTCTACCAGCGACCAGATGCACCGCTGACCGTCATGACCGGTAACGAGAACACCATTGAGACGTATCGATACCCGACTGCCGTCTTTACGCAGATATTCCTTTTCGCAAGGCCCATAACGACCGCTGGCGGACAAGGACGCCAGTTGCGCCGCCTCCTGCTCCGCATACTCGGGCGGTGTAAGCGCCCAGTTATCCAGTGCGCGCAACTCAGATGCGGGATAGCCGCCGATTTTGGCAAATGATTCGTTAAAATCGAGATACTTTCCTCGCATATCGGTCAGGGCAATGCCCAGCGGAGACAATTCATACAAACCTCGAAGTTTTTCTTCGCTCTCCCGCAGGCGCTCCTCGGCTTGTTTGCGTTCAGTAATATCCTCCCCCGAACTCAGGATACCGACAACTGCGTCGGCCCGGTCGCGAAAAAAAGCGTTATGCCAGGCACACAGGCGTATATCGCCATTTTTAAGACGTATGCGGTTTTCGAAATAGTCCATCCCCGGGATTTCACCGCTGATGATTTGCTGAAACATGGGATACGCCGTTTCCATGCCTTCAGGTTGTGGCAGACAAGTGGCAAACCAGTTCCGACCAAGCAGCTCCCCCTCCGTGTACCCCAGCAGGCGGCAACCAGCGCGATTGATCATGGTAACGGTGCCCTTTACGTCCAGTGCGACCATGATAGTCTGCGCCGTATCGAGGTAGCGTTGCGCCCGCTCCTTTTCTGTCTGCAGGTCGGAGGCTATGCGCTGGCGATGAATTATTTCGCGTGCCAGTTTGCGATTCCAGTAGACGAACACCAGCACCAGCAGTGTAGCGGCGATCAGCACCTGCCACACCAGCGTATAATCGACCAGCGGTCGCGCCTCCACCGCCATCCACTTTTCGGCCAGTTGATTGCGCTGGTCCGCCGGCATGGCGCTGATGCCTTTGTTGATCAGCGACACCAGTTCCGGCCAATCCTTGCGCACCGCCATTGCCTGCTGGTTGTCACCAAACGGCGCGGGCGCCGCCACCACGAGATTGGCGAAGCCATCACGCTTGATCAGAAAACTGGCGACGCCCAGATTGCCAACATAGCCGTCGGCCCTGCCAGTGGCCACCGCGCGCAGCGCATCCTCGCTGCTTGCCACCTCCAGCAGTTGAATCCCGGGAAAGTCGGCGCGTATCCTATCGACGATAATGAACCCTTTTTCCTGGGCCAAGGTTTTACCACGCAGGCTCTCCAGACCACTGATAAACGGGCTGTCCTTGCGCGTGTATATCACCCAGGGCACGGCGTGGAACGCATTGGTCAAGGCGAACTCCCGTTCCCGTTCCGGGGTGCTGCTCATGGACAGCAACATATCGTAACTTTGTCGCGGACCGTTGATATCCTGCATTGCAGTCGGCCAATCGAGGATGTCGTTCACGTAGTCGACGGTAAAACCGAAACGCTTGGCCACCGCGTCGAGATAATCCACCGCCAGGCCGGAAGGTACCGGTTGTTTGAACATATAGGGCGGCTGGTCGCCGATCCGTACTCGCACCCGATGGCGTCCCTGCAACCACACCGCCTCGGCGTCGCTCAGGGCGAAGTCATCCATCACGCTGATTTTCCTGGGTTCTTCCCTCAGATAGCGGTCGACAATGTGCATGCGTTCATCCGCGGATATCCGCCGCAGGCCCTTGTCAATGATTACCGCCAGTTCCGGCCAGTCTTCGCGGATGGAATAAACCAGGTTAATGGGTTCGCGCAGCGCCACAACGGGCTCGAAATAGCGGATACCTTGTTTCGTCAGCCAGTAATCGAAGGCGAAATCACCGACGAATCCATCCGCCTCCCCGGCCAGCACGGCCGCAATCTGCTCATCGCGGGTGGTTTTGCCCATAGCCACGACGCCTGCATATGCCTCCAGGGAATTCTTCTCAAACAGGTTGCCGGCCTGGAAGGTGATGTGTTTGCCCGCGAGATCTGCGGCGGTAAATTTCCGCGAACCGGCGGCATCCTTTAGATAGATGAATTTCTGGAAGGAAACATAAGGCGCAGTAAAGTTGGCATAGGCACGCCGCTCGTCCTGCACCGAGGAGGACGTCAGGCCGTCGATCTGGCGGTGCTTCAACTTTTCCACCAGCTCCGACCAGTTGCCGGTTTCGATGACGATGCGGGTACCCAGCAGCTTATTCAAGCGATCGACGAAATCCAGATCGATACCGGAATAGCTGCCATCGGGATTTTTCAGTACGATGGGCTCCCAACTGCCGTCAACGGCAAACACGATACGGGGATGGGCGGCGATCCAGGCGCGTTCGGCGGCGGTGAGGACCATGTCGGAAGTGGTGACGGCCGCATCAGCGGTAATGGCCGTGCTGTCCGCCGACGCCAGCGCCGTCGCGGAAACGGGCAACAGGGCCAGACCCGCCGAGACGATAACTTGAGGTATGGCAAGGGAAAAGATCCGGCATAATCCGCTGGTCATTTCATCCCGTACTCGCTTGCTTGCGTTGAGATTACAGCCAACAAAGGGGTCACTATACCCGAAATCAGACCAATCATAGACCGGTATTCACCTGTCAGTCCAGAAAAGCTCGCAGCGGCAATCATAAACCAGGGTATCCCTGCAACCCCCACCCTGGGCGCGGCGCAAAAATATGGTGAAAACCGCATACTTTACCATTAGAAACGTTAATTCCAGTTCGCTGCAAAGTATAAAACACCGCCGGCAACTTCAATTCATGCTGGCCGGCTCCAATATTGCAATGGGCCGCTCCCCTAAGAACTTGCCGCCATAATTCTTTATTTAGTTATGGTAATAGCAGATAACAAATAGAAAACCGCGGGTGTCACAGCCCTGCGCGCAAGGCAGCCCCATGACCATGGCGCTCACCCTGCGACAGCATAGGGAACTCACCGATGTTTTGCGCTGCGTTCAGTGGAACAGGCATCGTGCCGGCACCGAGGACCACTGTTTTGCTCGAATACTTTTTGCTTTCTCGTGCAAATTGCCGGCAGGCTATTTGGCGGACCAGTGACAAATCCATCAACTCGCTGCGAAACATCTGACTTTGGCAACTTTTCTTGTATCATTATCAGTTGTTGTACACAGCTGGCCACCGGTCGCCACCCTTCCGCCCTGCGGATGGAAGCAGTTCGCAATGGCTCCGGTGAGGATCTTTGTTTTGGTGATCCTGCCCTCGGCCTGGTGGTGATGATTGATCAAGGGCGGGATTGAGTACCTGGCAACGTTTTACCGGGACCCTTGCCCATGCTGCATCGCATGCTGCCTTTTCTGTTGTTGTTAGTGCCGTTGACGGCCCAGTCCGAAGCCGCATCCACGCCCAAGCCTGAACGGTTGAAAATCGGTCTGGCCCTGGGTGGCGGTGGAGCCAAAGGCGCCGCCCATGTGGGTATCCTGCGGGTTCTGGAAGAATTGCATGTGCCGGTGGACTACATTGCCGGCTCCAGCATGGGGTCTATCGTTGCCGGCCTCTACGCTTCCGGCATGTCCCCCGACGAAATCGAACAACATCTGGCGGCCATGGACTGGGACGACATCATGCAGGACAAGCCACCGCGCCGCGAGCTTTCCTACCGGCGCAAGCAGGACGACGGCGACTACCTGGTGAAACTGGAACTGGGCTGGCGCGATGGCGGCTTGCGCGCGCCGCCGGGCCTGATTCTGGGACAGAAGTTCAATCTGCTGCTCAAGTGGTTTACCCTCCACGTCTCCCATATTCGTGACTTTGATCAATTGCCGATTCCGTTTCGTCCCGTCGCCGTCGATCTTGCCGATGGCGCGGTGGTGCCGCTGGCCGCCGGTAACCTGGCGGACGCCATGCGTGCCAGCGCCGCGCTGCCCGGGGTATTCGCACCGGTGGCCATCGATGGCAGGTTGCTGATCGACGGGGCGATGGCCAAGAATCTACCGGTCGACGTGGTACGCGCCATGGGCGCCGACCGGGTGATCGCGGTGGATGTGGGCAGCAAATTCGCCCCGGTGGAAAGTCTGCATTCGGCGCTGGAGATTTCCTCCCAGGCCATGCTGATGGCGACGCGCCGTGATGCCGATCGACAGATCGCCTCCCTGACCGATGGCGACGTGCTGTTGACGCCGTCGATTGCGCATATCGATACCCTGGACTTCAGTAAAACCGCCGAAGCCATGACCCTGGGCGAAGCCGCCGCTCGCCGGCAGATCGATGCCCTGCGCCGCTACGCCGTCGGCGAAGAGGACTGGCAGGCGTATCTGCGGCGGCAGCGCGTCTATCGTCGCCTCGAGCTGGCCGTCAACCGGGTGCGCATCGACAATCGATCGGGCACGGACGCCGCCGCCATTGCAAGCCGGGTTGCGATCACCCCGGGCACGGTGTTGTCGCTGCCCGCTCTGAGTCGGGATATCGGCCGGATTTACGGCATGGGGGACTTTGAGCAGGTAAACTTTTTCATCGACTCAAGCGACGGATTGACCGAGCTGGTTTACCAGCCGGTAGCCAAGTCCTGGGGACCGGACTATCTGCGTTTCGGCCTCAACATCGAAGACAACTTCGATGGTAACAGCCGCTATCAGATCGCTCTCAGCCAGAACCGCACCCGGCTCAACCGTTACGGCGGCGAATGGAAAAACACTGTGCAGATCGGCTTCGAACAGCGTTTGACCAGCGAACTGTTTCAACCGCTGGGTTACAACGACTACTATTTCGCCCAGGCCAGACTGGGCGTACGACGTTTCGTCACCGACATCGACGCCGGCATCGATACGGTGCAATACGAGGTTCGTGGTGGCCTGGCCGACCTGTCGCTGGGGCGCCAGCTGGGCCCCCAGTACGGCGCGCTCCTGCTGGGTCTGCAGCACGAGTGGCTGCGGGGTGAACCGCGGGTAAGATCCACCGGTTTGCAGCGGGTGGCGGCGGAAAGCGGCGGCATGCATATCAGCGTCAGCTATGATCAACTGGACAACACCAACTTTCCCAAGCAGGGTGGGGAGGCGTCCCTCGGTTATGTCGGCAACCGCAGGCATCTGGGCGCCGATGCTGACTATGACAAGGCGGGACTGGCGTTCGCGCGGTTTTTCACTCGCCAGGACGATACCTGGATGATAGGCGCGCGTCTGGCAAGCAGCCTGGGCAGCGAGCTGCCATTTTATGACAGCTATCAGCTGGGTGGATTTTCCTCCCTGTCCGGCTACGCCAGCGGCGCGCTGCAGGGCAATTACCTGGGGCTTGCCAAGCTCCTGTACTGGCGCCGCCTGGGCGGCGGCGGCAAGGCGGTCGACGGCATCTACAGCGGTGTTTCGCTGGAAGGCGGCAACGTCTGGCAACAGCGCCGTCAAATCGGGACCCGCAGTCTCATTTATGCCGGCAGTCTATTTCTTGGACTGGATACGGTTGCCGGACCCGTCTATTTCGGATACGGTCGGGCTGAGGACAACGTGGATTCGTGGTATTTTTTCCTGGGCAAGAGTTTTTAGCAAATCAGGACGACACACATGCCGGATGCAAATCTCTTTTCGCGATTAAGACATTTTCCCGGGGCCGCTGTGCGCCTGGGCGTGCTTCTGGTCCTGACGCTGATCATCGCCGGCTGTGCCCGCCCCATCGTGCCCGGCGAACCGGCGCCGGTACCAAACGAGGTGCGCTATGAAATTCAGCACCTGTCGCCCCCCACCCTTGCCGCCGCCGTCCCGACCGCCAGCTTGTCGCTGTTCAACGCGGGTAACCGTTTTGTCGACTGGCGCGGTAAGGATGACTTTCTCGGCAATGTGCTGCCCATCTTCGGCAGGCGCTGCGTCTCCTGCCATGGCTGCACCGACTCCCCCTGCCAGCTGAAACTCAATTCCTACGACATGATCAGACGCGGCGGCGGCGAAATCAGCTACTACAGCCCCCATCTGACCGAAGAACCCTTTCCCGAGGCGCGGGTGCATGCGCCGTATTTTCACCCGGTGGTCAGCCGCAAGAATGTCGGCGGCGACGCCGCCTTGAGCGATTCCCTGCTCTATCAATTCATCAAACAGGGGCAGCACAACACCACCGACGCAGACCCCCAGGGTCCCTTTGATCTGGAGCGGCTGCGAGACCAGCAGGCCAGGTATGACAAATCGGCCACCTTCCAATGCGTAGCCAGCAACAATGAATTTCGCGAATTTATCGCCGATCACCCGGGATTCGGCATGCCTCTGGGCATGCCGCGCCTGGCCACCGGCGAGTTCGCAGCCATCGAGACCTGGATCCACGACGGCAGCCAAGGTCCGCAACACAGCAGCGTGCTGCAGGCGCCGGCAGACAGCGCGGTCATTGCCCGCTGGGAAACGCTGTTTAACCGCGACGATAACAAGTCGCGCTTGCTGGCTCGGTATCTCTACGAACACCTGTATACCGCGCGCCTGCACTTCAAGGAAATGCCCGGAGAATTCTATTCCTTGATCCGTTCGCGCACACCGCCGGGCTCCCCGGAGCTGGATGAAATTGCCACTCCGCAGGCCAATGACGATCCTGGCATACCGCGAGTGTACTATCGCCTGCGCAAGATAGTGGAATTGATCACCCAGAAGGACCATGTCGTCTGGCAGGTGGACGACGCGACCCTGAACTATCTACAACGGCATTTTCTGCAAAACACCTGGCAAGTGCCCGACGCGGAAATTACGCTGCCCGGCTACGCCGACAAGAATCCGTTCAGCGTTTATCACCAGATACCGGCGACGCTGCGCCACTGGTTCATGATCGAAAACGGCAAAATGTTCATCGAATCCATGGTGCGCGCCTCAGTCTGCGTCGGCCGTTCCGCGACCTACGCCATTTCGGATCACTTCTGGGTGTTTTTCCTGCGGCCGGAAGTGGACGTTTCCTCCGGCGCCCGCTTTTTCCGCATGGGACCGCGCGCCGCCGGGTCGCTGGATCTGAAACCCGCTGGCTTGATGTTTCTGCAGCAAACACGGCACCGCTTTCTCAATAACAAACAGTACCTGGAGGAGTACGAATCGGCCTTGCGCCGCGAACTGGAAACGGAGCAAAAAGCCGGATTACGCCCCGAGGCCGGCCTGGGACTGGACGATCTCTGGGACGGCGGTGGCAGCAACCCCAATGCCTGGTTGACCGTGCTGCGGCATGATGCCAGCGCCACTGTGCACTTTGGCCAGACCGGCGGCTACCCGCAAACCATTATGGTGTTGAACTATGCCAATTTCGAACGCATGTACTATAACCTGGTGGTCAATTTCAAGTACTGGGGCAATCCAAAGCACAAGCTCGGCACCTGGCAATCGATGAGCCATGAAAGGCTGGAGGGAGAAGATCTGTTCATTTCGCTGCTGCCGGCGGCGGCGCGGCCGGCGATCCGCGACCTGTATGTCGGGCACCTGGAACTGCCAGTCGCTTCCATTACCGGCTTTCTGGGCACGCATCTGATCGGTAAAAAGATAAGCAGTCATACCGAACTCTACCCCCTGCTCAGTGCCGGTAGACCCAGCCTGGTCCAGCTGCCCGGCACGGAACGAGCCGATGTGGAACTGGCGCGATTGATTCGTGACCACATGGCGCCGGCGGTACGCGGCCCCGCGGATGACCTCAACAGCCGCCCCCAGGACGGAGAAAACATCTATGTGAGTGAACCGGTGGCCGCGCTAGATGTGCCGCCGCTGTCCAGCATCGCCGAATTTGAATACTATGTGCGGCGTATAATCGTCGACCGTGGCAAAGGTCGCTACACGCCTTACCTGAACGGCATCACCTTGATCCGCGTAGGCGACGGCCGACAAAGTCAGCTCTACTCCCTGATCAGCAACCGCGGGTATTTTTCCCATGCGCTGGTATTCGCCGAAGAACAGGAACGGGACCCCGCGCGGGATACCTTGTCGGTGTTCCGCGGCGTCATCGGCGACTATCCCGAGCTGTTCCTGGACGTCCCACTGCGGCGGGCCCATGAATTTCTCAACCGGGTACAAGCGCTGGCGCCGCAAACCTACGAAGACCAGCTGCGCAGCATCCGTGCCGACTTCGGCATTCGCCGCAACAGCGCGAATTTCTGGCCGTTCGTCGACTGGTTGCATGACCGGCACGTGCACACGGGCGACGGTTATATCACCGCCGGCATTCTCGATCTCAGCCGCTACGACCTCTATGACACGCCCCGTTGACGACACCAGCGCGCGGGTCAGCCGACCCCGCAGCTGTGCCCGCCAAGCCATCAATCTGCCAGTCACGCCCGGCAGCGGATGCCGGGCCTGGCTGCGGCGTCGATGCGCTACCAGCAGCACTCCCTTATAATACGCTGTTCTATGCTCATTGCTGGAACATGAACATCCGCCACAAGTTAAACAAAATCAACTCCTAAGCAAATCCGATACCTCTGCTTGGACTTTCGACCGGAGTAAAGATGCGTCATATGCGGACGCAACAAACTGTGAAGCGTTTATCATTTCCTCACCGCGTGCGCATCGCGCAAAACCGCGAGGATCCGCCTTTCGCATCCACAGGAGGCCATCATGAGAGCAACATCGTTATTGATCGCCACTGGCTGCATCGCCAGCCTGTTGCTGCCGCTTTCCGCCGGCGCCAACCACTACCCCTTGCGCGAGGTCTACAAGGACATCGGCATCATCCAACTGGCGGACCTGGCCAGGGATTTTTCCATGTATACGCTGATCGATGTGCGCACACCACTGGAATACGAAGTCATGCACATCAAAGGCGCCCATAACATCGAATACCCGAGTACCAAATTCGGGAAAGAGATAAAAGCCCTCTTTAATCAGGAAAAAAAGCCTATGGTATTTTACGCCGGCGGCGCGCAATGCATGGAACCCTATCTGGCGACGCAGACCGCTCACGAGGTGTTCGGCATCAATCGCACCTATACCTTCGATGGCGGCATCATCGAATGGCTGCCGGCGCAGGCGCCCATGACCATGGTGGACGGTAGATTGCCGGCGGATCCAGCCAGCATCATTACCGATGCGAATTACCGCGATCATATGCTGGCACCCATGGAGTTCGAACGCAAGATTGCCACTGACGCCACTTTGCTGGATGTGCGCACTTATCATGAACGCGAAGGTGTCGGCCTGTTCTTCGGTCATGAACAATGGGTTCCCATGGACCGCTACACCAAGCTGCTGCAGGTGTTGAAAACCGCCAAACAGGACGGCAAGGCCCTGCTGATCTTCGACGACCACGGGCACCGCACCCGCATGTTGCAGTACACGCTACGCAAGCTTGAAATCAAGGATTTTTATTTCATGGAAGGCGGCGCCAAGGCGTATTATCGAATGATCGCGGAAATGCACGATCGTGATTACGACCACGGCCAGGTAGTCAGCGGCGCCGTGCCCGCCGGCCAGGACCAACACACCGGTCACGCAGCGCACTCCCACGATATGCATTCCATGCACTGACCGCAACCTGTCAGCGCAGGTCGAACAAGCTTATATGCATATGCGCATGCCCATTTTGCGGCGCCGGTAATAACGGCGCCACCGCCGTCCATACGCCACAGAGAATCACCAGCACGCCGGCGGCGGCACGCCAGCGCTCACCCTGCATGCCCGCCTGCAAACGCCGTGAGGCCAGCCCGGCCAGCAGCAGCGCCGGCGTGGTGGCCAGGCCGAATGACGCCATCACCAGCGCCGCCCGCGCGGCGCTGCCACTGACGGCCGCCAGACTCAGGGTACTGTAGACCAGTCCGCAGGGCAGCCAGCCCCACAACATGCCCAGCAGCAATACCTGCCAGCCACGGCGCACAGGCAGCAGACGCTTGCTCAGGCCTTGCAAATGGCGCCAGATGAGATAGTTTCCCAGCCGCTCCAGGTGGGTCAAGCCCCGCCACCAGCCGGTCAGGTACAGGCCCATGGCGATGATCATCAGCCCGGCCAGCAGCCGGGCGACGACCACCAGTTGCGGCAATTGCACCTGCCAGACCGCAATGCTGCCACCAACCAGCAGGCCGGCCAGCATATAGCTGCCAATGCGGCCCAGGTGATAGTACACCAGGCCACGGCCGCGACTACCCTTCCCATCAGCCAGCGCCCAGCTCAGGGTATGGCTGATGCCGCCGCACATGCCCAGGCA
>DKAS01000161.1 GCA_002448875.1 Proteobacteria bacterium UBA6920 | reverse complement strand
GCCTTCCTGCACCACATGGTGCGCAATATCGCCGGGGTTCTCCTGGCCATCGGTGCCGGTGAGCGCGAGCCCGCTTGGGTGGGGCAGCTGCTGGCCAGCCGCGATCGCACCGTTGGTGGCGTCACCGCTCCCCCGCACGGTCTTTATTTCATGGCGGCCACCTATCCGGCGCACTATAATATTCCCTTGCTTTCCCCCACCCACGCGGTCTGGTAACGGTGCAGGTTTTCGGTTTGTGGCCCTGACTCGAGTAAAAATTTGCGGAATCACCCGTCCCCAGGACGGCGTTATGGCTGTGGCAGCCGGCGCCGATGCGATTGGCCTGGTTTTCTATCCACCTAGTCCACGCGGGATATCCGTTGAACAGGCGGTAAAAATTGTCTATGCTCTGCCACCTTTTGTGGCGACGGTCGGCCTGTTTGTCGATCCCGACCCAACACTGGTGCGGCAGGTGCTGGCCGCGGTACCCTTGGGGTGGCTGCAATTCCAGGGGGAGGAATCCCCGGAGTTCTGCCGCCAGTTCGCCCGCCCCTACATCAAGGTTCTGCATATGAAGCCGGGGCTGGCGGTGGAGGCGCGGATTGCCGCCTATGCCGACGCCTCGGGTATCCTGCTGGACACTTACGTGCCGGGTCTGGCGGGTGGGACGGGGCAGAGTTTCGATTGGCGGCAGGCACCGCAACAGGCGGCCAAGCCCCTGATCCTGGCCGGTGGACTGACCCCGGAAAATGTGGCGGACGCGGTACGCACCGTCCGGCCCTATGCGGTTGATGTCAGCGGCGGGGTGGAGTTAAGCAAGGGTATCAAGGACCCCGCCAAGGTGGCGGCGTTCATCAAAGGAGTAAAAAGTGTCGTTTGAGCAGAAACCGGACCAGAACTGGAAACAGTACCAGCTGCCGGATACCCGCGGCCATTTTGGTCCCTACGGCGGCCGTTTCGTCGCCGAGACGCTGATGGAGCCCCTGCTGGAACTGACGGCGGCCTATGAAAAATACCGCCGTGATCCGCAATTCCAGCAGGAGCTGGATCTGGATCTGGCCCACTACGTGGGGCGGCCGTCGCCACTGTATTTCGCCGAGCGCTGGACCCGGGAATTGGGCGGCGCCAGGGTGTATCTCAAGCGCGAGGACCTGAATCATACCGGCGCGCACAAGGTAAACAACACCGTCGGCCAGGCCTTGCTGGCCAAGCGCATGGGCAAGACCCGCATCATCGCCGAGACCGGTGCCGGTCAGCATGGCGTGGCCTCGGCCACAGTGGCGGCACGGCTGGGCCTGGAATGCGTGGTCTACATGGGGTCGGAGGATATCAAGCGCCAGGCGATTAATGTCTATCGGATGCGTCTGCTGGGTGCCACTGTGGTACCGGTGACCTCCGGGTCGCGCACGCTTAAGGATGCATTGAACGAAGCCATGCGCGACTGGGTGACCAATATCGACAATACTTTCTATATCATTGGCACCGTCGCCGGTCCCCATCCCTATCCGGCCATGGTACGAGATTTTCAGGCCATCATCGGTCGCGAGGCGCGGGCTCAGATCATGGAACGGGAACAACGCCTGCCCGATGCCCTGGTAGCCTGCGTCGGCGGCGGTTCCAATGCCATCGGTCTGTTTTATCCCTTCCTGGCCGATGCCGCCGTCGCCATGTATGGCGTGGAGGCAGCGGGGCATGGTCTGGCCAGCGGCCAGCATGCGGCCACCTTGTGCGCCGGTCGACCGGGGGTGCTGCACGGCAACCGTACCTATCTCATCGAGGATGACAACGGCCAGATCATCGAAACCCATTCGGTGTCCGCCGGTCTGGACTATCCCGGTGTCGGGCCGGAGCACGCCTGGCTCAAGGATACTGGCCGGGTGAGCTATGTGCCGATCGATGATAACGAGGCGTTGCAGGCGTTCCATGATTTGACGCGCATGGAGGGTATTATTCCCGCTCTGGAATCCAGCCATGCCCTGGCGTATGGCGCAAAACTGGCGCGGCAGCTGCGACAGGATCAAATCATCATCATCAATTTGTCCGGGCGCGGCGACAAGGATATCCATACCGTCGCCGCCCGCGAGGGGATAACCATATGACGCGCTTGCAGACCTGCCTGACGGGGTTGCGCGCCGCCGGCAAGAAGGCCCTGATTCCCTATGTGACCGCCGGTGATCCAGGCAAAGAGGTCACCGTGCCCTTGATGCATGCCATGGTGGAGGCGGGCGCGGCGGTGATTGAATTGGGGGTGCCGTTTTCCGATCCCATGGCCGACGGTCCGGTGATCCAGCGGGCTGCGGAACGGGCGCTGGTGCACGGCACCAGTTTGCGCGATGTGTTGGCCATGGTGGGCGAATTCCGCCAGAAGAATCAGAGCACGCCGGTGATCCTGATGGGTTATCTCAATCCGGTGGAGGTCATGGGTTATGAGCGCTTTGCCCGGGAAGCGGCCGCCGCCGGCGTGGATGGCGTGCTGACCGTCGATATGCCGCCGGAGGAAGCCGGCGATCTTGCCGCTCAACTTGAGCGCCAGGGCATCGCGCCGGTATTTCTGGTGGCGCCGACCTCGCCGCCGGCACGGGTACAGGCGATCTGCGCTCATGCCCGCGGTTTTGTGTATTATGTTTCGATGAAAGGCGTGACCGGGGCTTCCCATCTGGATTTCGCCGCGGTGGCGCAGAAGATCAGCATTATTCGGCAGCACACTGATCTGCCGGTGGGCATAGGTTTCGGCATCAAGGATGCCGACAGCGCCGCGCAGGCAGCCGCCTGTGCCGACGCGGTGGTGGTGGGCAGCGCTGTGGTGCAGCGGGTGGAAGACAACCGGGACGATACCGGGCGTATTCTGGCGGCGGTGAGCGCGTTTTTGCGGACATTGGTGCCGGCCCTGCAACGGGCGGCAGGATAAAAGAAGAATTCACATGAGCTGGTGGGATAAGTTTTTACCGAGCAAGATTCGCACGGAAGGCGGCGCCAAGAAAGCGGTGCCGGAGGGGTTGTGGGCCAAGTGTGACGCCTGCAACGCGGTACTGTACCGCGCTGATCTGGAGCGCAATCTATTCGTCTGTCCCAAGTGCGATCACCATATGCGCCTGAGCGCGCGGGCGCGCCTGGAAAATTTCCTGGATCCGGAGCCGCGCAGCGAAATCGGCGCCAGCCTGGAGCCGGTGGATGCTTTGAAATTCAAGGATCAGAAGAAATACAAGGATCGTATCGGCCAGGCGCAGAAAGCCACTAATGAAAAGGACGCCCTGATTGTTCTCATGGGCCAGGTGCTGGGCATACCGCTGGTGGCGGCGGCGTTCGAGTTCCGCTTCATGGGTGGTTCCATGGGCTCGGTGGTGGGCGAGCGTTTCGTGCGGGCGGTGAACACCTGTGTCGAGCATCGCATTCCCCTGGTGTGTTTTTCCGCCAGCGGCGGCGCGCGCATGCAGGAATCGCTGTTTTCCCTGATGCAGATGGCCAAGACCAGCGCTGCCCTGGCGCGCATGAGCCAGGCACGTCTGCCGTTCATTTCGATCATGACCGATCCCACCATGGGCGGCGTTTCCGCCAGCCTGGCGATGCTCGGCGATATCAATATCGCCGAACCCAAGGCTTTGATCGGTTTTGCCGGGCCGCGGGTAATTCAGCAGACGGTGCGTGAAGTGCTGCCGGAAGGTTTTCAACGCAGCGAATTCCTGGTGGAACACGGCGCGGTGGATCTCATCGTCGACCGGCGTGACATGCGGGAAAAAATCGCTAATCTGCTCGCCATTCTCGCGCATCATCCCGCTCCCTGACCTTTAAACCCACGTGACCACGGGTTTTCAAACCCTCCAGGACTGGCTGGCGTGGCAGGAAACCCTGCATCCACGCGCCATCGATCTGGGCCTGGAGCGCGTGGCCGAAGTGCATCGGCGCCTGGGTGGCGGCCGTCCGGCACCGCTGGTGATTACGGTCGCCGGCACCAATGGCAAAGGCTCCAGCGTGGCCTTGCTCGACAGCATCCTGCGCGCGGCCGGCTATCGCACCGGAACCTACACTTCGCCGCATCTGCTGCACTACAACGAACGCATCCGTATCAATGGCGAAGCAGCGCTGGATGCGGAAATCTGCCAGGCATTTGCCCGCATCGACCAGGCGCGCGCCGACATCAGCCTTACCTATTTTGAATTCGGCACCCTGGCGGCTTTGCAGATTTTCCATTCCCGGGCGCTGGACGTCGTGATCCTGGAAGTGGGGCTGGGCGGGCGTCTGGACGCCACCAATATCATCGACGCCGATCTGGCGCTGATTACCGGCATCAGTCTCGACCATACTCAGTGGCTGGGTGCCAGCACGGAGGAGATCGCCGCGGAGAAAGCCGGCATCATGCGGCGCGGCCGGCCGGCGGTGTATGCCGCGCAGGTGATGCCGGCGGCGATCAGTGCCACGGCCCAGGGCCTGGGGGCGCCATTGTATGCCGCCGGTCGCGATTTTACCCAGCGCGCGGACAATGGCGTCTGGAGCTGGTGCGGCGCCGGCGGCGAGCACCGCGATCTGCCCCTGCCGGCACTGAGCGGTACGCACCAGCTGGCCAATGCCGCCGGCGTGCTGATGGCCTTGCACCTGCTGCGCGCCCGCTGCCCGCTGTCCCGGCCGGCGATTGAGCAGGGGCTGCGCAGCGTACGGGTGGCGGGCCGGTTTCAACGTCGGTCTTTCGCGCCGGATGTTTACCTGGACGTGGCGCACAATCCGGAAGCCGCCTGCGCGCTGGCGCGGCAGGTGGCGGCTTTACCGAACGCTGGCAGGGTGCATGCCGTGGCGGGATTCATGGGGGATAAGGACATCGCAGCCATCCTGCGCAGCATGCGTGACGTTGTTGACCAATGGTATCTGTGCGCCCTGCCAGGAGCGCGCGCGGCGCCGCAAGCTCAGCTGGCGCTCGCGGCGGCGCAGGCGCAATTGCCGGCGGTGGCGTATTTCGCCGCGCCGGCGCCGGCCTGGCAGGCGGCGCGGGCCGCTGCCGCCGGCGGCGACACCGTGCTGGTGTTCGGCTCGTTTGTCACGGTGGCGGACATCATGGCACGCCTGGGGTAGAATGGCGGCGATGAAGTAAGCGGGGACGGGTTCCTATGCGGCATCTTTTGACCCAGAGACTGATCGGCGCCATGGTGCTGGTTTCGCTGGCGGTGATTTTCCTGCCCATGCTGCTGGGCGAAAGCGACGATTTCGGCGGTATCATTCTCAGCAGCAATATTCCCGATGAGCCGCGTTATGAGTTTTCCATCGCCCCGGTACCGGATACCGCCACCCTGGCGTCCGAAGTGGCCGCCCACTCCGCGGTCAAGATCGTCGAGCAGGATGTGGATATGGACGCTGGCCCCGCGGCGCTGAACACCGGCACAGCACCGGCACCGGCACCGGTACCGGCACCGGCGGGCGCGGCGCCAGCCTCGGCGGCCGTGCCTAGGCCGGCGCCCNNTCCCGCGCCTGCGGCTGAACATACCGCCACCAGCCTGCAGCCGCGCACGGAGACCATAGCGGCATGGGTCGTGCAGGTGGCCAGTATGGCGGATAAGAAGCGCGCACTGGCCTTGCGCGACGACTTGCGGGCAAAGCAATTTACCGCCTACGTAGAATCGGTGACCATCAATAACAGCGTCAACTACCGTGTCAGGATAGGCCCCGAGGCCGACAAGGACCAGGCTGATGCCATGCTCAAGGACTTGAAGGCGCGGCTGAATCTGACCGCAATCGTTCTGCGCTACTAGCTTAGCGCGCCGTTTCGGCTATAGTTATACGGTGCTTCGCGGGGGTGGGTGCTTATGCATGGAATGGATATCTTGATCGTCACCGTTATCGGCGTTTCGGCGCTGATCAGCCTGGTGCGCGGTTTCGTCAAGGAGGCTTTGTCCGTGGCCGGCTGGATCGCCGCCGTCTGGGTCTCCGCCAGCTACGCGTCGGTGATTGCCGATCTCCTGGTAGCGTATATCTCGCCGCCGGAGCTGCGATTTATCGCCGGTTTTGCCCTGCTGTTCGTGGCTTCGCTGTTCATGGCCGGGATGCTCAATTTTCTGGTCGGCCAGCTGGTGCGCAAGTCCGGGTTGAGCGGCACCGACCGGGCCGTGGGCATGGTCTTCGGCATCGCGCGCGGCGGCGTGCTGGTTGGCGTGCTGGTATTGCTGGCGAGCCTGACTACCTTGCCGCAGGGTGTATGGTGGCGGGAGTCCCTGCTGGTAAGCCACTTTGAAGATATGGCTATTTGGATGCGGGGGGAATTGCCGGTGGAGGTGAGGAATCACCTGGCGGTCAAATAAGGCCCCCGGGGTGCGTCGCGCCCTGCCGAGGGGTGATCAAGAGCACGAAAAAGTCTGTCCATCCGCAATTTCTAAAGTGGTAAAATAACCGTTTTCCCAAGACGACAGTCGGGTTACACCATCCGCGAGGTAAACCATGTGCGGCATCATTGGTATCTTTGGTCAGTCCCATGTGAATCAGGCACTCTATGACGGCCTGACGGTTTTGCAGCACCGTGGACAGGATGCCGCCGGTATCATGACCTGTGACGGGGGTGGGCGTCTGTACCTGCGCAAGAGCAACGGTCTGGTGCAGGACGTATTTCGCACCCGACATATGCTGCGCCTGCTGGGCAATATGGGTATAGGGCATGTGCGCTATCCCACCGCCGGATCGTCATCGTCGGCGGAGGCGCAGCCGTTTTTCGTAAATTCTCCGTTCGGCATTTCCCTGGCGCACAACGGCAACCTGACCAATGCGCAGGAGCTGAAAAAAGAGGTGTTCCGCGACGATCAGCGGCACATCAATACTGATTCCGATTCCGAGATCCTGCTCAATGTGTTCGCCCATGAGCTGCAGGCACAGGGCAAGCTGCAGATCAGCAAGGACGATATTTTCAATGCCGTTTCCCGGGTGCATGAACGCTGCCGCGGCGCCTACGCGGTAGTGGCAATGATCATAGGTTACGGTATCGTCGCTTTCCGCGATCCCAACGGTATCCGTCCCATCATTTTCGGTAAGCGATCCACTGCCGACGGTCCCGAATATATCGTTGCCTCGGAAAGCGTCGCCATCGACGCCCTGGGTTTCGAGGTGGTGCGCGATGTGGAGCCGGGCGAGGCGGTGTTCATCGACGTGCACGGGCGCCTGCATACTCGGCAGTGCGCGCGCAATGTGAGCTATTCGCCCTGTATCTTCGAGTATGTTTACTTCGCCCGTCCCGATTCCATCATCGATGGCATCTCGGTATACCGTGCCCGCCTGCGCATGGGCGAGCATCTGGCTAATAAAATTCTCAAGGTGTTTCCCGATCATGATATCGATGTGATCATTCCCATTCCCGATACCAGCCGCACCTCGGCCCTGCAGCTGTCTTACAAGCTGGGAGTGAAATACCGGGAAGGCTTCATCAAGAACCGNNCGCACCTTCATCATGCCCGGGCAGAAGCAGCGCAAGAAATCCGTGCGTCAGAAACTCAATGCCATCGACCTGGAATTCAACGGCAAGAACGTGCTGTTGGTGGACGACTCCATTGTCCGCGGCACCACGTCCATGCAGATCATCCAGATGGCGCGGGAAGCCGGTGCCAGGAAAGTCTATTTCGCTTCAGCCGCGCCGCCGGTGCGCCATCCCAATGTCTATGGCATAGACATGCCTTCCGCCAGCGAGCTGGTGGGGCACGGCCGCGACGTGGACGCCGTGTGCCGGGAGATAGGCGCCGACTGGCTGGTGTTCCAGGATCTGGAGGACCTGATCGAATCGGCGCAGCGCGGCAACAAGAATATCCGCCAGTTCGACACCTCGGTGTTCGACGGCAACTACGTCACCGGCGATGTGACCGAAGCCTATCTGCGGCAGCTGGAAGAGGCGCGCAACGACGGCGCCAAACACAAGCGTCACGAAAAGGATGGCGAAGACTCGGTGATCGAGATGTACAACACCGCCTGATGCCTTGACAAACGACGGCGGGTTCCATTAACCTGATCGTATTGCGCCGATTTGAGCCATCAGCTTGCGGGCGCCATATAAATGCAGCTAAAGCGATCGCCACCTGCTTTAGCCATGCTGAGCGGGTTTTTTTGTGCCCGTGATTTTTGACTTCGACCACAGGTGCTTCGATGACAGACAAAGAAAGCTACGGATTCAATACCTTGGCGGTGCGCGCCGGTCACCGGCGGACGGCGGAAGGGGAGCAGGGCGAACCCATTTTTCCGACGTCCAGCTTCGTCTTCGCCAGCGCGGCGGAAGCGGCGGCGCGCTTTTCCGGCGAAACCCCCGGCAATATCTATTCCCGGTTCACCAATCCCACGGTGCGCAACTTCGAAGAGCGGCTGGCGGCGCTGGAAGGCGGCGAACGCTGCGTTGCCACCGCCTCGGGCATGGCGGCCATTCTGTCTACCTGCATGGGTGTGCTGAAAGCGGGTGACCATATCGTGTCGTCGCGCTCGGTGTTCGGCACCACGGTAGTGCTGTTCAATTCCTATATGAAGAAGTTCGGTGTCGATACCACTTTCGTAGCCCTGAGCGACATCAGTGCCTGGGAGGCGGCGATCCGGCCCAGCACCCGCCTGCTGTTTCTGGAGACGCCGTCCAATCCCCTGTCCGAGCTGGTGGACATCAGCGCCCTGGCGCAGCTGGCGCGCCGCCATAACTGCCTGCTGGTGGTGGATAACTGCTTTCTCACCCCGGCGCTGCAGCAGCCGCTGGCCCTGGGCGCGGACATTGTCATTCATTCGGCTACCAAGTATCTGGACGGTCAGGGCCGCTGCATCGGCGGCGCGGTGATCGGCAGCGAAGCGCTGGTGGGCAAGGATGTGTACGGTTTTTTGCGTACCGCCGGGCCGACCATGAGCCCGTTCAACGCCTGGGTGTTTCTCAAGGGGCTGGAAACGCTCAGTCTGCGCATGCGTGCCCACAGCGACAGCGCGCTGCATATCGCCCGCTGGCTGGAGCAGCAGCCCGGCGTGCGCCGGGTCAACTACAGCGGTCTGGCCAGTCATCCGCAACACGCGCTGGCGACGCGCCAGCAGAAGCATTTTGGCGGCGTGTTGTCGTTCGAGATCGCCGGCGGCCGTGAGCAGGCCTGGAAGTTCGTCGATGCTACTCGCATGGTGTCGATCACCGCCAACCTGGGCGATGCCAAGACCACGCTGACCCATCCGGCGACCACCACCCACGGGCGTTTGACGCCGGAGGAAAAACAGGCGGCCGGCATCGGCGAGGGCCTGTTGCGTATCGCCGTCGGTCTGGAAGAAGTGGAAGATATTCAGCGTGATTTGCGGCGCGGCCTGCAGGCGGCCGGCATGCGTTGAACCGGGCGCGTGGGCTCGTTATCAGCGCCGCCCAAACCGGGTCGGCGCTTGATGACGGGATCAGGGAGCGGGAAGATTGGTGATGGTGACGCTGCCCTTGTTCTTGTCGCCGCCGCCACCGCCGCCGCCAGGATCACTGAGGGCATAGATGACGCCGGCGGCCACTACGCCGCCGGCTACATACAGCCAGTTTTTCTTCTGCTGGCTGTCCTGCTCCGCCGCGCTCAGCGCTTCGCCCGGCGTGGGTGCGGCGCCGCTCGCCGTCGTTTCGCCGCCTGGACCGGGGGCGACACTGATCAGCAGCGGCGAGAAGTTTACGCCGCGCAGAATCTTGTTGCCGGCGATATCCACGGCTTCGATGTAATATTCCACGCCGGGCCCCTGCACATAGCGCTCGGGGATTTCGGCGATGTAAGTCGTGGTGCCGTCGCGCGATTCCATGGCGATACGGTTGAACTTGCCGGGTTCCGTGCTTTTGGTGCGAAAGAACAGATTAACGGTTTTGACCCCGGATTCGCTGTCACTGACCGTGGCGGTGACCAGGGTCGGTTTGCCGGCCGGGGCGCTTTCCGACATGGGATCATGCTCGATGACCGGCGGTGTGATATCGACCAGCTGGCTGGACATCGGCAGAGTATTGTCCGCCAGGGCGGCCGGGGAGAGCAGGGTGGCGAACAGGGCGCTGTAAAGACGTTTTCTCATGGTGTCACCTGAGTCCTGTATGAGCGGGTTACTTTTAATAAAAATACCCGTTTTGTCTTACAATGGGCTTACATCTCATTAACAAGTGATTTTTGTAAGGGTAAGTGGTGCGCAACGACGACGCTTACCAGGTAATCTGTCCCCACTGGTCGCCATTTTTTTTCATTTCCACTTCCGTATTTTTCCACGAGTCGCCGGGAATCACCTGATCTCCCGATTTGCTGGACAGTTTATCTATGGTGACTACCGCCCGCGCCGAGTTGGAGTTAATGGCAAAACTGGAGATGGACACATGGACATTGTCGTAGTTGTCGAACAGACGTTGGAGAAAATCGCGGCGCTGCGGCGACATCTGGGTCAGGGTTTCCAGTTCCGCCAGATCCTTGTCGGCGTATACCTTTTTAAACTGCTGCAGGCGGTTGGTGACGATGTCGTAATCGGTTTTTTCCTGGGCAGCCCGTGCCACGCTGTCCCGCCGGCTGCGCGCGGCCAGCGCTTCGCCGCCCGCGGTACGATACGCATTGGTGGCGGCGAGAAAAAGGGCGGCGGCGTCGTCATAGGCCTTCACCGCCTGTTCTTCCTTGCCGGCGGTGGCCAATTGTTCCGCTTCCCGCATTCGCGCCTGGGCCCGGGATTCCTGGGCAGCGGCGTCGTTGTAGCGAGTTTGCGCCTCGTTCATCGCCCCGTTGTCACGCGCCTCATTGCGCGCCTGGGCGGCGCCAGCGGCGGCGGTATCGGCGTTTTTACGCAGCCGGGTGGATCGCTCGTCGCGATTGGCGACAGTGGCGGCGTCCAGTGCGTTCTTGAATCCGTTGTTGGCCAGCTCCCCCAGGCGGCGACTGTCGGCCAGCAGTTTCCTGGCATCCTGCACCCGGCGGTTGCGCACCGCCGTGCGGCTGTCGTCCAGCGCGGTCAGTCCCTGGGTTTCCGTCGCCAATGCCTGTGTATACTGCTGGGCGGCATAGGTCTTGGCATTGCGCTCATTGGCCGCCCGGCGGCTGGCAGCTACGTTGTTGTACAGGTTGTCCAGGGACTCCAGCTCGGCATGCAAGGCGGAGACTTCCGCCACCAGATCGTTGGTATGCAGCAGGTTGTCATAACTTTCCTGCGCCTGGCTCAGGTAACTGCCGGCATCCCGATACAAGGGTTCGGCGGCGGCATACTTTCCCTGGGCGAAGGCGGCCTGTGCCTGTTGCAGCAGGGATTTGCCCTTGCCTTCCAGTTCCACGGCCTTGGCCAGCTGGGGTTTGAGCAGTTCATCCTGGGCCGCTTTTTGCGCGCCCGCGTATTGTTCGGCGACCGCGGCCTGCTGTTTCGTCAGTTTATCGCGCAGGGCGAGCAACGGTTCTCCCGGCGGCGCCGAGGTGGCGGCCGGCGGCACTGCCGCGGTCGTCGGTGCGGTCTTCGGTGCGGCGGGCGCGGTCGCGGTAGCATCGCCACCGGTGGCCGGCGGGTTTTTGCCGCCACTCAGCCAGACGCCGCCGCTGATGACGATGAGCAGCGTGCCCAGCCCCATGGCCAACTGCAGGCGGGGTTGCCGCCACCAGATGACCGCTGCCGGCGGCGGCTGTGCCATGCCCACAGTCTTGCTGCCGGTCGCCCGTGCCTGCTGCGCATGGCTCAGGCGGCGGGTTTCGCCCGGTGACAGAAACTCGGTGGCGTCGATCCCGGCGGCACGCGGCGGCGCGGCGGGTTTTTCCAGAGCGCGGGTCATGGCCTGAATTTTTTCGATCAGGGCGCGGGCATCACCGACCCGTTTGCCGGGATCGCGTTGCACCAGTTGACTGATCAGGCTGGTGACCGCTTTCGGTATGGCGTCGGGGTACTTGTATTCCAGCTCCTCCGCCTGGTAGACCAGCTTGCCCATGATGGATATCAAGGAGTGGCCTTCCAGCGGCGTTTTGCCGCTGAGCATCTTGTACATGACCATGCCCAGGGAATAGAGATCGCTGCGCCCGTCCAACTCGCCGCCGGAGGCCTGTTCCGGCGACATGTATTGCGGGCTGCCGATGACCTGACCGGTGGCGGTCAGACCCGACAGGTTCTTGGCCGCGGCGATGCCGAAATCCGTCAGTTTCACCCGGCCGGCGTCGTCCACCATGATGTTGGCCGGTTTGATGTCGCGGTGAATGATGTCCCGCTCGTGCGCATACTGCAGGCCGCGGGCTACTTGCAGGGCGACCTCCAGCGTGTATTTTACCGGCAGGGTGCCGGCGCTTCTGATCTTGGCGTCCAGTGATTGTCCGGGGCAGAACTCCATAACGATGAAGTACGAACCCTGATCCTCGAAGACATCGTAGACGCTGACGATATTGGGGTGGTCCAGCTGCGCCATGGCGCGCGCCTCCCGCAGGAAGCGTTCGATGAATGCCTCGTCACTGCTGTACTGCGCATGCAAGGCCTTGATCGCAACCTGCCGGTTGAGAGTGGTATGCTTGGCAAGATAAATCTTGCCCATACCACCCTGTGCCAGTTCACGAATGATTTCGTATTTGCCGGATTGCAGATGGGTCAACATGCGTCAAATTGTAAAAGATTCTGTAGGGTTGTGTATTCTTATTACGCTCTTCTTTTCGGGTGCTACCTTTATTGAGGCACGCCTCACCCCCTCCCGGGTGTGAGGGGCCTGCGCGCCCTGTCCGCGACAGCCCGAGGTACTAACTATACCCTAAAAACACATTTATCCGCTAAGGAAACTGGACGTGAGACCGGCCAGCCGGATCGTCTCACCTATCTCCTTTTGGGAGGGGAAGGCGGTTGCAGTCGGAATGAGTGTTTTCAATATCAATACCCTAGGCATAGGCCGAATTCGGTATTTACGAATCATCGGAGCTAACTATATTTAGCAATTGGCTCATGGTGTTAGTGCGTCATAAAGTTTTATTACGACGGGCTAAAAAACATTTGTATTAAATAATATTTTAATATACGAATAATACTGATATATTTGCGGCCTTTTTACGGCCTGGTGTTTGCAGGTAAGAGACATGGGCCGAGTTCATCGGCTACGCAATACCTTAACTGAGAGAGCGATATGTCTGACGATGACAAAGTGCAAGATCCCCAACGTCGTGATTTTCTGGGGAAAGCCACCGCAGTAGTCGGCGGCGCCGGTGTGGCCGCGAGCTGTTGGCCACTGATCAGCAGCATGAATCCCGCCACCGACGTATTGTCCAAGGCAACCACCGAGGTCAGCCTCGGCGCCATTGCCCAGGGCGACGCGAAAACCGTTTCCTGGCAGGGCAAGCCCGTATTCATCGTGCATCGCACGGAGAGCCAGATTCGCTCCATGAATAATTCCCCGGGGGGCAAGGATCCGCAACCTGATGGGGAACGCGTGCTGCGACCCGAATGGCTGGTGATCGTCGGCGTCTGTACCCACCTCGGCTGCGTGCCCAACCGTACGGCTGAGGGCTGGACCTGCCCCTGCCACGGCAGTCAATACGATCTGTCGGGACGCATTCTCAAGGGGCCGGCGCCGCGCAATCTCGAGCTTCCCCCCTACCAGTTCATCGCCGATGATAAGATCATCATCGGCAAGGCTTGAGGGGAGGAACCATGAGCAAGCATCCCGTAGTACAATGGATAGACCGCCGGTTTCCTTTCACCGCTTTTTTCAAGCATGAGCTTACCGAGTACAAGGTTCCGCGCAATCTGAGCTATTGGTGGAATTTCGGCTTTCTCGCCGGCTTCGTCCTGGTGCTGCAGGTGGTCAGCGGTGTGTTTCTGGCCATGCATTATAAGCCTGATGCCCAACTGGCCTTTGCTTCCATCGAGCACATCATGCGCGATGTGAACTACGGCTGGCTGCTGCGCTATATGCATTCGACCGGCGCGTCGGCTTTCTTTGTCGTCATCTATATCCACATGGCACGCACACTGTACTACGGCTCGTTTCGCGCGCCACGCGAATTGATGTGGTGGAGCGGCCAGGTATTGCTGTTGACGCTGATGGCGACTGCGTTCATGGGATATCTGCTGCCCTGGGGGCAGATGTCCTACTGGGGAGCGCAGGTTATCACCAATCTGTTCCGCGCCACGCCGTTTATCGGCGACCAGGTGGTGGTTTGGCTGCGCGGCGATTTCGTCGTCGGCGACGCGACCTTGAACCGGTTTTTCGTCCTGCATTTTTTCTTTCCCTTTCTGATTTTCGGCATTGTCGGACTGCATCTGGTGGCGCTGCACTTCGTGCGCAGCAGCAATCCTTCCGGCATCAACCTGAAGGATGAGGACAATATTTCCCTGCATCCCTATTTCACCTTCAAGGATCTGTTTGGCCTGGGGATTTTCCTGCTGATATTCTGCGGCTTCGTGTTTTTCTATCCGGATTTCTTCATTGAGCCCGACAATAATATTCCGGCGGATCCCCTGAAAACGCCACCGCATATCACCCCTGAATGGTACTTCCTGCCGTTCTACGCCATTTTGCGCGCCATTCCCGACATGCTCGGCGGGGTGGTGGCGATGACCCTGTCAATCCTGGTGTTCGCCGCCATGCCCTACCTGGACCGCAGCCAGATACCCGGCGGGTCGCGTTACCGGCCGTTTTACCGGGCCATGTTCTGGGCGTTCGTGGTCGATCTGTCGGTGCTGACTTATGTCGGCGCCCAGCCGGCCACCGATGAAATGGCGCTGGTGGGACGTATCGCCACCATCATCTATTTTTCGCTGTTCATGGTGTTGCCCATCATTTCCAAGCGGGAGGAGGCCTGGTTATTCGTGCGTGGCTTGCCGCAGGAAGTAATGGCCATGATCGCGGGGGAGAAGGAGTCCGACCGGCGGAAACGCAGCATGGATCGCCGCAAAACCGAGCGCAGGCAGGGTGAAGAATGAAGAAAATTATATCTTTGACCGGTGGGTTGCTGATTTCGCTGACGGCGCTGGCATCGGAGACGCCGCCGCTGCTGGACGTGGAGTTACAGCATGATACTGCCACCCTCAGGCAGGGGGCGGACGTGGTGCTCAATGTTTGCGCCGGCTGCCACAGTCTGCATTATCTGAAATACCGTGATCTGCTGGAGGTGGGTTTTACCCAGGCGGAGGTCGACGGCTTGCGCGGGCAGCTGGAAGTGACCGCCACCATCGCCGCCATGTCGCCACCGGACATGCTCAAGGAAACCTACGGCGTCGTACCGCCGGATCTGTCCTTGATAGCCAAGGCGCGCAAGGGCGGTGGCCGGTACGTATACACGCTGTTCAACAGTTTTTATCAGCGTCCCGATGGCACCGTGGATAACCACCTTTTTCCCAATATCCGCATGCCGGACGTGCTGGGCGTGGCGTCCATGACCGATCCGGCGCAGAAAAAGGAATTTCAGGAATCCATGCGCAAAGTCGCCGCGTTTCTTGAATGGGCGGCCGACCCCAACGCCGCCGAACGGCGCGGCATGGGCGTCTACGTACTGATTTATCTGTTCATCATCACCCTGTTGTTCTGGTTGATGAAGCGCCGTATCTGGTCCGACGTGCATTGACCGCGGGTCGCCGCTTACCGTCCAGCTCTGCCTTTCTTAAAGTAAATTAATAAGGCACTTAATTTCCGCCCGCGGTCGCCGGTCATTACCGACCGGCGACCGCGGGCGGGGATGCATTGTAACTTTCCATTGAAACCAGAACCCCGATTCTCTTAAAGTATGCGCTGCCGCGTTTGCGGCGGCGTAGGCTGCGCCATTGGCGTCATTATGGCGACCGGGCAGGGTGCATGCCCGTTATCATCGTGCGGGGGGAAGTTACTGACATGAATACAGGTAAACTGCTGTTGACCGGTCTGGGTCTGTGGTTGTGCAGCACGGCGGTCAATGCCGCGGATTGCATTGATGGTCTGAACCAGTACATGAGCGGTGATGCGAAAAAAGCCCTGTCGACCTTTACCGCCCTGGCGAAAAAAGGCGATGGTTGCGCCCAGTTTCAAATCGGCATGATGCATTTTTTCGGGCACGGTACGGCGCAGAATGAGACCGAAGCCAGGAACTGGATCAGCAAGTCGGCCAAGTCCGGCTTCAAGAAAGCCGAAGAAGCCCTGACCCGCTGGGAAGAGATGAAGCAGCGGCCCGATCTGACTTCCGGCGCCTGAGCGGCGCCGTGTTCACAGCAGGCTGGGCGGCAGATGCGGCCGTATGGCCTGCAGCATGGCTTTGAACACCTTCGGGTTGCCGGTGACGATGTGGCCTTTTTCCAGATAGAGATTGTCGCCGCCGAAGTCGCTGACCAGACCGCCGGCCTCCTGTATCAACACAACGCCGGCCGCCATGTCCCAGGGATGCAGTCCCAGTTCCCAGAACCCGTCCATGCGGCCGGCGGCGACGTAAGCCAGGTCCAGAGCCGCCGAGCCCGCGCGGCGCACCCCGGCCGTCTGTGCGATCAGAGTGCCCAGGGTTTTCAGATAGGTTTCCAGGTGCTGCTGTTCGCGAAAGGGAAAACCCGTGCCCAGCAACGCGCCATCAAGGCCCGGCCGTTTGCTGACGCGGATGCGCTTGCCGTTGAGCTGCGCGCCTTCGCCGCGACTGGCGCCGAATAGTTCTTCCTTCAGCGGATCGTAGACCACGCCATGGGCCAGACGGTCCTTGTGCTTGACGGCGATGGATACGGCAAACTGGGGAAAGCCATGCAGATAGTTGGTGGTGCCGTCCAGGGGGTCAATGATCCACTGGTATTCGTTGCCGGCCTGCATGCCGCTTTCTTCCGCCAGGATGCCGTGGTCGGGATACGCCTTGCGTATGGTCTCGATGATGGCCTGCTCCGCCTGCTTATCCACCTCGCTGACGTAGTCGTTGTTGGCTTTGCTGCTTATTTCCAGGGTGTCGAGCTTTTGCATCGAACGCACGATGATCTTGCCGGCGTTACGGGCGGCACGGGTGGCGATATTCAATAGTGGGTGCATATATTTTTCCTGCGGGGCTGCCTGCAACGTCCGGACCCCCGAACGCGAGGGCGTATTGTAGCAGGAGTGGCGCCGGGAAAGGGGGCGCCGTGGCCGGGTTTCCGGCCAGTCTGACGGCTGTACGCCGCCCCCGGGCCTGTACCCCGGGGGCGGCGGCGGGACAGGCAAGTGCAGTCTCATAAGCACCTGTGGAGTGTGGGCACTGCGGCGGGGCGCTGCTCTGCACGGGGGGGACCGGACCGGCCGTGGTGGGCGAAGAGCGGTGGGATTTTTGTTAAGATGGCGGGGTACTGCCGCGATTACCCGACCCTCCTGTCGGCCCGGGCAGAGTCATTGCCGGTCCCAGCCAGGATAGTCCCCCATGTTGCAAGACATCCAAATCGTTCTGGTCAATCCGTCCCATCCGGGCAACATCGGAGCCACCGCCCGGGCGATGAAGACCATGGGTTTGCGGCACCTGTGCCTGGTCGCTCCCGACCACTTTCCCCATGCCGATGCCACGGCGCGCGCCGCCGGCGCCGACGATATTCTGGACTCGGCCCGCTGCGTCGATACGCTGCCGCAGGCGCTGGCCGATTGCGCCCTGGTGTTTGGTGCCAGTGCCCGCTTGCGCACCATTGCCTGGCCGCAGATCAACGCCCGGCAGTGCGGAGAAATGATTGCCCGGCAGCCACCGCACATGCGGTCGGCGTTGTTGTTCGGCCGGGAGCGCACCGGCCTGACCAATCAGGAACTGGAGCATTGTCACTACCTGGTCCACATTGAAGCCAATGCCGATTTTTCCTCGCTGAACATCGCCAGTGCCGTCCAGGTGCTGGCCTATGAATGCCGGATGGCACAGGCCGCCGCGAGTCCGGGTCCGCCAGATGCCGAGGATTACGCCACGGCGGGGGAGATGGCTTTGTTTTACGAGCACCTGATGCGGGTGCTGGCCGATGTCGAATTCTATGATCCGCAAAACCCCAAACAGCTGTACCGCCGACTAAAGCGCATGTTCAACCGCCTGCGTCCTGATAAGATGGAGTTGAATATATTGCGCGGCATCCTTACTTCAGTGCAGAAGAAGACGGGCCGGGCGCCGTGAGCCCGCCCGCCGCCGGGTGCTGGCGATCCGCTCTGGCGGGCAGCGTCGCCGGATGACTGATATTCAGGTTTTCCAACCAAATTGAGCGAGCTTCATGGCTATGTTCGGCTATATCAAAGACGATATCAGGTGTGTTTTCGACAGGGATCCGGCGGCACGCAATCTCTTTGAAGTCGTCACCACCTATCCCGGGGTGCATGCCGTACTTGCGCATCGGGTCAATCACCGTTTGTGGCGCGCCGGCTTGAAGTGGCCGGCGCGCTTTCTGGCGATGCTGGCCCGCTGGTTGACCGGTATCGAAATTCATCCCGGGGCGGTCATCGGCCGGCGTTTCTTCATCGATCATGGCATGGGCGTGGTGATCGGCGA
>DKAS01000240.1 GCA_002448875.1 Proteobacteria bacterium UBA6920 | reverse complement strand
GTACAGAAGACCCGGATGGCATTGCATCAGGCGCTGATTTCCCTGATGCGCACGCAAAAGTATGACGCGATCCTGGTGCAGGATATTCTCGATCACGCCAACGTCGGCCGTTCGACCTTTTACAGCCATTTTCGCGATAAAGACGAATTGCTGCTGGGCGGCATGGACCACTTGCGTGAGTTTTTAAATGTGGCACAACAGGAGGCAAAACAAGGGGTCACCCACCGCTACGAGACCGTCATCGGCTTCAGCGGCGCCATGTTTGCCCATGCGGGCGAAAACCGCGATGTCTATCACTCGCTGCTCGGCGGCGTGGGCTGGGTCATCGTCAGCCGCGGCATGGAGGAAATTCTGATGCAACTGGTGAGCAAGGAGGCCAAGCCGCTGTACCAGGCCGGTCCACCACCCGCCCTGCCCTTTGAGCTGTTCGTTCACTTCATTGTCACAACCTTCTGGTCGGTCATGACCTGGTGGATCAGCCAGCGCAACGCCATGCCGGCGCAGACCGTGGATACGCATTTTCGCAGCCTGGTGCTGCCGGCGATGGCGGTGCGGCTGCGTTGATCGATCGCATGAAACCCGGAATTAGTCGCCGGCCGTATCGCCTGGATTATAAAGATATTGGGAGATCAGAGAATGGACGCCATCATCTCAGAACAATATGATTTCAGTGCCCAGGTGATCAAGAATGTCGATCTGCGGGAAGCCGCACTGTCCACAAAACGATTTGAGGATTGCAGCTTTATCGGCTGCAATTTCAGCGACGCAGAATTTCTCAAGTGCAAATTCTATGACTGCGATTTCACCGACTGCAACTTAAGCTCTGCCAAGCTATCGGCCAGCGCTTTTCGCGACGTAAAATTCAAGACTTGCAAACTTCTTGGCGTGAACTGGACACGCGCATCCTGGTCACGCCTGCAGCTTCCCTCCCCTATCGAATTCGACGGCTGTCTGCTCGACAGCTCTATTTTCGCCGGTTTGTATTTGTCTGAAATCAGGATGGAAGGCTGTCGTGCGCTCAATGTCGATTTTACCGGTGCCACCTGCGATCACGCCAGCTTCGTTCAAACCGACTTCCAAGGCAGCCTGTTTGAAAATACCAATTTAGCAAGCGCTGATTTTACTGACGCCACCAACTATAGCATTGATGTATTCAACAATATTGTAAAGAACGCCACCTTCACCCTGCCCGAAGCGATCCGGCTGCTGGATGCTCTCGAAATAAACCTAATCAATTGATTATACGGACTGTCCGGACCGAACCCACTTCACTGCGCCACTCATCAACCTCTTCGATAGCCAGCCATTTTTTCCTGAAGATTACCGTGCCTCGTTCTCTCCGATATCCAGGCCGTTTCGTTCTTTCCACATGCCATAGACATCATCGCTCCAGTAGCTTTGGAAGTAGGCGATCGCATCCAGCATTTCGCTTTCCCGAAGTTTGTCTTTGAACCCCGGCATCCTGCCGCCCATGGAGGCTCCGCCATCCGCGATATATTCCTTCAATACGCTTATTGAATGGTGCCAGGCGTGCGCTGTTCCGTTCAAGGGCGGCGGGGGAAAGAACCCATCGTCCAGCCGTTTTTTCCAATCGGGAGTACCGCTGGCGTCGCTCTTGTGGCAGACGGCGCAATTCTTAGTAAACACCAATCGGCCGCTTTCCACCTGCGCTGTGGAATACCACCTGGCGCCGGCTCCATGTTCACCGACCTCACCCGTGCAACTTCCGCATAAAATGGCGACGATCAACAATAGGTAAGTTTTCATTTTGCCCCTTAGCCCTGCCTATTTTTGGCATACACTGAGCGACGCCCACGAGACCGGCTGCAATCTATACACCTCTGACCTAGCCTGCGATTGCAGCGACCCGCACCCTCTACCCAGACTCCAATGCGCAATGCACTGCCTTTGCAGCATGAGTCGCGGTCGTATCTAAAAGCCGGACCGGGGTATCACCTTGCTGGACGAGCATAGCAATTTCCGTACAGCCGAGGATGACGGCCTGGGCACCCTGCTTCTGCAAGGCATCTATGATACGTATATACTGCCCCTTCGAGCTGGATTCTACGATACCCATGCAAAGCTCTTGATATATTGTACGATGAACAATTTCTCTGTCAGCTTCGCTCGGTATCAATACCCGCAGGCCATAACTATTCTCCAACCTTCCCTTGTAGAAATCCTGCTCCATCGTGAAAGCCGTGCCCAGCAAGCCAACAGATTGAATGCCATCTTTGACAAGAATTTCCGCAGTGGCGTCCGCGATATGAATCAGTGGAATGTTAATCGCCGCCGCGATCTCCGGCGCCACTTTATGCATAGTGTTGGTACAAATAAGCAAAAAGTCCGCGCCGGCGGCTTCGATCTTTTGTGCCTCCGCCGACAAGATCCGCGCTGCCCCTGCCCAATCCCCCGCCTTCTGTAATTTCTCAATAGGCGCAAAATCAACGCTGACCAGGGCAATCTTTGCCGAATGCAAGCCGCCCAGGGATTTTTTCACGCCTTCATTGATCGCTCTATAATACCCCAACGTGCTTTCCCAACTCATGCCACCCAGCAGGCCGATTGTTTTCATGAATGTTCACCACTTTTTCCAGTCTGCCATGCACGGATTGACGGTATGTCCAGCCCGCACCCCGCTTAAAAACAAATTACCGGCGAATTTTCTCCACCAGCCATGGCCGGGCCACGACAAGCACCTTATCACAAGGCGTGAATTTACCGGCACCGCTATGCGATTTTCCTTAATTCACCCCATCTACGTCATGCCATGATAATTTGCGCCCGTCAATCGCTCCGATAACTGCCACAATTTCTCCGACACATCGCGATCCAGCGCCTGTTTCGCTATGGTGGCTCGCCCGGAGGGCCCCTTCATTTCCAGGAAACCTTGCGGCCCATAGTACCGGCCGCCTTCCGCCGACGGCGCCAGCGCCGCCTCCAGAATCGGCAGCACGCCGGCGGCCGCGGGCTGAGTGACAAATGGCAGGATGGTATATTTCATCAGTTGCAGAGCCGTTTGCGACATGTTCCGACTCAGACCAGAAATGACGCCACCGGGATGAGCGCTGTTGGACCTAATCTGCTTGCCCGCATTTTTCAGCCGCCGGTCCAACTCCAGCGCATACATCAAACAAGCCAGTTTGCTCTGTCCATAAGATGCGACTTTCGAATACCTTCTCTCGGAGTTGATATCGTCCAGATTGATCTTTCCCGATTTGTGAGCACTGCTGCTCAACCAGGTGATTCGGGACGCCGGTGTATCGGGAAACAGGTCTATCAACAATGCGGTGAGAAGAAAATGACCGAAACAATTGCTGGCCATCTGGCTTTCGAAGCCATCTTCGGTTTTCGCATAAGGTGGATACATGATACCCGCGTTGTTGACCAATACATCGAGCCTGTCGTGCCTGCGGCGAAACTCCGCTGCCGCACTGCGCACCGATGCCATTTTTTTCAGGTCAAGCGGTAAGAGCTCCAGCTTCCCCTGCGGAACGACCTCCAATATACTCCGCCGAGCCGTTTCGGCTTTTTCAGGGCTGCGACAGGCCAGAACGACGCGCAGGCCTCTTTGGCTCATGGCCAACGCTGCCTCATAACCCAGCCCACTGTTGGCCCCGGTAACAATGGCCACACGCTCGAACCGATCGATTTTATTCTCTAAATTAACTGCCATGGGCTCCCTCCTGATAGTCAATTCCAGTTCGCCCCAAGCCGTACCGCTCCAGGCGCCGGCTTGATCGGAGCGTTATATGTGCCCCTCATGTTTCGGGGGGCAAGCCCTGCATGATATTTCCGCGAACAGGACGTGTCAGGAAAGTACGCTGCAACAGGGCCAAGGATAACGGCTCTTTACGGTTCCACGGAAACAGCGACACGCAGCGCGCCATGGTGCAATACCCGAATATCGTCCGCGCCCAGGTTCCGATCGTGGGCACCCAGTAAATCAGTTGTAACGGTTTGGGTAATGCAACGATGAGCAGCAACAGGTACCAGAAGCGCACCTGAACCGGAAAGGCGGAAATACTGCGTTCCCGTACAGTGAAATGAAGCAAATGCACCACCGTAAGGCCAATGGCCAGAGAATAACTGAGCGGATACCCGGCGAGCCCGGCCGAAAGCAGGCATGCGGTAACCAGCAAGTACCACCAACCAACTTCTTTATAGTCGATCATGAACACAAAAGACCTCCATTGAATTATAGTTTCAACACGCCACATACCCGCGCGCGTCTACCAATTTAACTTTACCCCTGACAAAAACCCCGCTGCCACGCGCTATTTCCTTGCCTTCTGAATTGTAGACCACCGACTCCGCGATGAATTGTGATTTTGTGCTGTTGACTACCCTCCCAACGGATCTCATGGTCCCAAGGGATACCGGACGCGTCAGATAGACGGTAAAGGAAGTCGTCAACACGAACACTTCTCTCTCCAGCGAGTTCACCGCGAAAAACGCCGCGTCATCCAGCATTTTAAAATACACCGAACCATGCACGGCGCCTGCCGCGTGAAAATAGCCCTCATGCAATTCGATTTCTATTTCCGACTGCCCCTCCCCGACACTGATGCGCGGTTGATAGATAGCGTTAATGGGGGCCGCCAGATACATGGCTTCCAGCGCCGCAAGATGTTTGTCTTTTTCCATCTCCAATCCTTTGCAACATAGCCGGCCGTGGACTGGGCCACACCAGGGTGACGGTGTTGCGGGTCACGGATCTGCGTACTTATTCTCGAAGCCAAAGATGAAAACCGGCTTTTTGTCATCACAGCCTTTTGCGCAAACAAAATATTCGTTGAATTCGACCGCGGACTTATTTGCCAAACCGGCCACCACTTTCTTGAGATAGCTCATGGCCTCCTGATAACGAACCCCAGCGCCATTGGCAGGACCATCACTGCCTGGTTGATAATGTCCGCTCTTATAGACAACGGCTGGCATTTCCCCGGGTGTTTTTGCACATTGAAAAACGAACTCAGCTTGTTCGCAATAACGAAAGTCCGGGTCGTCGGTGGCGCCATAGGGCATGGCACCTCCCTCATAGTCAGGTCGAACTCCCACTCTTGTCAGTTTTCCCTGGGGCGAAATGCCTATCAGAAATGAATCTTCCAAACTCAAAGCAAAACTGAACAATGGGATAAACCACAGTACGAGAAGTAAGAGAATGCGCATAGGTTTCATTTATTGAGTTACGAGATTGACCCTAGAATTCTGGACGGGAAATAGCCCGTTATCAAGAAAGCACCGCTTTTGGCCCTGAAAAGGCTTGTCTAAGGGTCCATTTCAGCCCTGATTTCGAGACAAATCTTTTAGGGTTCAAGGAGTTGCTGTGGTCCGACCCCGCCCCTTTATATATGGTTGACCATATATAAGCTTTGGCATATATTGCCGCCATGACCATGACCCCCGACATGCTGTTCGCCGCCCTGGCCCACCCTCTGCGGGTACGGGCCGCCATTCTTATATATAGGGAGGGCGAGCTGTGTGTGTGCGAGCTGACCCATGCGCTGGGTGTTTCCCAGCCTATGATTTCGCGCCATCTGGCCCAGTTGCGGCAATTGGGGCTGGTGAGCGATCGGCGCCAGGGTTTGTGGGTGTATTACACGCTGCACGAGGACCTGCCGGCCTGGACGCGGCAGGTGCTGGCCGCTATCGCCGAGGGGGCGGGCGAAAGCGGGCCCTATGCCGCCGACCGCGCGACGCTGGCCGCCATGGCCAATCGGCCGGGGGCGGCGTGCTGCGCCTGAGGCTCTTCCGCAATCATTCATTCCAAGGAATCATCGATGAACATTCTGTTTTTATGCACCGGCAATTCCTGCCGCTCGCAAATGGCTGAGGGCTGGGCGAAGCGTCTGGCCCCGCCGGGCTGGGGCATCGCCTCCGCCGGCATCGAGGCCCACGGCAAGAATCCCCGCGCCATCGCCACCATGGCGGAGGCCGGTGTCGATATCGCCAACCAGGAATCCGCCCGCGTCGACGCCGCCATGCTGGACGCCGCCGATCTGGTGGTGACGGTGTGCGGCCATGCCGACGAGCACTGCCCGGCGCTGCCCCCGCGCCTGCGCAAGGAGCACTGGCCCCTGTCCGATCCGGCCAAGGCGCGTGGCACGGAGCAGGAAATCGCCGCGGTGTTTCGTGCCGCCCGCGATGACATCCGGCAACGGGTCGCGGAGTTGATCGCGCGTTTGCAGCAGGACCCGGCATGAATTTATTCGAACGCTATCTGACCCTGTGGGTGCTGCTGTGCATCGTCGCCGGCATCGCCCTGGGCCATGTGGTCAGCGACGCCTTTCATTGGCTGGGTCAGTTGCAAGTCGCCCAGGTGAATCTGCCGGTGGCTGTGCTCGTCTGGCTGATGATCATCCCCATGCTGCTGAAAATCGATCTGCGCGAGCTGCGGGGTGTCGCCCGGCACTGGCGCGGCGTGTCGGTGACTTTACTGATCAACTGGGCGGTGAAGCCCTTCTCCATGGCGCTGCTCGCCTGGTGGTTCATCAGCGAGCTGTTTCGCCCCTGGCTGCCGGCGGCGCAGATCGACAGCTATATCGCCGGCCTGGTGATCCTGGCTGCCGCGCCCTGCACCGCCATGGTGTTCGTCTGGAGCCATCTGGCCCGGGGAGAACCGCACTTCACTTTGTCGCAGGTGGCGCTCAACGACGTCATCATGGTCTTCGCCTTCGCGCCCATCGTCGCCGGGCTGCTCCAGTTGTCGGCCATCAGCGTGCCCTGGAACACCCTGCTGCTGTCGGTATTGGTGTACATCGTGATACCGCTGGTGCTTGCCAATCTGTGGCGGTCACGTTTGCTGCGGGACGGCAAGGACGATGCGCGTTTGCGCGGCGTGCTCAAACGCCTGCAGCCGCTGTCGCTGAGTGCGCTGCTGGCGACGTTGGTGCTGCTGTTCGGCATGCAGGGCGACCAGATCGTGCAACAGCCCCTGATCATCGCCCTGCTCGCCACGCCCATCCTGCTGCAGGTGTTTGTTGTGTCCGGCCTGGCTTATCTGCTGAACCGGGCGGTGAAATCGCCGCACTGCGTCGCCGGACCGTCGGCCCTGATCGGCGCCAGCAACTTCTTCGAGCTGGCGGTGGCCACCGCCATCGCCCTGTTCGGCTTCCAGTCCGGCGCGGCACTGGCCACGGTGGTCGGCGTGCTCATCGAAGTGCCGGTGATGCTGCTGGCAGTGGCCATGGTCAATCGCAGCCGTAACTGGTACGAGGCGCGTGCGGGAGTGGTGCCGCAGGCGCAGTGTTGCCCGCGGCTGCCATAAGCGGCCGGTTGGACCACAGCAATCTATTGATTCTCTTTCCGTTGCACGCCTTTTGCCATCGGCACCATGCCAGCGATGGCGGTGGCGGCTTCGGCGCAGACTCGCTGGCGCAATGCCGGATCCGCCAGCATGGCCTGGGCATGAGCGCGCTTGCGCCCGAAATCGGCTTCGCTCAGCGGCTGGTCGAATGCACGCAGTGGCGCCAGGGCAAAGCCGTGTTTATGAAATAGACTCAGCATTTCCTTGACCTTTGCCAGATCCAATTCCCGCCCCAGGGTGTAACGCTCGAAGCGGCCCTCCAGGGTAAGCAGGATGGTTTCCGCCATACAGGCGAAAACCACACCGGGAGGCAGGCCGATGTTATAGCCGATATCGACGGAACCCGGCAGTTTTATCTCGCCGCTGTCGATCACCAGCACGTCGGGCCGCCAGCGCACTTCGTCTGGGTTCATATCCTGCGGCCGCGCCACATCGCAGATCACCGCGCCGGGTTTGCATTGCACACATCGAGCACCCGCTCGCCGAAGGCGGACGTGGCGCTGATGACCACGGAGCAATCGGCAAGAAATTCACTGGCATCGGTACCGAAGCGAATAGCCGCCGCCGGATGTCGCGCGAGCAGCTGCTGCCGAAGCGCCGCCAGCTTTTCCCGGGTGCGCGAAATCAACACCAGGTTGCCACACTCCTCCGCCACCAGACGCGCCACCGCCGAACCAATGGAACCGGTGGCGCCCACTACCATGACGCGCTGCCCGCGCAGCTCTCCCAGGCCCATTTTCGCCATACCCACCCGCGCCGCTTCCACGGCCGCGGCCGCGGTGAGGCTGTTGCCGCTGGTGACGGCAATCGGCGCGCGCCGGGCGATGGTATGACCCGCGTCGCCGACGACGCTGGTAAAAGCTCCCAGACCGAGAATGCGCGCGCCTCGCCGCGCGGCCAGACGCGCCGCCCGCAGCACGCGCCGATAAGTGAACTCCGGGCGGCGCGCCAGCATCTGACGCGGAGTCGCCGACAGCGCGTAAAGCAGGCCTTCCGCCCGCTGTCCCGTGGCGGGGGAAACCATGCCCGTAATCCTGGCGATAAAAATTGGCGGCATCCAGGCCGCAACCCGTTCCACCAACGCATCGGGAAACAGCCGGGTCCAGCGATACAAGGGATGGGCATGAATCTCCCGTATCGTCAGTGGATGGATGACGAACGCGAACCGCCGCAGTTGCATGCTTCCTCCACGCGATACTGATCCTATCGACTCGACACTACTCCCCGTGTGCCCTGCAGCCTAGCGTATTATCACGGTATGCCGTGACGCGAAAAACGGTTGATGTTGTTTAGTTTGATATCTCCGGCATGGACAAGACCTAGGCCACGCCAGGACCAATCGCAGCCGGTGAGGTCCGCAGCTGTTCAGGTCTTTTTTCCCGGTGAAAATGGCCATCTAAGCACTATTTCCCGCCAATATTTACCATGAAGTTTTCAACTATCAATAAATTGCCGTGGTCCGACCCGCCGACGGCCACGGGACCCGCCGACGGCCACGGAACGCCTTTTGTTTGCTTAACTCTTCTTAAGCCAGACAAGGCAACCTGGGATTGCATTGCGAAAAACGTTACCATGGGACCGGTGCTGTGCGCCGGCATGGCTATTTGCCATAATCACAAGGCTCTACAGCCGTCGGGATCGTTAACCGGAGCGAATCGTTTCATGCAAAGCCAAGGATTTTTCAACACCCCAGGGAATTCCCGTTCGATTCTTCGTCGCTTGTTGCCTTCCGCGCTGCGCTGCGGCGTGTTACTGCTGCCAATAGCGCTCAACGGCTGCGCCTGGCAGGAGGACAGCGGGGCGGAAACCAGTCAGCGGGTGACGCTGCCGGTGTCCAGTGCTTTACGCAAAGTCGTTGCCTACCTCGATGGCTTGAAAATTCGCTACACCGTCACCCTGGAAGGCTCCGGGGAGAAACGCAGCAATGAATTTACCAATGTAATCCTCACGGACGACAGCGTCAGTGGCGACTTGACCATTTCAAATCTGCCCGTGGGTACGCACCAGTTCCTGCTGCAATATATCGTGGTGAAAGACGGCGTCGAAATCGTCATCGCTGAGATTTCTACCACCTTCAAAGTCAATGCCGGCAAAAACCAGCTCAATCTGTTCGACGATCCCAACCCGCGCAGCCTGCTGTCCTACCCGGACGACGACAATGACGGCAGAAACAACCTTGAGGAATTGAAATTTACCTGGAATCCCCGCGCTGCCAATCCGGGGCAACCGCAGAATGTGACCGCCGAAGCGCTGGATGGCAGCGTGACCTTGCACTGGGATGCAGTGCCCGGCGCGGAAAGCTACGCCGTCTACATGGCCACCACGCCCGGCGTCTCCGCTACTAATTATCAGGACGCGGATATCAGCGACGGTATGCGCCATGCCGTCACCGGCGGAACTTCGTTTACCCATGACAGCAACCTGAACAATGGCGTCACCTATTACTTCGTAGTGACTGCGGTCGACACCGCCGCCGGCGAAAGCCTGGAGTCCGCGACAGTGACGGCCACGCCGGTCGCCGCCACGGTACCGGCGGCCCCCGACCATGTCACCATCAGCGCCCGTGACGCCAGCGCGGTCCTGACCTGGGACCCGGTGGCCGGCGCCACCTCTTATTCGGTGTACTATGCGGCGGATGCCAGCCTCAACCAGAGCAACTGGTCGCAGATAGGCGGCATCCGCATCACCGGCGTGGCCTCACCCTACACCCAGGCCAATCTGACTAACGGTACCGCGTACTCTTTCTTCGTCAGCGCCAGCAATGCCAAGGGTGAAAGCGCGGCATCCACCGTGGTGCAAGTGACGCCGGTGTCCGGCAAACCGGTGGACCCGATCACCATGAATCCCGATTATCTGACAGCCAACCGCCGCAGCGCAGTCACCACCGGCAACGTCCTGCTCAACGATATCGACAATGAAGCCCAGAGCACCTTGTCGATCACTGCCTGGACCAAACCCAGCGCCGGCGACATCGCTTACAACGGCGACGGTACGTTCACTTACTCGCCCAGGATAAATATGCCCAGCGGCCAGGACAGCTTCCGCTACACGGTGGTCAATACGGCCGGCCATACCGCCAGCGCCGATGTGCAGATCACCATCGATCCCAGTTGGAGCATGGACACCCCCCACTTCGGCACCGACTGGGGGTATTTGCAGGTCGAGTATGCCGACAGCCAGAAGTTCGTCACCCGCTTCTTGCGCAATGGCGGCCAGGCCTCCATGGCGACCCTGGATTTCACCAGCGGCTGGAGCGATTTCGTCACCGGCACCAACCCGCGCACTCTGTTCCGCCTGGCCAATGGCGACCTGCGTTACATCTACTATCAGGAGCCGTTCGAGGTCGTCAGCTACGATTACCTGCCGGCGACGAACGCGTTGTCCAGCACCAGCTCGCTCTACGGACCGGTCGCCGGCACCCTGTTCACCTATTCGGTGGACAGCCGCCGGCAGAGCGGCGGCAACAACGCCATTGTCACCTGGCAGTACGTCACCAGCGATGGCACCACCGATACCTTCCACCTCTGGTCCCGCTGGTATGACGGCCAGAAAAAATCCTGGAGCCCGCCCGTCATCCTGACCACGGCCACCGCTCCCCACTTCGCCAACTACCCGCAGAATCGGCAGCTTAATCTCTACTATACGCAGGCGCAGCCGATTGCCATCGTGCAGGCCACCAGCAGCTACACTTCCCTGCGTTTCGACCCGGTGAGCAACAGCTGGTCGCCGCTGAAAGATGTCATCGTCGACGCCACCAACCGCACCCTGTACACCTATGACGATGGCGCCGGCAACATCCTGGCGGTATCGCAGTTGAGCGATACCGTCAATAACAAATTGGACATGTACGCCAACGTCTATCTCGCCTCCGCCGGCAACTGGCAAGGGGAGAAGAAAATCTCCCAGGACAACACTTTGCGCCCCTACAACGTCAATATGTACCAAACGGAGGTCATCAAGGTCGGCAACGGCAACTTCGATATCATCTGGGAAAGCGTCGAAACCGACTATGCGCGCAACTACTGGACCAATCACTACAACGCCGCCGGCAACAGCTGGCTGACCACGCCCTTCATCGTCAATGACGGCCATGTCAAACCGCAATACGTAGTGGATACCCAGGGCAACATCACCCTTTACTGGAGCCAGTTAAACAGCGCCGGCAGCAACTACGACCTGTTCGCCCGCCACCTGAATGCCGGCGTGTGGCAGGCGCAACTGACGCTGGAATCCACCGATTTTGATGCGACCGCCATCCTCAGCAGCGCCCGGGTGGACGCCGGCGGCAACGTGCACCTGCTGTTCAAGCAGAACAATGGCAAGGCCGAGGACGTTAAATACAAGCAGTTCAACCGCGCCGGGGGCGGCGGCTGGCTGCCCGAGGTCGTGTTGCAGAGCTCGGCGCAACCGGTAGTCGCGCTGCAGCTGTACGATTTCGGTGGCAGCCAATTACAGGCGGTCTGGAACCGGGATTTCGGCGCCGGCGGCCAGAAATCCTTCAGCATTTATCACGCCGCCCTGAGCAGGCAAGGCGCCGCGGACGCAATCACCAACCCGGTCACGGGCATCCCCGGGGACGTTTACCGGATCAATTTGTACCAGGACAAGGCGGCGAACCTCTATCTGTTCTGGCAGTTGCTGAATATGCCGCAGCTGGGATTCCTGAAATACGATGCGGCGAACGCCCAGTGGCCCGGCAAACCCCTGAATCTGGCGCCCGCAGTGGATGCGCAAACCAGCATCGAGGCGACTATTTATCAACAGGACAATCACTTCCTGATGGGTATCAATTTGCATGATATGAGCTTGAATACCACGACGTACACCATCGATTACCGGTAATTGAACACCGCCCACAATCAGTTATGACATGTCCATGACGTCACCGCAAATCAGTCTGCTTGCCGACTACCCGCAATACATAGCCACCCTCGCACCCTGGGTGCTGGATCACTGGCGGCAGGTGCTCCCCGACATGACCCTGCAGGACCGTATCAGCAGATTTCAGCAGCACCTCAATCGCGACGCCCTGCCCATCGCCTGGGTCGCGCACGCCGATGGGCAGGTCATGGGCACCGCGGCACTGCGCGTGAGCGATCTGCCGGGACGCGAAGATCTGACCCCCTGGCTGGGCGGTGTCTATGTCGCACCTGCCTACCGCAACCGCGGCCTGGGCCAGGCCCTGTGCCAGACCGTGGAACGGCAGGCGCGCGCGCTGTTCGGCACGCAAACGCTCTATCTCTTCACCCTCGACCGCCAGGCCTGGTATGCGGGATTCGGCTGGCAAGCCCGCGAGCCCTGCCAGTGGAGCGGGCACCGTGGCGATATCATGACTAAGAATCTCGGCGATTCCTGAAGCGCGAATCTGTTGCATCGCCTACCGGGGTGGACGTCACCACCGCTGGTGGATAGCATGGCAGCGCGATCAACCGCAACCACTGTTGCAGATTTCACCGGCCGTCGAGTCAGCCGCTGTTCCAGGGAACACTCGATCTCCTCCTCTGGTGCAAACGGAAAAGTAATACTATGATGAGTATTCTCAGCGTTGACTTGATCCACCAGCACACCGAAAAGCCGAAAAAATATGAGCCGACTATCACCGTCTGCGTCCAGCGTGACCTTGCGTGACTACACACCGGCGGATATCGAAGCCCTGGTGACCCTGGCCAACAATAAGAACGTTTCCCGCTACCTGATCTATACTTTCCCCTACCCCTACACCCGGCGCGACGCCGAATCCTGGATCAGCGAAGGTGCTCATGCTGGTGGCGCCATAACCAAAGTTATTCTGCTTGACGGACAATTCGTCGGCTCGGTCGGCATAGCGCCGCAATCCGGCTGGCGCTCCCATGGCGCCGAGATCGGTTACTGGGTTGGTGAACCGTATTGGGGCCAGGGTATCGCCACCGTCGCCCTGCGGCTCATGACCGAGCAGGCGGTCACGCTGCACGCTTGCAAGAAACTGACGGCCCCGATTCTCTCCCCCAACCAGGCATCGCGCCGGGTAGCGGAAAAATGCGGCTATCAGCTCGAAGGTATTCTTAAGGCGGAGGTAAGCAAGGAAGGCGCATTTTACGATGTGCACAGTTATGCAAAATGTTTTGTTTAATCAGGATCGTAACCGCGAGGAAACAACTCTATGACCGTAACCTTTGGCGATGCTGCGCAACAGGAAGTGTGGCATACGCTGCGTTCCCTCAACGACACCTGGACTCGGGGCAACCCCGCGGACCTGGATAAGTATTTTCACCCCCGCATGGTGGCAATCACCGCCAGCGACCGCCTGCGCCTGGAGGGGAAGGAAGGCGGGAAATGGTGGGCGGTTGCTGATCAGTTTTCCACTTTTCCCGGGGGCTGAGCGCAGCGCCGTCGCATGCGACGCCACCGGCGGATTTCCGGCCCCGCCGGCATGCGTCATAGGCTGATCCTCGCCGGAAGCAGCGGCAAACGCCATCTCGTTATGCAGACAACGTGACCGCTTCTGCCTCTGTCACGCCGGTTTCTTCCAGACGGACCACCAGATCGTCAACCACCGGATCAAAGTCCAGCAGCACCCGGCTGACCGCTGAATTTGACGGCGTTTGAAACATCACCGGTCGCAATACCTGCTCGACTATGCTGCGCAGGCCACGGGCTCCGGTGTTGCGCTGCACAGCCCGGGCGGCGATCCGCCGCAGAGCGGGTGGGCTGGCGACGAACTCCACGCCGTCATAGGCAAAAAGCTTGGCGTACTGCTTGATCAGCGCATTTTTCGGTTCGGTGAGTATACTTACCAGCGCGGCTTCATCCAGCGGCGCCAGGGCCGCAAGCACGGGAAACCGGCCGATGAATTCGGGAATCATGCCGAAACGGCGCAGATCCGCCGGCTCGATGCCGGCGATCAATTCGTCCTGGGTGAGCGGTGCCGCATCCGTCTGCGCGCTGGAGTGAAACCCTATGGAACGCTGTGGCTGCAAGCGACGTTGTACGTGCCGGTCCATGCCTTCGAACGCGCCACCGGCGATAAACAGGATATTCTCGGTGTTGACCACGACATCCTCGGTACCCTCGCGCCGCCGGCCACGATTGGACAGACGCACATCCGTTCCCTCCACCAGCTTGAGCAACGCCTGTTGCACACCCTCGCCCGAAACATCGCGCAGCCCCGTAGGGGCTTCGCCCGCGCGCGCCAGTTTATCGATTTCGTCGATATAGACGATTCCCCATTGCGCACGATTGACATTGCCGTCACAGACGCTGAGCAGTTGCTGGACAACGGACTCCACGTCCTGGCCGACATAACCGGCCTGCGTCAGGGTAGTGGCGTCGGCGACAGCGAACGGTACCCCGACGATGCGCGCCAGGGTGCTGGCGATCAAGGTCTTGCCGGTACCGGTCGGCCCCATGAGCAACACATTGGATTTACTGACTTCGACATCGTCGCCGTTGGCGCAGATGCTCTTGCTGGCATCGCGGTCACGATAGCGCTTATAGTGGTTATAGACCGCAACACAGAGTATTTCCTTGGCCGCATCCTGCCCGATAATGTAACGATCGAGCTGTGCTTTCAACTCTACCGGCAACGGCAGGTTGTTCTGCAATTCCGGCAGCGCTTTGCGACGGCCCCAGCTGGTAACCACCTGATTGGCCAGCTTGACGCAAGCTTCACAGATGTGCCCCTCAAGTCCGGCGATCAATGGGTTTTGCACGGATTGCGCTATACCGCAGAACGAACATTTCTTGGCGGAATCACTCATCGCTTCGCTCCTTTCGCTGTTTGTACAAGTTCTTCAGCCACAGCCCCTGGCAACGCCGCTTTTGTTTGGCTTCCAGCTTCTGGCGAATCGCGGATTGCGCTTCCGCCAGCGTCAACTGGCGCGCCGGCTCTACCGCTTCGCAGTAGAGAATGTGAAATCCCAGTTCGCTGCTGATGATACCGCTGCACTCACCCGCCTGCATGGCGAACAGAGCCGCGTCCAGCTGCGGATAGAGCTGGCCGCGAACCACGGTGCCGATCAGACCGCCGTTCAAGGCGGTAGGACACTCGGAGTAGCGGCCGGCCTGCTGGATAAAGCGCCAGCTTTGCTTGCGCAGCCGATCGAGCACCGCCTCGCAGCGCGCCAGCGCCGCTTCACGGCGGTTTTCGGCGATATCGTCATTGACCGTAATCAGGATATGACGGACCCGCCGCCGTTCGGGTGTGACCAGTTTATCCAGGTGCAGATAGTAGTACAGCTGAACATCGACATCATGCACGGCGGCGGACCGGGCCGAAACCTTCTCCAGCGCCGCCTCGACCCGCAGTTCCCTGGCCAGGGCGGCGCGCAGCATGTCCTCATCCAGCTGGTTTTGTGCCAGATCGCTTTGAAACTCGTCCCCGTCCGCGTAGCGTGCGCGGATGTTCTGCACCGCCTCCGCCATGACTTCTTCCGGCACCAGTGCACCGAGCGCCTCGGTGGACGCCAGAATAATTTCCTGCAGTTTGTGCTCCTTGCTGGCCAGTTTTTGCGCCACCGCGTAGTCCGCCGCCTCCAGTTCACGCGGCGACTTGCCGAAATTGGCCGCCGCCACCTTCATCAGCAGATAGGCGTATGGTGTGCCCTCCGGCGATTCCGCTATTGCCTCGATCCTGTCCATGCGCATTTTCTCAGCCACCACCCTCTTCGGCCTTCGCCAGCCTGTCTTCCGCCACCTGCACGGTTATGCCGGGGAAGTGCACATGGTAGTGAACACCGCTGACGGCATTACGCACCACTTTCAGCACCTCGCCGCGACTGCCGGCGGCGACCCGGACTTCGCCATCGATACTGAAAGACGCCAGCGCAGTCACCTTGTCACGGAACTCATATTTACTGGCTACCCAATCCTCGTCCGCCGCCAGCAGTTCTTCCTCACGGCAGCCCACCAGGCGGTTTTCCGCCAGAAAATGTACACCGTAAATGATCTGATCCTGGAGAAAGGTGCCGATGCTGGTGACAAAACCGACACTGCCGCGCCGTACCAGCGGCGCCCCGGTCTCCAACCCGGGAAAGGTGCCGTCATTGCGCACGTTGCGCATTACCCGCACCTCCTGTCCATAATCGAATTTGTGCTGCATCGCGCCTTCCTGGTTCCTATTTGAAAACCTCTGCCAGCGGCACGAATACCGCTTGCGGCTCATGCATGTGAAATACCTTGAAAACCTTTTCGGTCAGCGCGTCGGAATTGACGAAATCCTCATAGGCACGGCGCAGCAGCGACTCATATACCGCGGCCAGCGCCGCCTCGTCGACCGGCATTGCATCCCGCCCCTGATTGAGATAGTCATGAAAGCGTTGCAGGATGTGCAGGCGGTTGACATGCACCACGCTCGGATCGTAGTCGACTTGAAAATAGTCGAGAAAATCCTCGGCGGATTCCAACTCAGCCATGCGTTGCGCGAAGGTTTCCTCGCAGTCTTCGCTGTAGTTTTGCACCATAATCACACTCCTCTTATCCATCGCCGGTTTAACCGGCCCTGCTGTGATAAATGTCGTCTTGCGGCGGAATTTCCAGAATCACGTCGAGCAGCGCCTTGGCGCCTATTCTGTCATGCTCATCCAGGTCGGCGATCTTGCGCAGCATGGCAATGCCCAGCTCGCGCCTGCCCAGTCGCAGATAGAGAAACCCGGCGGCTTTCAACCCGAAAAAATAGAAGCGTACCAGGCTCATGGACTGCAACACGCCGGCCCCCAGATGAGGCAGGGTTACCGCCTTCCAGTCCTCGGGAAATCCGATACGGCGCGCGCAGACGATGAGCACGCGATTGGCGACGTCGAGAGCATCCTGCAGGCGGTACTGGTAGTAGTAGAAGCGATATAGGGCCACCAGTACCGACAGATTGTCCGGCGCCAGACTGAACGCCAACAGCAGGTTTTCCTCGGCGAACTCGTCGCCGTAGCGTTCCGCTGCCGCCTCGATCAGGTCCCGAACTCTGGCCTCCATCGGCTCGTCGAAATATAGTTTGTCTGCGTGAAAATCCAGTAAATCCATTTGTTACCTGCCTGTTGCTTACCTAGAACCACATTAATAAAGCCACCTTTTCCCACTGCGTTCCCGCCCCCTGGCAGGGGGTGGGACAGGGTGGGGATAGTGATAACCGCTTTTTCCAATCCCGTCATTGACTCAATGATGCAGCCTGGTCAGGGATGGCATTAGCAATCAGTTTCTTCATGCGGGGATTGCCCGCCGGCGCGCTGGCCGGTTGCGCGCACAGCTGTTCAGCCTCGCAGCTTGGGCAGTGCGTCCGGGCATTGCGCAATATTCGTGTCGTCAATTCCAGCTGATCCCGTTCCAGTATCGCCAGTCTGTCCATGAGACAGGCGATGGCCTTGCCCACCGGATCGGGTATCAGGTGATGATCCAGATCTATGCCATAGAGGCTGCTGCTTTCCCGCGGCGAGCTCTGCACCACTTTGCCCGGTATACCCACCACGGTGCGGTCCGCCGGCACGCCGCTGACTACCACGGAATTGGCGCCGACGCGCGAGCGCGCACCGATGGTGATCGGACCGAGAATCTTGGCGCCGGCCCCCACCATGACACCGTCTTCCAGTGTCGGGTGGCGCTTGCCTTTGCTCCAGCTGGTACCGCCCAGGGTAACGCCGTGATAAAGAGTAACGTCGTCGCCTATTTCAGCGGTTTCACCAATCACTACGCCCGCACCGTGGTCGATGAAAAAGCGGGCGCCGATGCGCGCGCCGGGATGAATATCGATATTCGTCAGCCAGCGGCAGAAGTAGGCGAGCAGGCGCGCGGCGAAACTCCAGCCGGAACGCCACATTACATGCGCCAGCCGATGCAGAATGATGGCGTGCACCCCGGGATAGGTCAGCAGCACCTCGCGCCGATTACGCGCCGCCGGGTCACGCTGGAAGACGCTGTCCAGATCCTGGCGTAATTGCGCCAGCAGACTGTTCGTCGTGTTCATCCGCATAGGCTCCTCGTTTGCGTGCCATTGAGTTCCTGCAGCATCGCCGTCAACAGTGGAAATTCCGGCGGCCGCTTATGGACGGTGGTGTAGTGTCTGATATAGGGCAGCAGCATGGCCGCCTCGCCCCGGCTGATCGCCACCTGATTGCGCGCGAACTCATTCTGCACTGCCGAGCTGCCACTGTGCTTGCCGATGACGATTTCGTGCCCCCGACCCAGGGTTCGCGGATCCAGGCTCTGATAATTGGCGGGATCCTTGAGCAATCCATCGACGTGAATACCCGATTCATGGGTGAACACACCCTGGCCCACCACGCTCTTGTTCCAGGCAATGTAGCGGCCGGATGCCTCTTCCACCATGCGCGACAGCGCCGGCAGGTATTGCAGCTGCAGACCGCAGTCGAGGTCGAGCAGATCCCGCATGCCGACGGCGACCTCTTCCAGCGGCGCGTTACCCGCGCGCTCGCCCAGACCGTTGACCGTGGTATTGACGTGGCTGGCGCCGGCACGTACAGCCGCCAGGGAGTTGGCGGTGGCCAGGCCGTAGTCATCGTGGGCATGCATTTCGATCCGCAGATCGCTGGCACGCACCAGCTTGCGGATGATTTTCTGCAGGCGGAAGGGCTCCATCACGCCTAAGGTATCGGCGTAGCGAAAACGACAGGCGCCGGCCTGCTGCGCCACCGCCAGCACCTGCAACAGAAACTCCGGATCGGCGCGGGAAGCGTCCTCGCCGCCGACGCAGACCTGCAGTCCCAGGTCCAGCGCCGCCTTCACGCAGTAATCGATCTGCGCCAGCGCCCAGGCGCGCGACTTACCCAGTTTCCGCCCCAGGTGCTGGTCGGATACCGGAATCGACAGATCCACGAGGTCGACCCCCAGATCACGACAATGCGCCAGATCATCACCGTGCATGCGGCTCCACACCAGCAGCCTGGCGCCGAGCCCGGCGCCGGCCAGAATGCGGATGTCCTCGCGCTCCTCCGCTCCCATGGCCGGCACCCCGACCTCGAGTTCGTGGACACCGATGCTGCTCAGGCAGGACGCAATCGCCAGTTTTTCTTCCGTGGAAAAACTCACTCCCGCTGACTGTTCGCCATCGCGCAAGGTGGTGTCATCGATGATGATGTGCTGGCTTTGCTGCTGCATTTCCGATCCGTCTTCCGCACTGGTTGTCTTAGTATTAGCAAGCCTTGTGCCACTGATTTTTCTCTTTCCTAACAACAAGTTATATCAATACAACGGAACGGGAAACGCGACAATGTGCGACAAAACGAGGCGTTTGTAACGATCGCAACAAAAAAAAGCAGCCCATGACGGGCTGCAACTTCAGGAGTGGTTCAACCGAGGCGGCGGCGCCGCCCGGCTTTCAGGCGTAGGTGGGGGCGAAGGCGCGCCCGCTCTCACCCACCGGACCGTTGTCGCTCCAGTAGGGTGACATCTTGCGCAGCTTGGCCACCACCGGCGGCACCGCGGCGATCACCCGCTCGATTTCTTCCGGCGTGTTGTAGCGCGACAGGGAAAAGCGGATGGTGCCGTGGGCGGCGGTATAGGGAATATTCATCGCCCGCATCACGTGTGACGGCTCCAGCGAGCCCGAGGTGCAGGCCGATCCGCTGGAGGCGGCGATCCCCTGCTTGTTGAGCAGCATCAATATCGCCTCACCTTCGATATATTCAAAGGCGATATTGCAGGTATTGGGTAGTCGATTGCTGACATCGCCGGTAGCGAAAGCATGCCCCACCTGCGCCAGAATGCCCTGCTCCAGGCGGTCACGCATCGCCTTGACGTAGGTGTTCTCGTATTCCAGATGGGCCTGCGCCAGCTCGGCCGCCTTGCCCAGGGCGACGATGGACGCGCTGTTTTCCGTGCCCGCGCGCCGTCCGCGTTCCTGATGGCCGCCGCGCAGCAGCGGCCGGAATCTGACGCCGCGCCGCAGGTACAGCACGCCGCAGCCCTTGGGAGCGTGCAACTTGTGACCGGACAAGGACAGCATGTCGATTTTGCTGTTCCGCAGATCGATCGGAATTTTCCCTACCGCCTGCACCGCATCGGTATGAAACATGACGCCGGCGGCATGAGCCAGCTCCGCCATCTCTTCCACCGGGAACAGGGTACCGGTTTCGTTGTTGGCCCACATGATACTGACGATGGCCACCTTGCTGCTGAGCAGCTGGCGGTAGCGGGCCATATCGATGCGGCCGATATTGTCCACTGGCAGACAATGCACGGTATAGCCGTCTTTTTCCAGATGTTCACACAGGCTGAGCACCGCCGGATGCTCCACCACGCTGGTGATGATTTCCTTGCGTTCCGGATTCGCCCGCAACGCCGACAAGATGGCCGTCGAATCCGACTCGGTGCCGCAGGAGGTGAAAATTATCTCGGAATCATGTTCAGCGCCGAGCAGCGTCTGCACCTGCTTGCGTGCCTTCTTCAGCGCCTGACCGACGCGGTTGCCGAAACTGTGCATGCTGGAGGGATTGCCGAACTGCTCGGTGAAATACGGCAGCATTTCCGCGACGATGGCCGGATCCACCATGGTGGTGGCGTTATTGTCCAGATAAATATCGCTCATCTCACCCTCCTGCGCCCAGACTGACCGGCTGCTTGCTCGCCGGCACGACCTTGATGAATTCCCCCAGATCCTCGATCAAGCGCTGCTGGATACCGCCGAGAGTGGCGGACGCCAGCTGGCAGCCAGAACAGGCGCCGGTCATATTGACGTAGACGGTTTTATCGACGACATCGACGATTTGCACATCGCCGCCGTCGGCGCGCAACTGCGGTCGAATCGATTCGATCACCCGCTCGATGCGCTTGATACGTTGAAATGGACTGACACCGCCGCCGGTGGTCGCCGCTATGGCCGGAGCTGGCTTGGGTTGAGACGCCGCAGCCGCGGGATTGAACACTTCGCCTTTTTCGGCCAGCACCTTGCCCAGTATTTCCTCTATGCCCTCATGGCAGGAGGAACAGCCGCCGCCGGCCTTGGTGTAGTTGGTGACTTCCTCCACGGAGCGCAGATCGTTGGCGCGAATGGTTTCTTCGATCAGCACCGCATCGACGGCGAAACATTTGCACACCAGCGCGCCTTCCTCATGGTCGTCCTTCCATTCCTCGCCGCGGTAGTTAGCCACCGCGGCCTGCAGCGCCTCCCGCCCCATGACCGAACAGTGCATTTTTTCCGGCGGCAGACCCTCCAGATAGTCGGCGATATCCTGATTGGACACCCGCAGCGCCTCATCCAGGGTCATGCCCTTGATGATTTCGGTCAGGGCGCTGGACGAGGCGATCGCCGACCCGCAGCCGAAGGTCTGGAAACCCGCGTCCAGGATCTGCTCCGACTCGGGATCGACCAGCAGCATGAGACGCAGCGCGTCGCCGCAGCTGATGGACCCGACATCGCCTACGCCGTTGGCGCCTTCGAGCACCCTGGCGTTACGCGGATTATAGAAGTGATCTTTTACCTTTTCCGAATAGTCCCACATGGCGTGTATCTCTCTTTAGGCGCTTTAAGTTACACGGCGAAGGAATTGCCGCAGCCACAGGTGCCAGTGGCATTGGGGTTCTCGAACTTGAACCCGCTGCCTTCCAGGCCGTCGACGAAATCGACCTTGACGCCTTCGAGCATGGTCGAACTCATGGGATCGACATACACCGCCAGTCCCTCATACTCGAATATCGCGTCGTCGGTTTGCGGTTTCTCTTCCAGCCGCAGGCTGTACTGCATGCCGGAACATCCACCACCGGCCACCATGATGCGCAAGCCTGCAACCGGCGTGTCCGCGCCCGCCATGAATTTTTTCACCGCTGTCAGCGCGCTGTTGGTTAACGTGATCATTGTCTGTTTTCTCCTTGGCAAGTGGCTTGCAATAATCGTCAAGGGTGAAATTGCAATCCATGTGCCAGCACTCGGGAATTAGGCTTAGCGGATGTTTTCCCGGGATTTTTCCCGCGAACGCGCGCACCGAGCGATGTCTTGAACAGCACGCGCCCGCATCTTTGTAGCAAACACGACAACGCAGGAGACCGCGCATGCAGGAATATTCGTTACAACCCGGCGACACGGTATACGCCAGGCAGGCCATCATCAACGACGGCTCGGTACCGGGCTTGGAGCAGAACGCGCTGCTGGCCGTTGCCGGCACCCGTGGTGTCGTCATCGACATCGGCCATTTCGAGGTGCAGCCCCGTCTGAAAGTATTGCAGGTGCGGTTCGAGAACGCCGACGGCAGCCTTGGCCCCGGAGTCGGATGCTGGCCGTATGAAGTGGAGTGGCGCGAGCCTAGATGATGCGTGGACCGGCTTCGGCGGAACCTTGGTCAAATGTAAAAAAGAGGCGAACGTCCTGTTCGCCCTGCCAAGCCTTCAAGAGGGAGATGAGATTACATAGGTGGATAATCTCAACCTGTATACTACAAGTTGCGTACCAGTTTTTTTCGGTAACTTGCCTTTACTCCCTAAGACGTGACCATCATTGGTTTTTTTCCCCCCACCCCTGCCCGGGCGGACTTTCGTCCCCGTCGCGGGGGGGGCGATCAAGCCACGCGCCACGCACCAGAATCTGCGATTATCCCGGCAATTGCGCCGCGATGGTGCGCGAATTCACCCTGTTTGTCGCCAGCGCTGGACGGATCGCCCGGAAAATAGCCGAGCTACCAGCCGCTCAGGCCCTGGCACATAACCTGCTGCTGACATGAATCCCGTCGAATCGAGGAACCCTCATGAACAAAGTCATCTTCCTGTGCAACTCGCCCAGCGTCTGGGACCAGGAAAAACGCTACGCAGGGTGGCATGACGCACCGCTCGGCGCCACAGGCGTCGAGCTGGCAAAGCAGATGGGCAGGACCCTGCGCGATTCCGCCATTCGCTTCGACGTGGCATTCAGCTCGATGCTGGCACGCGCCATTCAGACCCAGTGGCTGGTGCAGGAAGAAATCAAACAACTGTGGCTGACGGTGGAGAAGGACTGGCGACTCAACGACAGGCACCTGGGTTGTTTGCAGGGCTTGACGGCCAACGAAGTCAGACTCCACTTTGGCCGCGAGCGTCTGCACGACTGGATGCGGCACTACCGCCAGGCGCCGCCGCCCCTCGCGGAGTCCGATCCGCGCCATCCCCGCCACGACTACCGCTACCGGAAATTGCGGCCGGCGATCCTGCCCAACGGCGAATCGTGGCAGCAGCTGTGCGCGCGGGTGACCCATTTCTGGGATTTCGGCGTTACCCCCTGGATCAGACAGGGCAGCAATATTCTAGTGACCAGTCACGAAAACGTAGTCAAAGCCCTCATTCGCCATCTGCATCACCTCTACGAGGAGGATCTGCACGATCTGCACGTACCAGTGGGCGTGCCGCAGGTTTACGAATTCGACAGCCACGGCCGGGTACTCAGCAACTACCGCCTGCATCCGTCGTCGGCGGAAACGACCATGCCCCACGCCAGCGTCGCCTGAGGCGACACTGGCGACGGCCGTCTCAGCTGGCCGCCATAGCCGTTTGCATCATGGTTTTCAGGCTGCCGTCGCGCGCTAGCTCGACGACGATATCACCGCCGCCGATCAGTTCGCCCTTGATGTAGATCTGCGGGAACGTGGGCCAGTCGCTGAACGCCGGCAGGGCTTCCTGCAGACGGGGATTGTTCAGGATGTCGACGTAGGCGTAGGGCACGCCGGTGGACTCCAGGGCCCGCACCGCATTGGCGGAAAATCCGCATTTCGGCAGCTGCGGCGTGCCTTTCATGTAGATGATGACGGGGTTGTCCGTCACCTGGCGCTTGATCTGTTCCAGTATATGCATGCTCGCGTTTCCTTGTCGTTGCGTTTTACCGCCAGTCTGCTAGTTCAGGGCCGGCAGCAACTTCAGTTCTGACTTCATCACCTGCTGATTGCCCCAGGCGGTTACCGCCTCCACGAACCAGGCGGCATCGGCGGGCAGCGGCTGGATGACATCGTATTCGGCGTGAAACCCACCATCGGCGCGAATCGTCATCCGGCCGCGCAGCAGCCCGCTGGCGTCGTGCCATATGGCTTGCAGCACCGCTTCCCCGCTGTAAACGTCGCGTAGCAGGTCACGCTGAGCAGTGGCAAAGTCGGGCACGCGCAGCGCCTGATGCAGATCGTGACGGCGCAGGCGTTCATTCAATTCTCGGCAAATCGCCTCGCCCTGCGCGCTGTATTGCCGGGTCAGCTGCCTTAGCAGTTCAGTGTCCGTTTCAGCCACCAGTCGCCTCTCCCGGTGTCTGCCGCGCTACCATATGTCCGCCGGCGCGCGCAGCCGCTCCACCGGCGTTCCACCCAGCAAATGGGCGCTGAAGATTTCCTTGACGTCGTCTTTCTTCACATTGTTGTAAAACACGCCGTCCGGATAGACCAGCACATTCGGACCCATGCCGCAGGGACCGAGACAGCCGGTATTGGTCACGGCCACCGTGCCGAAGGCTTCATTCTGCTGCAGTTGGTACAGCATTTCCTCCCAAACGTCGGCGCAGCCCTTCTCCCCGCAGGATCCCCGCGGATGCCCGGGCTGGCGCGACTGGGCGCAGACAAATACATGACGGATCGGTTTTGGCATTCTAATACTCCTGACTACTGAAACTGTAAGCTCACACGGCCAGCGCCACGGCTTCGTGCGTATGGCAATCCTTCGGACATACCCGGCTGCAGGACTCGCAGCCGATGCAATCCATGGCATTGGCGATCACCATCACCATCGATGTATCGTCGGAAAATCCGTCGTCATCGTCATCGTCGACTTCCCGCTCGCGCAACTCGAACACATCGCGGGGGCAGACCTTGTAGCAACGACCACAGCCTATGCAATTCTGCGCGTTCAACGCGGTGATGAATTTCGGTACCCACTGGCTGCCGCCACGGGTATATCCCACTCGCATTTCCATCGGTTTTTTACCTCCGCCGTTCAAGCGCCGCGCAATTGCAGCAATCTGGACTCCGCCTCCTCCCAGGCCTTGCAGGCGTCATAGGTGGACTGGGCGATGGCCGGCAGATCGCGATACGCCGCCGGCAGGCGATCTTCCACCAGATCGTGCAACTGCGAAGCCCATTCGCTGGCGATGCGTTTCTTGGTTTTCACGTCCTTTTCCGCCGACTTCATCTGCTCTTCGCTCATCGCACCGCTCCTACATGCCCGCCACGTCCGGATGCTCGCCAACGACCGTCAGCGCCACCGACAGAATCTTGTCCGCTTCGTCCTTCATTTTGCCGAGCGTAGCGAAGCCGAAGCGATGCACGTCACGCAGGGTTTTATCCATCACCAGCAGCTTGCCGACGGTGATAATGGCGCGGCCGAATCCCTCGTGGCTGAGATTGACCATGGGCACCGCCATCAGTTTGCATTCTTTCTCGATCAGTGAGGAAATCGCGTTATAGAACGCCTTTACCCGCGCCATGGTGATTTCGTCGGGATCGCCCACCACCGGAATTTGCGCCTTGCGTTCCTTGGTCATGACGAACGGATCAAGAATTTTCGCGGCGCTCCAGCCCTCGTAAGTGTCATAGGTGTCGAGTGCCCGCATTTGCTTCACCATTTCCTGCATGAACTCCGTGCCCAGAACGGGATCGCGGTCCTCGATCGCCAGTGCCATTTCAGCCATACTTCCTCCTGTCAAAGTTTATCTTCATTCCTGCCAACCCTCGGCTTCCATGGCGTCGAAGCGGCCGGCCGCCGGCTCGCGTTGTTTCATGATCGCCTTGGCCAGCCAGGCCGAGGGCCCGGCG
>DKAS01000057.1 GCA_002448875.1 Proteobacteria bacterium UBA6920 | reverse complement strand
TGCAGGTCTATGACGATATCGCCGCCATCAATCCGGGGTTCCGCGATATCGTCAGCCGCCGGCAGAGCATCGAAGCCGTGCCGGCACAGGTCGCGGCACGCAAGAACAACGGCGCCGCCACCGTCATCAGCACCATGGTCGCCAACAGCAAGACCATGGAAAAACCCATGCTCGGACGCTACCGCATCGAACGCGAACTGGGCCATGGCGCCATGGGCGTGGTCTACCTGGGGGAAGATCCGAAAATCGGCCGCCGGGTGGCGATCAAGNNGTGCACCGCGACATCAAGCCCAGTAATATTATCTACGACGCCAAGACCGATTCGGTGAAGGTGACGGATTTCGGCATCGCCTTCCTGGCCGATGACAGTAAAACCAAAACCGGCTTGATCCTCGGCAGTCCGTCTTACATGTCGCCGGAGCAGGTCGCCGGCAAGAAACTCGACGGCCGTTCCGATCTGTATTCCCTGGGCGTGACCGTATTTCAGCTGCTGACCGGCGAATTGCCTTTTGTCGGCGATTCCCTGGCCAATCTCATGTACAAGATCACCAACAACAAGGCGCCCAGCGTCGCCAGCCTGCGCAAGAACAGCGCCACCTGCGTCAACCGCCTGGTCGCCAAGGCCTTGCACAAAGAGCCCGGCAAGCGCTTCGCCAGCGGCGGTGAAATGGCCGACGCCCTGCGCAAATGCCTGAGCCAGCTGCGCTAGCCACACCAATGGCAGCGCGACCGGACCGGTTTATATTTCGCGCCACCGGCCGATAAGCCTGGCAGGGCCAACCCATTGAGGACCAGGCAAACATGCCAAAGCTCGTTCTATACCATGGCGTCAAGCCGGTAAAAGAATACCCGTTGACCGGCGCGACGATCTCCATTGGACGCAACGACGGTAATTCCATCACAATCAACGACATGAAGATCAGCGGCAGTCATGCCCAGATCAGCATTAAGCCCAGCGTTTATATGGAAAAAGTGATGGAATATACCCTGCAGGACAGCGGCAGCACCAACGGGACGTTCGTCAATGGCCGGCGTCTGGAAAAACCCTACCTGTTGAAGCATCATGACAGTATTCAGCTGGGCGAATATCGGCTGCAATTCGTCGACGAGCAAAGCGTGGGCTTCGAAAGCACGCGTATTCTGCTCCGGGAAAAATAGCCTGCGTCTGACCGCGTCATGGGCTTGTCACAGTTCCTGACTATGCTATCGAACTAACTGGCCTGCACCTTGCATTGGCTGGTTGGTTTGTACAGGAGGCAGATGTGATGAATGAACAGTACACCACCGAAGGCTGGATGTGGCAGATGTACCGCTGCGTAGCCACGTTTATCAATGATCCCAGCGAAACCAACGCCCTGGCCCTGCGTGCCCTGGCTTATTCCTACCAGGAGTACTACCACCAGGCGGCACGGCGTACGGTCAACGGGGCGGACTGAACGGCGGCGCGCGCTCCTCGCCCTGGCTGGCGAACTGGCGCGGCTTTAATTGATGTCCCCCTTGCGCATGTCCAGTTGCTGATGGACCCGCCGTCCCTCGCGCGCTGACTGCACGATGATTTCCCAGCTGACATTCACCCCGACCTGATAGCGTGTATCGGAGTTGATCTTGATCTGCAGGGTTTCGCCCGGCTGCAGCGCGATCGGCTCCAGTACCGGCAGATACAGCTGTTCCCAGTGCGTAGGTTCGGACCAGGGACTGGTGCTCAGCTCCACCCCCGGCACCAGCTCGCTGTGCCACCACAGGGCAAAACCATAGACGGTGACCGCTGCGCCGATCTGCCACTGTCCCTGGCCGCGACGTTGACTGCGATTGCCGGCCTGCAGAAAATTCACCTGGTCCCAGCAACGGGCGCTGGCGACGTCGCCGAGCAGGTCGGCGGGCAGGATGCGGCGCACGTACAGATTGTTCAGCGACATGCTCCGGGCCAGGGCGAAATCGAGGTCGAAACCGACCTGGTCCCAGACCAGCAGTTCACGATGCAGGCGCGGCGTCACCACCGGCGCGACGAACTGGCGCAGGTTCGCCGGGATGATGGTGCCGCCGGTCTTGAGAAACCGGCGGGCATCCTCGATGTTCTCGATGATGTTTTCCTCATAGGCGTAGTTGCCGAAGGTTTCCGAGACGATGATATCCGCGGCCACCGGTTGCTTTACCTGGGTCGAATGTCCGTGGATGAAATGACACCCCTTGATGCCGTTGGCCGCCGCCAGTTTTTCACTCAGTTTCAGCGCCGGTGAATACTCGTAGAGATAAGCCGCGCGGGCACCGAGCTTGATGGCGAGAAAGCTGAGAAAACCGGTACCCGCTCCCAGATCGGCCACCACGCTTTTCCCCGGCACGATGACCGCGGCCAGGGCGCGATGAAACGCTGTGTTGCGCACGCCATCGGCGAGCATATTGCGATGGAATTCGATAAGCATCAGCAGGATCCCGCGGCCGCCGGCGTGCCGCTGAGGTACAGTTTCTGGGTCGGGTAGGCGAACTCTATGCCTTCCTGCTCGAAACGCTCGTGGATCGCGAACAGGATCTCCTGTTGCCGGTCCATGAACACGTTGTATTCGGAACTGAGCACGTAATACACGGTTTCAAATTGCAGGGCATAGTCGCCAAAGGCGAGAAAATGGCTGCGATCGAAGCGTATGGTGTCCTGCGTGGTCACCGCCTGCCTGACGATATCGGGAATCATGCGCAGTTTCGCCCGCGGTGTATCGTAGGTGACGCCCAGATTCAAAACCACCCGCCGCTCATACATGCGGCCATAATTACGAATCCGGCTGGCCAGCAGGTCGGAATTGGAAAATACCACCTGTTCGCCGGACAGACTGCGCAAACGGGTGGTCTTCAGACCGATCTGCTCGACGTTGCCGAGAAAGCCGTCGATGGCGAGAAAATCGCCGACCGCAAACGGCTTGTCCATCATGATGGACAGGGACGCGAATACATCGCCAAGAATATTCTGCACCGCCAGCGCGACGGCGACGCCGCCTATGCCCAGGCCGGTGACCAGGGCGGTGACATCCACTCCGACATTGTCCAGCGCCAGCAGGGCCACCGTCGTCCACAGCAGCAGGCGGACGACAAAGCCCACGATATTGATGCTGGTCAGCGCCGACGGATTCTCCTGCAGGGCCCTTTGCTGGTGCGCCTCCAGCAGCACCGCCAGCAGAGTGCTGCCCCACAGCGCCGCCTGAAACAGCAGGGTGATGTGAATCGCGCTGTTCACCACCGCTTCGACCCGGCCGGAAAGATCGACGAACAGCGATCCGACATACACTGCCAGGGCCAGCAGGAACGGCGCCTTGGTCTGCGCCACCAGGCGCGATCCCATGGCCGCCAGCTGCACCTCGGTGCGGGCCGCCAGCGCGCCCAGACGATAACGCACCAGGCGGCGGGTCAGCCAGAACGCCAGATAACTCAATACCACGACGGCGGCGGCAATCAGCCATTGCTGCAGGCTGTTGCCCAGCACTTTTTCGTCCAGCCACTGCATAGTCGTATAACACCCTTTGGCATCGTCTGATGCCCCAGTTTCCGTTGCCGCGTATCAGCCCGTTATCTTAAGCAATCTGGCCTGCCGCCGCCACGCCCGCCGCGGCCAGCCAGTCGCGCCAGGCGCGAAACACACCAGGGTCCATGGCCGCCAGCACCGAGCGCGGACGCAAATCGACGCTGTCCGACCAGGCACCCTCCAGCGTCGCTGCCTGCCCGCCGCATTGCGCAAGAAACAGGCTGCCGGCGGCATAGTCCCACAGGTTCTGCCGGCCATGCAGATAGACCTGACCGCGGCCGGCGGCAAGCCAGCACCAGTCCAGCGCCACGGAGCCGAAATTGCGTTGCGAACGAAATGGCGGCTGGCTGGCCAGACGCTGCGCCAGCGGCGTCGGCAGGCGCTTGAAATCAACCAGCGCCACACAGTCGGCCAATGCGGTGTCGCGGGTGATTGCCGGCAGGGCAACGCCATTGAGCCAGGCACCGACGCCCGCCAGGGCGCTGAAACATTCGCCGCGCAGCGGATCGTATACCACCCCCAGCTGCACCCGCTGGTCGCGGATCAGAGCCAGCGACACGGCGAAATATGGCACACCCAGGGCGTAATTAGTGGTTCCATCCAGCGGATCCAGACACCACAGACCGCGGGTGGAATGCTGCAGCAGTTCACGCTGCTCGGCGGCGGACATTTCCTCGCCCAGCAGATGGATGTCAGGCCAGAGTCGGCGCAATTCATCGCTGATCCGGGTCTGCGCCTCCAGATCGGCCTCGGTGACCAGGCTGCCATCGGCCTTGCGGGCGAAATGCAAGCGGGAAAACCCCGGACTCAATACCTCGTCGCCGGTCTGGCGTACAACATCGATCACCTGCAACAGAAATTTTTCATCAAGCATAGGCCCTGCAAATTTGTCGGATTGATGGATTCAAGTTTAACACTAACACGAATCTGTAATAAGATAGGACAAGGCGGAATGAGGGCATGGCATGTTGCTGCAGTTTCTAGGCGCCGCGCGCACCGTCACCGGCTCCATGTACTTATTGAGCATCAATAAATATAAGGTGCTGGTGGAATGCGGCCTGCGCCAGGGCAATCCGCAGGAGGAGCAGGAAAATTTCGCCGACTTTCCCTTCGCCGTCTCCGCCATCGACGCCGTCGTGCTGTCGCACGCGCACCTGGACCACAGCGGCCGCATCCCGCTGCTGATCAAACGCGGCTATACCGGTCCGATCCACGCTCACCACGCGACCCGCGACCTGTGCGATATTCTGTTCCAGGACGCGGGATATATCAACGAAAAAGAAGCCATCTGGGAAAACAAGAAGCGCCAGCGCAAGAACCTGCCGCTGCTATCCCCGTTGTACGATCGACAGGACGCGCAACGGGCGATGACCCAGTTCCGCTCCCATCCCTACCAGCAGAACATTCCCGTGGTACCCGGCGTCACCGCGCGGTTTCACGACGCCGGACACATCCTCGGCTCCTGCATCGTCGAATTGCGGCTGGACGACGGCGCCGATAGTCGCTGCCTGGTGTTCTCCGGCGACCTTGGTCACAGCGGTGCTCCCATCCTGCGCGATCCCAGCAAGCTGCAGCAGGCTGACGTGGTGCTGATGGAGAGCACCTATGGCGACCGTCTGCATCGTTCCTGGGACCAGACCTGGGATGAACTGCGTGACATCTTCCTTGACAGCGACATCCACAAGGGCAATGTTCTCATCCCTTCCTTTGCCATCGGCCGCGCCCAGGAAGTGATGTACGCATTCGCCCGGCACTTTGACCAGTGGCAGATGAACAAGTGGCGGATATTCGTCGACAGTCCGCTGGCGATCCAGGCGACGGAGATTTACCGCAAGTATGCCCATCTCTACGACCGCGAGACCCGCGCCCTGCCCGACAACGGCAACGGCCTGTTCGGCCTGCCCAATCTGCACTATGCCGCCAGCGCCGAACAGTCGATGGCGCTGAACCGTTTTGCCAGCGGCGCCATCATTATCGCCGGCAGCGGCATGTGCGACGGCGGGCGCATCAAGCACCATCTCAAACACAATATCTGGCGCCGCGACTGCCATGTCCTGATCGTCGGCTTCCAGGCCCAGGGCACGCTGGGTCGGCGCCTGGTGGACGGCGCGCGCCATGTGCGCCTGTGGGGCGAAACCATGCAGGTGAACGCCACCATTCACACCATCGGCGGGTTCTCCGCCCATGCGGACCAGCTGGGACTGAAAAACTGGCTGAGTGAATTTAAAGGCAATCCACTGACCGTGCTGGTGCACGGCGAGCCGGTGGCGATGGATACGCTGCAAGGCGAGCTGCGCCGCGCTTTGTCCCTCGATATCGTGCAGGCGGAGCCAGACCGCACGCTGGATATCCTGCGTCGCACCTTTATCTAATACAGCCCCCGCGCCGAATTAGGTGACCGGGTCGGCGCATCTGTCACTCCGATTACACTGCCCGCATTGGTAAAGTATACTGCTTACGAGTCAATGCTGCTGATCAACCACAGAACTGCAGGACCGGAGATAAAGTCATGAAACGCTTACTGGACAGGATTCCTCTTGGCCTGCTGACATTGCTGGCGCTGTGGATGGCCGTGGCGCCAATCGCGCCGCAGCCGCATTTGTGGGAAAAACTGCAGATGCTGGCCGCCGGCAGCCTGACCCGGCCGCTGGACATTTTCGACCTGATTCTGCATGCGACGCCGCTGACTCTGCTGCTGGCCAAACTGTATTTCCGCATAGTGCAACGCCCGCCGCCCGGGTAAGGAACCCGGGCATCCACAGGCCGCGCCTCAGGATGCCAGCAGACTTTCGACCGTGGCGCAGAACTGGCGTACATCGACGGGTTTTTCGAAATAGTACCTGATGCCCAGTTGCAGCGCCTTCTCCCGCGACACCAGTTCGCTGTATCCGGTACAGAGGATGATGGGCAGTTCCGGCCGCTGTTTGAGAAACCGGTCCGCCAGTTCGTAGCCGGTGATGTTCGGCATGGTTTGATCGGTAACCACCAGATCGAAACTGGCCGGTTCCAGCATGAATTTCTCATAGGCCGCGACGCTGCTGGTTTCCATACTGATCTCGTAGCCGACGGTCTGCAGCAGGTCACTCATGAATCTCGCCACCGACACCTCATCGTCCACCACCAGGATGCGGGCCGCCTTGCCTTTGTCGCCGGTCGTATCGGGCAGGAGCAACGACGCGTCTATGGCGTCCGTGGTTTTCTCGTCGATGATATATTCCTGCAGTGGGAACAGCACTTCGAACGTGCTGCCCTGGTCACGGACCGAGTGCAGCAGCAGGTGACCGTTGTTCTTGTGCACCAGGCCGTGCACCATGGACAGGCCCATGCCCGTGCCCTTACCGACTTCTTTGGTAGAAAAGAAAGGTTCGAATATGCGGTCGATAATCTGTGGATCGATACCGGTTCCGGTGTCCTTCACCTGAATGCTGACATACCGGCCCGTGAAGGTCTGATGACAGGCCACGCACTGGCACTGCGCGAAGTCGCGCCTAGTTACCGCAATTTCGATTTTTCCCTTGCCGTGCATCGCGTCATTGGCATTGAGCAGAAAATTCATCAGAACTTGCTGCAAGTGGACCGGATCCACGTTGATGGCGAACCGCGCGTCATCGCACCTGGCGCTCATCGCCACCGTCGCCGGCAGGATCGGCCGGATCATGCCCATGGTTTCATTGACCGCATCCACGGGCCGCGTCGGGCACGGCGTGCCGCTGTCGGCGCGGCCGAAGGCCAGCATCTGCTTGACCAGCTTGCCCGCGCGCTCGGCGCCCAGCAGCACTTCCCCCAGATAGACCTGCAGATTGTCGTCCGCCAGGTCGGTGGTGCGTTGAATCGCCAGCCGGGTATAACCCAGCACCGCCGTCAGTATATTGTTGAAATCATGGGCGATACCGCCGGTCAGCTGGCCGATGGCCTGCATGCGCTGGGATTTCTGCAGCTGATTTTCCAGGTTGTTTTTCTGTAGCTCGGCATTTCTGCGTTCACTGATATCCACGAACGAGATGAGATAACCAACATGGGCATCGCCGCGCAGCATCGGGTGCATCCACAGCTCACAGGGCGATTGGGTGCCATCCTGCTTCCTGAGCAGTGATTCGCGGTGGACGGTCGCGGGCACGACTGCGGGTGCAATCGTGTCATCCGCTATCAGTTCAGTCAGCGGCATGCCCAGCAGGTCCGCGGTCGGCGGATAGCCGCAGAGACTGGCGCACAGCGGATTGTGAAATATGCAGTCGCCGCGCAGATCCGTGCCGAAAATAGCCACCGGCACCGAATCGAGCAACAGCCGGATGCGTTCCCGGTCCTGCCGAATCTGTTCAGTCTGGCGGAAAAGCTCCGCGGAGGCGCGATTCAGCGCCGCGGTCAACAGTTGCGTTTCCACCGATAGATGATCGACGGGCAGGATGTCATGGGGACTCTTGCCCATATGCTGCACATTGCGCGCTGCCCGATTGATCACGGCCAAACGCGGCTTGATGAAGAAGTGCAGCAGCAGAACACCAGCCAGAAAGGCGAATACACCGGATATGATCGCTTCCTTGAGCGACGCCAGACGCGCTTCACTGAGGCGGGCCATGGAATAGTCCACGTTTACCCAGCCCACCAGCCGGTCGCCATTGACCGGCATCCAGAAGGCAATGTAATCGTCGTGCGCTACGCGGGTAAAACCCGCGACAGGCGGCAAGGGCACGCTGGCCTGTTCGTACTGGACCTTGATTTTGCCGCCATCGCCGCGCACGATCTTGTTCAGCAGGGCGCCTTTTTCATCGGTAATACGAATCTGCTGCACATCCGGATCCGCGCCGAAGTAGACCAGCATCTGTTCGATGGCGGCCAGATCGCCCAGGGGAATATAGTGCGCACAACTATCGCTGATGGAAACGGTGGCGATTCTGCCCTCCGCTTCCAGATGAGAGGTAAGACTTTGATACCTTTCCACATAGTTGAATCCCACCAGGGTGGCCACCATCAGCGCCAGGCCCAGGCCGAAAATTACCACCACCTGATTGCCCATTTTCTGGAAAAAACGCGGCGGTTGGCCACCGTCTGCGGTGTGTTCTGTCAGCTTCTGTAGAATATCCGCCTCCCGCATTGCAAAAATCCTGGCTATCGCGCCACAAACGCAGCCTACCCAACCGTCCAGTATCCGGTAACCGCCCGTTGCCCGGGCTGGCGCGGCTCGCCTGCCAGCCAACGTGCCATACGGCAGATCTTGTCTTGCCCGCCAACCTCGCTGGCCCTTAGCCCTCTGACAATTGTTGACGAATCTACCAGGTTTTACACCGATAGTAATCACATCGTCACCGAACGAACTTGGTCCCGCAGAATCAGGATAGATTTAACAATTGCTTACAATGCAGAGAATAGAACTCTCATTTTACAGTTTGCTGTCGCGACTGATGGCCTGCGTCGCCATCGCCGGCCTGGCGATCGGCCATATTGCGCAGGCGGCAGCACCACCGTCCTATATTCTCGGCGTGGTTCCGCAGTACACCAAGTTCGTACAGGTCAAGATCTGGCAACCCATTATCACTTCGTTGGCGGAAAAAACCGGGGCGAGCATCGAACTGGCCCAGGAAGCATCGTTTGATGCTTTTGAGGAACGCTGCCTGCGGGCCGGATTCGATATTGTCTACCTTAATCCCTATCAAATGCGCACTTTGAGCCAACGCGGTTTGTACCAGCCACTGGTCACCGATGCCGGCAGCTCCTTGCGTGGGATTCTCGTTGTGCGCAGCGACAGCGCCCTGCGCAATCCGCAGGAACTCGACGGACGTACCGTGGCCTTTCCTTCCCCTTACGCCTTCGCCGCCAGCATGGTATTGCGGGCCGATCTGAGCAACAAGTTCTCCGCGCACGTCGTCGAGAAATATATGCAGAATCACAGCTCCGTCTACCGCTATGTGGCCATGGGACTGGTGGACGCCGGTGGTGGAGCGGTCAGCACCTTAGGCAAGGAAGGCGCTGAAATAAAGGATAAACTCCGGGTAATCTACACCACCGCCGACCTGCCCAGCCACGCTATCGCGGTGCGCCGTGCCTTGCCGGAAGCGGCCAAGAAACGCATCCTTGACGCCCTGCTGCAATTGGGGAAAAACGAATCGGGCAGGCAATGGTTGCAGGCCATTCCCATCAACGAGATCAGAGCGGCCAGCGACAAAGACTATGCCGGAATCGATGCAATGCGTCTGAAGGACATTTACCAGGGAAAGATTCGCTGACTCACTGCGGCCGGCAACTCCTCAGCCGTCATGCCGCCAGCCCGCTTCCCGTACACGAAACTCCTTTTGCGCGCGCAGGGCATAAAGAATCGCCCGTCGCACGGTGAAGGGATCCGGTAATGCCTTGACCCAGGAAGGCGCCACCATTTTGACGGCCATATCCAAAGTGATGATAGGAGCCGCGGTAATCACGATGCGTTTGGCCAGTTGCCAGGTGGCTGCATTGGGCTTACGCAGCATATTGCGCAACAAGCGCATATTGCTTTCTGACAGGGGGCCGTAGAGGTCTTTGCATTGCTTGAGTTCACGCATGACAATTTACCTTGAATTTCAATATCTATCGGAGACTGGCCAACTCATTGAGCATTAACCATGCCAGATATCGCGAAGTTACCCGCCTGAGTCTACGGGGCGACTCAGGCCTGGCGATCAGCGCGCAGATAGACCGCTCGGCGGGAAGCAGGGAGTTTTTCCAGAGCGTAGCGCAACATGATACGCGGCATGCGGTGGGCGTATAACGCCAGAAAGGTTTCCAGCCGGCACCGGTCGCGTTTGCCGACTTCGCGCAACATCCAGCCCACCGCCTTGTGAATCAGATCGTGTTCGTCATCGAGCAATTGTCTGCCCAAACGCAGGGTAGCGGCAAAATCACCGGCGCGGATCAAGGTCAGGGTGGCCACCACAGCGATACGCCGCTCCCATAAATTGTCCGATCGAGCCAGTACGAACAAGGGGCTGCGACGCCGGCGCAGCAGATAATGGCCGACGATTTTCGGGGCGCTGCAGTCCACCAGATCCCAATTGTTGATGGCAGGCGCATGCACAAGATACCAGCGGTAGATTTCGCCCTGCGCCGTTGCATCGCCGTGCTCGTAGGCTTGAACCAGCAGCAGCAGGGCCAGCATGCGTTCCTCGTGGTAGGGTGAGCGCAGAATGGCACCGATCTGCGCCAGGGAGAGATCACGACCGGCGGGCAGCAAACGCCGAATGCGCGGGACCTTGACGCCGAGAAACCGGTCGCCGGCCCCGTAGTCGCCCGGAGCTGTCTTGAAAAAACGCGCCAGTACGGCCGCGGTCGTCGCGTCGCTCATTGCGCGCAGTTGCCGTTGCAATGGCTGCAGTCTGCTCATGGCCTCAGGACACATCTCAGAATGGCGGCTGTGGCAATTCTAAGATTACACGGCCGGCAACCGATATATTTCTTTACGATCGACTGTCTGTCAAATTATGCGAACTGGTTCGTAAAATTGAAAAATTGTCTTGTCCACCACCACACAACTGGCTAGAGTGTACGTTATGTCCGAAGAAGCAGGCAAATTCCCCCCGCGAGCGCTGTTGTTGATCACCACGGAATGTCCGCACTGTGATTCCCTGCTGGCCAGCGCCACCACTCTGGTCAAAGACGGCAGCATCGGCATCCTCGAAGTCATCAATGTCCAGCTGCACCCGGAGCGCGCCTCCGAGCTGCAGGTGCGCAGCGTTCCCTGGATGCGTATCGGCCCCTTTGGCCTGGAAGGCAATCGCAGCCTGGGCGAATTACGCAAGTGGTGCGACAAGGCCGCCAATGCCCAGGGCATGACCGAATATTTCAACGAATTGCTGATGACCGGCAAACTGCACGAGGTGGAAAACCTGATCGAGGATGACGAGCGTCATATCGAGGTTATCGCCGAGCTGGCCGCTGATCCCAAAACCAATATTCATGTGCGCGTCGGCATCGCCGCCCTGCTGGAAAGCCTGCAGGGCAGCGGCGTGGCACATAATATCGTGCACGAACTGGGCGCTATTCTGCAGGCCACGGATGCCCGTTTGCGGTCCGACGCCGCGCATTTCCTGGCGCTGACCGAAAGCGCCGAGGCCATCCCCTACCTCGAACAATGTCTGCGTGACGAGGTGCCGCAGGTGCGGGAAATCGCCGCCGAAGCGCTCGCCGAGCTGCAGGCCAAGCTGTTGGGCAAGCGGCGTCAGGTCTGAGCGTCGACCTCCCGCCGCCACCCCTGCAAGGCGGCACGCAAGCCCGCATCGTCGCCCTGCCCTGCCCACAGATAGTGCGGGCGCTGTCCGAGGTCCAGGCGCGCCAGCCGCGGGCGCTGCTCTTCCTGCACCTGAATAACCAGCCCCGCCGGACAGCGATAGAGATCCATGGCCGCCAGCAGCGGCTCCAGATTGCTGATCCGCATGCTGTAGGTAGGCAGGTAGATGAACTCGCAGGCGATCACCCGCGGGCAGTGGCCCTTGAGAAATTTCAAGGCCAGACGCATGGATGTCGACGTGTGCACCTCATATCCGCACTGACGGTACAGTGACGACGCATCGGGAAACGCGCCCAGCTCGACGATCGACAACAATAAAGAATTCTTAATATTCATGTGTTTACACTAACAGTTCTGGGCCCGCATCGGGACCCGGCGCAGGACGATGATAGCATTCATCGCGCAGCCGTCCTCTACCGATCATGCTATTGATCAGACCGCGGCAATGGGGCAGGCCGGAAAGAAAAATGGCAAACCTAAGGGAATTCTTAGTAACACCATGGTAACTAAAGCGAATTTCACCAGCTTCCGATAACAGAGCCATGGGCAGAATCATTTTGTCGACCAAACGCAACCAGGAAGGCGGCACCGGCCGCTACCTGCGCTTTGCCGAAATCAACGGCGAACACCCGCTGAAACACGCGGTACCCGACGCCTTTGTTGAATACCAGGTGCGCACGCGCCACGGCGGCAGCGTATGTTTTTTTAATTTCAATCTGGCACGGGAGATGGGCCTGATCGCCCAGGATCACGAATCGGTGCTCAACAAAACGCTGACGGATACCCTGCTGGGTACCTTCAGCCTGGTGATCATCAACGAATACGATATCGAAAACCACAGCGCGTTCGCCCCCGAGGACATCCGCCCCAACACCTATATGGCCACCCGCTACCTGCAGCTGCAGCATCCCGACAAGACCGGGCGCACATCCGGCGACGGCCGCAGCATCTGGAACGGCTGCTTTCACGGTAAAAACGCCATCTGGGACATATCCAGCTGCGGTACCGGCGCCACCTGCCTGAGTCCGGCCACCGCCATCGAAGGACGCTATTTCAAAACCGGTGACAAGGAAGTTTCCTACGGTTGCGGTCGTGCCGATCTCAAGGAAGGTCTGGCCGCGGCCATCAACAGCGAGATCTTCCATCGCAACGGTATTCCCACGGAACGCACCCTGGCCATCATCGGCTTTCGCGACGGCACCAGCATCAATGTGCGCGCCGCTCCCAACCTGCTGCGTCCGGCCCACCTGTTCCGCTACCTCAAGCAGGGCGACCTGACCGGCCTGCGCGCCATCGTCGACTATTACATCCAGCGCCAGGTCGACAACGGCATGTTGCCCGCGTTGCAGGCGGGGCAGCGTCCCTACCAGGAATTTCTGCGCCAGGTGGTGGAGGATTTCGCCTACACCACCGCTCTCTATGAGAGCGAATACATTTTCTGCTGGATGGACTGGGACGGCGACAATATTCTGATGGACGCCGGCATTATCGACTACGGTTCCATCCGTCAGTTCGGCCTGTTTCACCGCCAGTACCGTTACAGCGACGTCGACCGCATGTCAACGACGATCTCCGGGCAGCGGCACAAGGCGCGCTATATCATCCAGACCTTCGCTCAGATCAGTGAAGCGCTGATCAGCGGCCGTAAACCCAATATTCATAAAATGCGCAATCATGGCAGCCTGCGCGAGTTCGACCGCTGCTACGGCGAGGCGCGCGACAAACTGTTGCTGCACCGCATGGGTTACAGCTGGTCCCAGATCGAAACCGGTTACCAGGACCGGGAGTTTCGCGCCACGATGCGCGCCTTCGCCAGGGCCTTCGCATATTTCGAACAATTTCAGTCCAGCCAGGGCATTTACGAGGTCACGGACGGCATCACCAGCGACGCCATTTTCTGCATGCGGGATATCCTGCGCGAATTGCCGGTTCTCTACCTGCAAGGCACGTGCTTTGTCGATTACCCGGAATTCATCGCCATCATGCAGTCCGACTACGCGCAGGAACACGACCTGCAACTGCATCCCTACCGACAGCGGCAGATTCGCCTGTTCCAGACCTGCTACCGGCGCCTGGTCGAAAACATCGCCCGGCTGAGCCGCCGCAGCGAAGCAGAAATTCTCACCAGGCTGAGCGAACGCAGCAATCTGATCAATCGCTATGAACGGGTTACCGGCGATTCCATCATCAACGTCACGGAGAAGATGCTGCGTGTCTACCGTGAACTGGGCGCCGGCGAAATGCTGCGCATCTTCAGCCATTTCGTTCAGCAGCAGGTACTGAAGCCCGAATATTTCATGCGCCGGGGCAAGCAGCCGCCGCCGTTGCGCAATGCCAAGGCAAAAAAGGTACTTTACTCCATGCTCAAGGCGGTCAAGGATTCGCGGGAGGGCATTTAGCTCCCCCCTCGCCCCAGCAACTTTACTGATAATTGCCACTCCCGCACCATGCTCATGACCACCCCCAATCTGTCCCACCCCCCCTGCCAGGGACCAGGGACGTCGGGGAAACAGGTGGCTTTATTAAGGCAATTCTTAGTAAACTTATATAATAATAAAATTGGCGAATAACGGGCGGTGCAATGCGTTTATTGCTAGTGGAAGATGATAAGTTATTGGGGAATGGCATACTTTCCGGCCTGCGCCAGGCCGGCTACGCGGTCGACTGGGTACAGGACGGGGAAACCGCCCTGTCGGTTTGCCAGGGGGACCAGTACGACGCGGTGATTCTGGATCTGGGCCTGCCGCGCATGTCGGGCCTGGAAGTTCTCGACCAGTTGCGCGCCATGGGCCGGATCATTCCCGTCCTGGTGCTGACCTCGCGCGACGCCATCAGCGAGCGCATCGAAGGGCTGGACCGGGGCGCCGACGACTATATGATCAAACCCTTCGACCTGGATGAACTCAGCGCCCGCATTCGCGCCCTGCTGCGGCGCAGCAGCGGCCGCAGTCTGCCAGTCATCATCCACCGCGATATTCTCCTCGATCCAGCCTCCCACCTGGTGACCCGCAACGGCACGCCGGTGGAACTGTCGCCGCGCGAATTCGCCATCCTGCAGACGCTGCTGGAAAACGCCGGCCGGGTGATGTCACGCTCGCGCCTGGAAGAGAGCCTCTATTCGTGGAAAGATGAAATCGAAAGCAATGCGGTGGACGTGCATATCCACCATCTGCGCAAGAAGCTGGGCAGTGAACTGATCCGCACCATTCGCGGTGTGGGCTATATCGTGGACAAAGCCGTATGAACCTGTCTATCCGTAAACGTCTTCTGTTGTTGTTGTTGCTGGCCATCATGATGGCCTGGCTGGTCGCCGCCGTGCGCAGTTACTTCAGCACCCGCGAAGAAGTGGAACAATTGTTCGATGCTCAGCTGGCCCAGTCGGCACGGGCCCTGCTCACCCTCACCACCCATGAATTGCACGAGCAGCTGGCCTACCTGGCGCAGCAGAACCAGCCGGACAAGGCCAATGAGCAGATTACCCTGCTGGAGCACAAATACGAACAGCAAATCGCCTTTCAGATCTGGCTGGGCACCGAGCGTCTGGTGGTACGCTCCGCCAATGCGCCGCGCCTGCCCATGACCCGCTTCGTCAACGCCTTCGAGACCCGTTATATCGATGGCCACAAATGGCGCGTGTTCGCCCTGTGGGACGACCTGCAAGCCACCCAGGTGCAAGTCGGCGAGGAATATACCCGACGCGACCAGATCAGCAATGATATCGCCCTGCACACCCTGATGATCATCCTGGTAATCCTGCCCATTCTAGCCGGCCTGATCTGGATCAGCGTCGGCAACGCACTGGCGCCGCTGGTCAAGATCGCGCGCGATGTGGGCAAACGGGAATTCGACAATCTGCAGCCCATCAGCACCCAGGGCGTGCCGGAAGAGGCGCGTCCTCTGGTGGCAGCGCTCAACGGCCTGTTCGATCGGCTGGCGATCGCTTTCGACAATATCCGGCGCTTTACCGGCGATGCCGCCCATGAACTGCGCACCCCCCTGGCGGCGTTGAAAACCCATGCCCAGGTGGCTTACCGCTCGCCGACCCTGGCCGAAGCACGCACCGCCATCGGCGCGGCCATCACCGGCGCCGACCGCGCCAGCCACATCGTCGAGCAAATGCTGACCCTGGCGCGCCTGGATCCGGAATCGCAGGTGATAAAATTCGAGGAAGTCGACCTGGGTCAGCTGACGGAGGAACAGACGGCGGAACTGGGCAGCCTGGCGCTGGAAAAGAATATCGATCTCAGCCTGCAGTGCAACGCCCAGCACCTGGTCCGCGGCAAGGCCGCCCTGCTGTCCATCCTCAGCCGCAACCTGATCGAGAACGCCGTCAACTGCACGCCCGTCGGCGGGCGTATCGAAATTCAGGTCACCGAACAGCCGGGGTATGCCCTGTTGCTGGTGGCGGACAGCGGCCCCGGCATCCCTCCGGAGCAACGGGAGAAGGTGTTCGAGCGGTTTTACCGTGGCTGCAAAACCGACAACAAAGGCACGGGCCTGGGTTTGTCCATCGTCAAACGCATCATCGAGCTGCACCAGGCCAGTATCGAGCTGGACCGATCCGAGTATGGCGGGCTGCTGGTGCGGGTCCGCCTGCCGACTACGGACAATATCGCCAGCTACAACGCCAGCCGGGAGGCGGAAGCCTCCTGAGGCGCCGGCGCCGAGAGGGTCGGCGCCACCTCTTATCCCACTATGTACATAAGGTAAAGATCGCCCGAGCAGGGACGTTAACGCCGGTATCGCCCTCCAGGCAATGGCACCATGCCCCTGTCGTTCCGTGTATCCAATTTTCCTGGCACGAACCCGCGCCGGCACTGGCAACTGCCACTGGTCGGCCTGGCGTGGCTGGGTCTGATTATTTTTCTGGAATCTCTCCTGCTGTCACTGCTCACCGGCCGCCTGGTCAACCATGCCGCTTCCCCGCTGCTGGACATGCTGGGCTGGTTCGGCATTCTGTGGCAGCAGAACGCACTGGAGGCCTGGCGCCAGTTGCTGGCCCAGCCAGTACTGGTGCTTGCCCACCTGGATCCGGCCAGCCAGAACCGGCTGTGGAGTCTGCACTACCTTCCCGGGTCGCTGCTGCAACATGGCCTGACAGCCGTGCTGCTGGCCGTGGTACTGCGGCGCACGGCGCGCTGGACGGCGGCCGCTGCCGTAACCACCGGCATGGCCGTGTCGCTGAGCCTGTTCTCCGCCCTCTATCTCATCATCGCCACCCATTGCGCGACGCCAACCTGGGCGCTGGAGGTTCTGCTGCGGGAGTTGGCGCTGCCTGATCGCGGCGGATTCAACTACCTGGCCTACCTGCCGGAAGACCCCGAACTGTTTTTCTCTGGCGCGCAAACCAGTCTGTTCCTGCTGGGCACCGCAGTGCTGTCCCTTCAGGAATGGCACCGATCTGCCGCTAACAGCAGTCAACTATGAGTTCCCATCCCCTACCACGGAGAATACTTCATGTCCGACCACGATGAGTTCGCAATGCCGTCTCTGAGTCGCCGCCAGGTTCTGCTGGGGGCAAGTGCCATCGCCGCCCTGGCCGCCGGATCCGCCCTGGCCGAGGACGCGCCGCACGATCAGCACCACGAACATCACCACGCGCATGGCGAACATGCGGCTCTGGTGGAAGCCGCGATGAAATGCCAGGCCGCGGGTCAGACCTGCCTCAGCCATTGCCTGCTGGAGTTCAGCCGGAACAACGGCAAGATGGCCGCTTGCGCCTCCGCGGTACAGGAAATGCTGCCCATGTGCCATGCCATTTCGGTACTGGCTTCTCTGAATTCTGCACACCTGAAAAAAGTCGCGGCCGCCTGTATCGATATCTGCGACAAGTGCGCCGCCGAGTGCGACAAGCATGCCAGTGAGCACGATACTTGCCGCGCCTGCCGCGATGCCTGCAAGGATTGCATCAAGGAAATGCAGAAGGTCTAGAGACTGAAAACTTTCCTGCACACGCCACATGCTGACCTAAGGTTCCCGCCTCCTGCCCAGGAGGCGGAACAGGCTGGGCTGGTTTTTCCTATGTGGTTTAGTCTGTGACGGGATTGATAACCCGGTTGCGGATCTTGCCTTTGCGATAGGCGGCGATGTTTGCCGCTACTTCGTTGATCAAGCGCTGGCGCGACTCCAGGCTGGCCCAGGCGATATGCGGGGTCACGATCAGATTGGGCAGGTTCAGGTCCAGCAGCACATTGCCCAGAGCCGGGGGTTCCTGAGTCAGGACATCGACGGCGGCGCCGCCGATGCGGCCGGCCAGCAGGGCGTCCGCCAGCGCGCTTTCATCGACCACGCCACCGCGGGCGGCGTTGATCAGGATGGCATGGCTGGGCATCAGGGCCAGCTCACGGGCGGAAATGAGATTGCGGGTGGCGTCATTGAGGGGACAGTGCAGGCTGATCACGTCCGCCTGGCGCAACACGTCATCGAAACGGCTGCGGCCATTGCCCGCCGGCCGGCCACGGTGCGCCGCCACCAGCACCTGCATGCCGAAGGCGCGCGCCACATGCGCTACACCATGCCCCAGTTCACCAAAGCCGATGATGCCCAGCTTCTTGCCCTGCAGTTCGTGAAACGGATAATTCAGCGGGCAGAAATGCGGGCTGCGCGACCAGCCGCCCGCCTTGACCAGCTGCTGATATTCGTTGTACCGCCCTAACAGGTTGAGCATGACCATGAAGACATGCTGCACCACCGAAGGCGTTGCATAGGCGCGTACATTGCAGACGACGATATTGCGGTCGCTGGCCGCCGCCAGGTCCACATTGTTATAGCCGGTGGCCGCCACGCAGATCAGACGCAACGCGCCGGCAGCGGCGATGGACCGGGCGTCCAGCACGACCTTGTTGGCGACCACCACTTCCGCCTCCGCCAGACGCGTCACCACCTCGGCCGGTGGCGTATGGGGATAGTAGGTCCAGGGCCCGATCGCTGTCTCGAGGGCGCTGAAATCCAGTTCGCCCTGGGTAACGGTGGCGGTGTCGAGAAATACCGCACTCATTTCCCGGGCAACACCGGTTGCACCCGGGCCGCGCACTGCCGGGCTTTGGCGCGCGCCTCCTCCACACTGGCCGCCGTGGCCAGGGCCACACCCATGCGCCGCTTGCGGAACGATTCGGGTTTGCCGAACAGGCGGATATCCGTGCCGGGCTCGCGCAGGGCCTCGGCCACCCCCGCGTAGACGATGCCGGGAGCGTCCACACCGCCGTAGATCACCGCGCTGGCGCCCGTTTCGCGCAGCCGGGTATCCACCGGCAGGCCAAGTATGGCGCGGGCGTGGAGTTCGAACTCGCTTTGCGCCTGGGTAATCATGGTGACCATGCCGGTGTCATGGGGCCGGGGACTGACCTCGCTGAACCAAACCTGGTCGTCCTGGACGAACAATTCCACACCGAACAGGCCGGTGCCGCCCAGGTTCCCGGTCACCGTTCTGGCGATGTTATGGGCCTTGGCCAGGGCAGTTTGGCTCATGGGCTGGGGTTGCCAGCTTTCCACATAATCCCCCTGCACCTGACGGTGGCCAATGGGCTCGCAAAACGAGGTCTGAATTTCCCCCGCCGGCCCTATTGACCTTACTGTTAGCATTGTTATCTCGTAGTCGAACTCGATTTTCTGTTCGACGATGACCCGGCCGCGATCGACCCGACCGGCGCTCTTGGCGTACTCCCAGGCGGCTTTCAGTTCCTGGTCGTTGGTCGCCATGGACTGGCCCTTGCCCGAGGACGACATTACCGGTTTGATGAAACAGGGAAAGCCGATGCCAGCGGCCACCGCCTGCTGCAGACCGGGCAGGCTGTCGGCGAAGGCGTAACGGGAGGCCGGCAGGTCCAGCTCCTCGGCCGCCAGCTGGCGTATGCCCTCGCGATTCATGGTCAGGCGGGCGGCACGGGCCGTGGGGATCACCCGCGCCAGGCCTTCGCTTTCGATGCGTTCCAGTTCCTCGGTGGCTATGGCTTCGATTTCCGGTACGATCAGATGGGGGCGCTCCTGCAGCACCAGGGCGCGCAGCGCGGCTGCATCCGCCATATTGATCACATGCGCGCGGTGCGCCACCTGGTGCCCGGGGGCATTGGCATAACGATCAACGGCGATCACTTCCACGCCCAGACGTTGCAGGGCGATGATGACTTCCTTGCCCAGCTCACCGCTGCCCAGCAGCATGAC
>DKAS01000206.1 GCA_002448875.1 Proteobacteria bacterium UBA6920 | reverse complement strand
GCTGGCCCAGGTGGATTCCTCGGTCGGCGGCAAAACCGGAGTCAATCACCCGCTGGGCAAGAACATGATAGGCGCGTTTCACCAGCCGGTCTGCGTCATCGCCGATACCGCCACCCTCAATACCCTGGAAGACCGGGAATTGAGCGCCGGCATCGCCGAAGTGATCAAGTACGGACTGATCCGGGATATGGAGTTTTTCACCTGGCTGGAGGAAAACGTCGACCGCCTGCTGGCCCGCGATCCTGGCGCCCTGGCTCAGGCCATCGAACGTTCCTGCCACAGCAAGGCCGAGGTCGTCGCCCGCGACGAAACCGAGCAAGGAGAAAGAGCGCTGCTCAACCTCGGCCACACCTTCGGCCATGCCATCGAAACCGGCATGGGCTACGGCGCCTGGCTGCACGGCGAAGCGGTCGCCGCCGGCATGATCATGGCCGCCGACATGTCCATGCGCCTGGGCTGGCTGGATGCGGCGGCGGTACAGCGGGTAGGAAACCTGATCGACCGTGCCATGCTGCCTACCCGCGCGCCGGCTGAACTGTCCACCGATCGTTTCATTGAACTGATGGGAGTGGACAAAAAAGTTCAGGACGGGCGTATCAACCTGGTACTGCTGCAGGCACTGGGCAAAGCCGTGGTCACCGGCGACTTCCCCCCCGCACTGCTGCGCGCAACCATAGACCAGCATCACGCCATCACCGCGGCCGGTGGCACCCTGAATCTCGGCCGATGACCGAACTGGCGGCTTACGCTTGTCGGCAAGAGGAATCCCGCGGCCGGCGCCACCGCGAGGCGCCGCCCGGCGGTCGCAGCGAATACCAGCGGGACCGGGACCGCATCGTCCATTGTGCGGCATTCCGCCGCCTGGAATACAAAACCCAGGTGTTCGTCAATCACGAAGGCGACATGTTCCGCACCCGCCTGACGCATTCCCTGGAGGTAGCGCAGATCGGCCGCTCCATCGCCCGCACCCTGCGGCTCAACGAAGACCTGGTGGAAGCCATCGCCCTGGCCCATGACCTGGGTCACACCCCCTTCGGCCACGCCGGCCAGGACATTCTCAATGAATGCATGCAGGCCTGGGGTGGATTCGAACACAACCTGCAATCCCTGCGCGTGGTCGACGAACTGGAACAGCGCTATGCGGAATTCGACGGCTTGAACCTTACGTTCGAAACCCGGGCCGGCATTCTCAAGCACTGTTCCTTGAAAATGGCGCAGACGCTGGGCGAAGTCGCCGCCCGTTTCATCACCCGGGAAGCCCCCAGCCTGGAAGCGCAGTTGAGCAATATCGCCGATGAAATCGCCTATAACAACCACGACGTTGATGACGGTCTGCGGGCGGAATTGCTCACCCTGGACCAGTTGCGCGAAGTGCCCTGGTGCAATATGCACCTGGAGGAGGTCGGCCGCGCCTATCCTAAACTGTCGACGCGGCGCACCATCCACGAGGTGATACGGCGCATGATCAATGCCCAGATCACCGACCTGGTAAACACCACCCGCGACGCCCTGCAACAGCACCAGGTGGACAGCGCGGCCGCGGTGCGCGCCCTGGGCCGGCCGCTGGTCGGCTTCAGCGAGCCCATGGCCGTCCATCATCGCGCCTTGAAGCAGTTCCTGCGGGACAAGCTCTACCGCCACTACCATGTGCAGCGCATGACTTTCAAAGCCCGCCACATCGTCAAATCCCTGTTTGAGGTTTTCCTGCACGAACCCCGCCTGTTGCCGCCACAGACGCAGCGCCAAGCCGACGGCCTGGCCGACACCGCCGGGGACGCCGGCCGCGCACGGGCCATTGCCGATTACATTGCCGGCATGACCGATCGCTATGCCATGGCCGAATATGACCGGGTCTTTTATCCCGGCCAGTCCACCTGACCCCGGACTTAGGTGGCAGGGGACTGGAAACATTATTCTCTTACAATATAATAAGTTACCCTGAATCGACCAACATGGGCGGAACCCCAGCCTGACATCGGGCAGGGGATTTGGTTAAAATGTAACGATGACTTAACTTATAGTATGCGCATCTACCTGCAAAAATCGGCCGACGGCGGAGAGAATCCCCGGTTTTATTCTCTCGTACTGCAGGAAGACCTCATCGGCGGCTGGACACTGATGCGGGAATGGGGTGTGCAAGGCGCCCGGGGGCGGGTGGCGCACAAGCATTTTGCCTCCCTGGAGCAGGCCCAGGAAGAAATGGCCCGGCTGCGTGACCAGCAGATCAATAACGGATTTCAAGTTGTCTTTACCCAGGGGACCTACCCCTCCAGCTAACAGCGGTTGATTCTATGAGCACGACGGACTCCAGGGCCACGCAAAACGGCACACCCCCCCGTGACACGGCTTCGCCGCCCCCGCAGGATGGCGACGCCGCCACCACGGAAAAACTGGCACCGACCACCACCCTGCCGAAGGCGGCGGCGGCCAACGACGCTGGCGACACCACCGACGCGGGCAAAATCAATGCCCCGGAACACGCGACCAAAGACAGTCGGTTCGATGGCCCGATTAACCGCAGCCTGTTCGACAGCGCCGGCCCGGCACTGCGCTACCGGCCAGCCGAACCCGAGGAAACCAGCGGCATCCTGGCCGCCACTACCGGCGGCGGCGGCGACCACGCGCCAGCCAGAGACCAACCGGCGGCCGGCGATCCACCCCCGTCCGTCAGCCCCGATGCCGACCGCAAACCGGCGGCCAGCGCCGGTGAGCCAGCGCCACCGGCCCCGGCCACCCGCGCCACCCCCCCGCCGGCGACGGATGCGCCGGCCAGCAACACAGACGGCGACGCACCGGCTCTGTTCCCAACCGCACCCGTCAGCGCCGCGCTGGACGACGACAGCTCGGCGGCGGCTGCAACCACGGAAAATTTCTTCTTTGAAGACGGCATGCGCAGGCAGCGACGCGACATGCTGCTGCATCTTTGCGTTGCCGGCGACGAAGTACTGGCGTTGACCTCGCCGGCGGGCAATGGCAAGACCACCTTCATTCAGTACCTGACCCGACATGCCGCCGAAGGACAGGTCACCGGCGTGATCCGGGTCAAGCCGCGCATGCCCTGGCATGAGCTGGTCTCGGTGATCCATGCCGCGTTGCTGGGCAGTGCCGCCAGCGATCCAGGCGAAGCGCCCGCCGCGCTCGCCGGCGTGCGCCAGCACCTGCAAAACAACTACCGCAAGGCGCTGCCGCCGCTGCTGATTTTCGACGACGCGCAGACCCTGACGCCGGAATTGCTATCGGTCCTGCGGGAGATGATCTGCCTGCAGGATCCGGTCGACGCCTTGGGCGCCAACCTGATATTTGTCGGCGACGAAACTGTCGCCACCAACCTGACCGGGGTATTTCCCAAGCAACGGGTGAATGTCCTGGACCTGCCGCGCCTGACCGATCTTAACGCGCGACGTTATATTCTGGCGCGCCTGCTGGCGGCGGGCATCCGTGATCCCGAGGCCACCCTGGGCCAGCGGCGTCTACGCAAAATGGTGCGCCTGTCCCGCGGCTTGCCGGCGCAGCTGGAAATCCAGATCGGCAGACGCATGCACAAGCATCCGCAGTTTCGTCACCTGCAACCGGGAATCGATGCGCGCCGGGCGCTGTCCCTGCTGCTGGCTACCGCCCTGCTGGCAGGTGCTGGTGGCGGCGCCTATTTTTATCGGGAAAGAATCAATGACCTGCTGGGCGAAAACGTCGCGCACCTGAGCCATGTCATGAACCTGCTGACCTCGACGCTGATGCCGGACCGCGAACCCGCGGCTGGGCAATCAGACGCCGCGGCGACGGAACAGACCGCGCCGCAGGCAGCCACCGATTCCCCATACACAGATGAATCCTTGTTCGTGCAACCGGCCGACGGCCAGGCGCCGGCGGAAACCGCCGGCAGCGACGTGGCATCGGCGCAACGCCAGCTGTTGTGGGTAACGCTGCAGGACCCCAATCATTACACCCTGCAACTTCTCGGCACGACCGATGAAGGCGCGGCCGCCCACGTCATCAGCGAGTACAAAATGCAGGGCGAGGCTTTTTACTTCGCTTCCCATATCAATGACCAGCCCTGGTACAATGTTATCTACGGATCCTATGCTGACGAACAAAGCGCCCGCCAGCAGATCGAAAATCTGCCGCCGGCGCTGCGAACCAACGTCCAGGTGCGCACTTTCCGTGACATGCAGTCGCTGGTGATCGCAAAATAACCCCTCCTGGCCCGCCGCTCACCGGTTCCACCCCGGTCCGTCGCGGCCTATTTCCGGGTAAATAGCAGGCCTTCCTTCCCTCTTTCGCCGGCAATTGAACCTTGCCATACTGGGCTGTATAATTTTGGGCCATTTTGTCCCCGATTTCTCCAGGACGAAATGAAAGATTACTGAAAAATAACAATTTATTAATCAGCCGTCGGAAAGGTAGTACTACCGTGACTAGCATGCAAAGACAGCCCCAGGGGGGTGTTTACCGCCCGGAATTCGAAAAAGACAGCTGCGGTTTCGGGCTCATCGCGCAAATGGACGACAAACCCAGCCACTGGCTGGTGAAAACGGCTATTGGCGCCCTGACCCGCCTGACCCATCGCGGCGCCATCGCCGCCGACGGTAAATCGGGCGACGGTTGCGGTTTGCTGCTGAAAAAACCCGATAGCTTTCTGCGCCTGCTGGCCAAACAGCAAGGTTTCAAGCTGGCGACCAACTATGCCACCGGCATGGTGTTCCTCAATCCGGACAAGAGCCTGGCAGCGCAGGCCCGCGACCGCCTGGCGACGGCGCTGGCCAGCCAGGGGCTGGAAGTGGCTGGCTGGCGCCTGGTGCCAACCGACCCCAGCGCCTGCGGCGAAGAAGCGCTGCGCACCCTGCCCCATATCGAGCAGCTGTTCGTCAACTGTCCGGAAAAAATGGACGATGAGGTTTTCGAACGCCGGCTGTTCATCGCCCGGCGCAAGGCGGAAAAGCAGATCGCGGCCGAAGACGTCATCTTTTACGTGCCCAGCCTGTCGTCGCGGGTACTGTCCTACAAAGGACTGGTGATGCCGGCCCTGTTGCCAGTGTTTTATCGGGACCTGAACAATGAAGCCCTGGCCTCCAGTCTGTGCGTGTTTCATCAGCGCTTCTCCACCAACACCTGGCC
>DKAS01000071.1 GCA_002448875.1 Proteobacteria bacterium UBA6920 | reverse complement strand
TGAAGCGCATGGCGATCGCCGCGGGCCAGCACGGCATCCGCCTGCCCGATCGAGAGCTTGCGTGCGCGCCGATCAATTCGGAAGTCGGGCAGGATTACCTCGGCGCGATGCGCGCGGCGATCAACTGTGCGCTCGCCAACCGTCAGATCATTACCCATTTGACGCGCCAGGTATTCGCGAGATTTTTCCCCAGCCACCGGCTCGGCTTGCTGTACGACGTCTCACATAATACCTGCAAGCTGGAAGCGCACCAGGTCGAGAATGAAACCAGGCAGCTTTATATCCACCGCAAAGGCGCCACCCGCGCCTTCGGGCCGGACCATCCGCAACTGCCGCCGGCATTCCGCGCCAGCGGCCAGCCGGTATTGATCGGCGGCACCATGGGCACGGCGTCCTATATCCTGGCCGGTACCCGGGAAGCGGAAACTCTCGGCTTCAGTTCCGCCTGCCACGGCGCCGGCCGGCGCATGAGCCGGCAGCAGGCGAAAAAATCCTGGGGGGGCCGCCAGGTCGTGGACGATCTGGCCAGACGCGGCATTATCATTCGCAGTCCGTCATTGCGCGGGGTGGCCGAAGAAGCGCCGGGCGCCTATAAGGATATCGATGAGGTAGTAGACAGCGCGGTCGGCAGCCACCTGGCGCGCAAGGTGGCGCGACTGGAACCGGTGGTATGTGTCAAGGGTTGATATTGAAGCAACGCGAACCTGTCACGCTCTGATGCTCTTCCTGGCGCTTGCCGGCGCTTCCTCCGCCGCGTCTGCCACGGTTTCATCGTCAAGGGAGAAGATATCTTCCTCATCCAGACCGTCGATACTCTGCAGATCGATCTCCGGGGACATGCCGGCGTCCACCGCCTGGGCGTCCACGGGCACCACCGGCTCCTGCGGCAGCTGCAGATCGGCGGCGACCTCGCCCAGGGAATGCTGCACTTTCTCCATCAGGGCCAGATCGTCTTCCGTGCCTATGGTATCGATATCCGTGGTATCCTCGCCGGTGGTATCATCGGTAATGAAGGTCTCGCTGGGCTCGGGTTCCGCCATATCGGCATCCGCGTCGGTGGCGAATATATTCATTTCCGGGGCCAGCTGCCGACCCAGATCGGCGATGCGTAACCAGCCTACGGTTTCCTTGCCAAAGATATCCGCATAGATGTTGGCGTGTAGACCAAACAGGATGGCGTTGCCGGTGCGGAACAGCGTTTCCAGCAACACCAGGCGCAGGTCCTCGTTGTGCGAATCCCGCACCAGCGCATGTTTGAGCACATTGACGGCGACGTCCAGCTCGCCGCGCGCAATCGCCAGTTTCGCCTCTACCATCACTTCGCTGCTCGAATGATAGTGCTCGCCATGTTCATCCGGCGCGAAATCGTTTGCTTCGTCCCGTGCGCCGGCCACCGGCTCGGGTAAGGGCTCAAACTCTTCTTCATAAGGAAGCGCAACGTCGTCCGCGTCCTCGCGCTGCATCATGCGTCGCAACAAGGGCAGAGCCAGTGCCGCCGACAGCAGAATACCGGCCAGCAGCGCCAGCAGCATCCAGGGAGGCATCAGGTCCGAATCCGCTTCGGTTCTGCTCTCAGTCGACGTCGCCACCGGCTTCTGGTCGGCGGCTGCCGCCTCGTGGTCCTTATCCACTACCGTCGCTTCAGCGTGCTCCGCGCGCGTGGCCGGCATTGCTTCCGCCGTCTCCGCCTCCGCCGGCGCGGTGCTTGCCGCCGCCGCGTCATCCGTCGCCACCGGTGAAATCTCCGGCACGGCGGCGTCCGTGGCCGCCGGTCGTTCCGCTGGGGCAGTATCCACCGCGTTGGCTGCCTGCAATGCGTTGTGCGCCGTCATCGCCTCCCTGGCCACGTCCAGCTCGGCGCGCAGGGCACGGGAATTTTCCAGGCGTTCCACCTGCCGGGTTTTCTCGTCATACTCGTCCTGCAGTTCACGCAGGCGCTGCTGCAACTGCTCCACCCGCTCGCGCATGGTTTCGCTTGCGGCGTTGTTCGCGGCCAGCTTCTGCATCAGTTCTTCCTGCACCAGCCGATCCGAACGCTGACGGTCGCTGCCATCGCGCGCGCCGCGGTTGCCGTCGCTCGCGGCGGCTACCGCAGCCCTGGCCTTGCCCGGCTTGTTTGCCGCTTTCGTTCCGGCCTTACCCTCGGTCTTCACCGCCTTCACTGCCTTGACAGGCTTCACTGGCTTGGCCACCGCATTTGCGCCGCTGGTCCGATTACCTGCCGGTGCCGCAGGCAATGGTTTGCCACTGCGCCATGCCCGGTAATGCGCATCCACCTGCCGCGCGGCCTCCTTGATGCTGATAGACTCGATATCGTCGGGATCTCGCAACTGCAGATAGTAACCAGCCTGCAAACGATTGATATTGCCGTCGACGAATGCGTCGCTGTTCTGTCGGAACAGGGCCAGCATCACCCGGTTGAGATTGACTCGCTTGTCCGGGCGAAACATACGGCCCACGGTTCCCAGCACGTCGCTGGCGCGGGTCGGGCCATAGGTCTCGATACCGTCGACCAGGCGAAACTCACCCTCATGGGCGGGCGCGGCATGGCCACCCTGGCCGGACTTTTGCCGGCCGGCGGTCTTCCGCCCCTGGCCAGCATCACCGGCGGCGAGATTGACAGTGAATTCGCGCAGAATGGTCTGCTCGTCATAGGCGACCTGCAGCACAAAATTCAACACCGTCGCGTCGACGCTGCCGGTGGAACGCAATACCAGGCGCCAGTCGTCGCCGGCACGCTCCGCCGTCGCCGTAATCGTGCCGTATATTTCCAGATACGGCAGGCCCAATTGCTGGTGCATTTGCCGCGTGCCCACGGCCGCGGCCACCCTTTGTCCATCTTCACCCGGTTGCAGGCGCAGAACGACCGATGCCCGCAACGGTTCGGACTGCGCCGATTGCAGCTCGATATCGCCCACGCTCAGGCAATGGCCGAGTACGGGCCAGATCGCCAGCATCAGCGCGCAGGGCAGGTACATACTGCCGAAGCCGCGAGTCGGTCGCTGCATGGATATCATCTTCCTGTATTTGCTTATACGTTTGCCGGCGATGGATCGCCATTTATACTGGGTTATCGTCCCCGGCAACGGCCCGCTGAAGGTGCTTTCGATCCCGCGCCAGGCTGCGCAGGGGAGCTGTAACACAGGAAAATCATGCCCTTGACGTGGGGTATATAACCGGCGGCGGCAACGCCGGCGGATGACGATCAATGCAGGGTCATGATATCGGCGATGGGTATGGGCTTGCCCAGATAGTAACCCTGCCCGTAGTTCACCTGCAGATCGCTGAGAACGGCGCTGACTTCGGCGGAATCGACGAATTCGGCGATGGTCATAATATTGAGCGCGTCGGCCAGTTCCTTGATCGCCTTGACGAACACCTTGTCCGACTCGTTGTCCCGCACGTTGCGGACGAAACTGCCGTCGATCTTCACGAAATCCACCTGCAGATTCTTCAGGTAATGCAGCGAGGAAAATCCCACCCCGAAATCGTCAAGCGCGAACCGGCAGCCCATGGCGCGCAGCGACTCGATGAAACCACGGGCATAGGCGACGTTTTCCACCGCGGCGGTCTCAGTTACCTCGAAAATCAGGCAGCGGGGATCGGCCTGGTACTGGGTGATTTTTTCCTTGACGAACTCCAGCACGTCGGGCTGTCCGAAGTAGCGGCCGGAAACGTTGACCGCCAGGCTGATAGGCGCGCCGCTGGCCACGCTCTGCCCCTGCAGGCGTATGCTGTTTTCCATCACCCAGCGGTCGATGCCGCGGATCAGACCGAAGCGCTCGGCGGTGCTGAGAAAGGCGCTGGGCATGATCAGATTGGCATCCTGATCGAGCATGCGCAGCAGCACCTCGTGGTGCACCACCTTGTTGGCGCGCAGATCGTAGACCGGCTGGCAATAGAGGGCGAAGCGTTCCTCGGCCAGCGCGTTGCGGATTTTGTCTTCCCAGTGCACCTGCGCGTACATATGCTCCACGCCCTTGTCGGCGCTGGTGTACCAGTGAAAATTATTGCGCCCGGAATCCTTCGCCATGTACATGGCAGCGTCCGCCGAAGCCAGCAACTCACTGGGCGAATGATCTTCGCGCGGAAACTGGATCATGCCGATACTGGCCGACACACGGGTGGCGTTGACCCCGCGCACCAGGATTTCACTGCCCGACAAGGTATCGAGGATATGGCGGGCGGTCGCCTTAGCGTTCTGCTCATCGCATTCCGGCAGGATGATGCCGAATTCATCCCCGCCCAGGCGACCGAGCACGTCGGTGGTGCGCAACGCGCGCCGCAGCCGCCCCGCCACCTGCACCAGGAATTCATCACCGGCGTGGTGGCCGAACGAATCGTTGATATATTTGAACTGATCCAGATCGAGAAACAGCAGCACCCCCTGGTGCTTATAGCGGTGCGCATAGGACACCTGGCGCATCAACTCCTCCTGGAACTTGCGGCGGTTGATCAGGCCGGTAAGTCCGTCATGTTCCGCCAGAAACACGATCTGCGCCTCGGCCGCCTTGCTTTCGCTGATATCGAACATCAAACCGCGCACCACCAGATCGCCGTTGGTCGTTTCCTCCACCACGCAAATATGGCGCAGCCAGACCAGGTCGCCGGCATTGGTATAGATCCTGTGCTCCAGCGAGAAGGTCGCCCCCTGGGGACGGGCCATTTGCAGATGCAGCTGCAGGGCGTCATAGTCGTCGACGTGCACCTGCGAATGCAGGAAGTCCGCATGCAACCAGGCTTCCGGCGGGAAGCCCAGCAGCTGCTGCACGTTGTCGCTGACATAGCGAAAACACCATTCGTCCTGCAACGGCGCTTCCCACACCACAGCGTTGATGCCGTTGATCAGGGTACTCAGGCGCGAGGTCTCGGTCAGCAGTGCCGCCCGCTCACACTCCAGCTCCAGTTGCGTATCCTGCAGATGGTGCGCCAGGGAATTGAAAGAATGCGCGAGATTTTCTATGTCGCTGCCGCTCTGTGCCTGAATCCGGTAGTCGAAATCACCGGCCCGCATCGCCATCGCTCCTTCCTCCAGCTGGCGCAGCCCGCGGGTAAGAATATAGGCGAAAATCACCACCAGCGAAACGGCGGCGACCAGGGCGGCGATGGCGATGGTGGTGTTCTGCAGACGGGTCGCCCGGGTCAGCTTGCTGATTCCCTGGGTACCGTAGCCGATTTCCAGCGAACCCAGCAGGTGATGGTCGACGACGATATTGCGCTTGACGCTGTAGATGCCGCTGTTCGCCAAAGACTTGCCGTTGTCCTGCGCGTCAGCGGACGCCGGCAGGGCGCCATAGCGGGCGACGATATCACCTTTGCGATCATTCACCGCCAGGTAGACGACGCTCTTGTCACGCTTCAACAGCGAAACCACGTCTTCCACCGCGGCGCGATCGTTGCGCGCCAGACCGGCGGCCAGCGAGTTGGCCAGCACACCGGTCAACTGATGCACCTGCTGGCGGAACAGCGTGCTGTGGCTGGAACTGATCAGGCGCACGCTGTTCCATACCAGCAGGGCCAGCAGAATCACCAGCACGCTGGTCACTGCAAGGATCAGGCGGGTGGTAAAGCGCAGGGGAATACGCATGGGTTTGCGCCCTGAAATAAATTCAATCCGTCAGATAGACTCGCATCGGCAAATATTCCGCGGCTGTGGCTTTGCCGTACCCGGGGAAGTTGATCTGGGTCAGCACCCGTTTACCGTCCGGTTTCTTGTCCATGTTCAGCAACAGGTTCTGCAGATCGAGCTTGAATTGCTGCGGCAGATCCGTGGCCACCAGGATGCCATAGATGGGCAACTCGGCGCTTTCGGCCAGCGTGCGCAGATCGGCCGCATCCTGTTCCGCCTTGGTCATGCGGCTCAGACTGACGATGGCGGCATCGGCTTCACTGGCCGCCAGCGCCTGCAGCTCGGCATTCATATCGGCCATCGCCATGTACACTGGCTGTTGATTGCCGGTCAGGCCATTGATCTCGATCAGCTTGACTCCCGCCCGGGCAATCAAGCCATCGACCTCTGGAGTGGCAATGACCTTGCCGGCCAGATCCGCGAGTTTTTTCGCAGAACTTTTCTTGTTCACCACCACCTTGGCGGTCATTTTATTGCTGGGCGCGGCGATCAATTCGTAAGCGCCGGACTCCAGCGCCGGCACCACGAAATGCGGCGCCGTCAACACGATATCGTACATGCGGCCGCCGGTGCGCTTGCGAAACTCCGCCGCATCGACCGTGGATTCAAGCACCACGGTCACCTTCAGATTGCTGTTGATGTAGTCCACCAGGGGCGCGTAACGCGCGAACTGCGACGCCGGATTGGCCGCCGGCAGTATGCCCATGACCAGGGGATGCGCGTCCTCGGCGATGACACCGGCGGCAAAGACGGAACCCGGGGTGATGGCGACGGCAAGCAACAGACAACGAAACGCGGCGCGAATGGACATACCCCCCCCTGTACAGTGGCTAGCTTTAAGTATAGTGAAGGAAAAACTCGAGTAAAGTCAAAGCGCAACAAATTGTCGCCGCTCTTGCCCGCCGGATATGCCCCTGAGCGCTATCAGGAAACCAGGGTATCGAAAATCCGATAACCGGCGATGTAGGTACCGATCACCGCGCCGAGGCTGGAAAACATGAAAACCAGCAGCACCCGGCTGACCCGGTTGCGCCACCAGCCCACGGGTGTGGTCACGTCCTTGCGCAGACGGCTGAAATCCTCGACCCGGGGTTTTTGCAGATAGATTTCCACCGCCGCCGTGATCATCCCCACCCCCAGCGCCGGATTCAGCGTGGTGATGGGCGCGGACAGGGCGGCACTGATGATGGTAAGCAGTCGCGCGCCAGCCACCAGCGAGCCCAGCGCCGCCAGACCGCCGGTGAAGACGATCCATTCCAGCACCAGGTGCCAGCCGATAGCCGGGCTGCGCATGAAACCAACGACAAAACCCACGAGCACCAGACCGACCACGGTCCAGGGGATCAATTGCGGCCAGCGGCTGGCCGCGGGAATGGCATCCAGCTCGGCGATTTCCTGCGCGGGATCGCCAGCGTCGCCCTGCAGGGTTTTGCTCATGCCCGCCACATGCCCCGCGCCCACTACCACCAGCACACGCTGCGCGCTGGTTCGCGCCAGTTCCTCGCGCAATCTGGCCGTCATGTAGCGATCGCGCTCGTTGATCAGGGGCAGATAGAGATGCTGGGACTGCTCGGCAAACTGGCTGAAGGCCGATTCGAGGATGTCGCCCTGCTTGAGACGCTCGATTTCCTCTTCGCTGACTTTTTCGCTGGTCAACAGGCTGGCCAGCAGACCTGACATCAGGTACATGCGCTGCCACCAGGAGACGTTGCGATAAACACGCTTCAAGGTAGTGCCGATTTCCCGGTCTACCAGCATCACCGGCAGCCCCTGCTCCCGGGCCAGTTTCACCGCCATGCGCATTTCCGCCCCCGGCTCAATGCCGAATTGCTCGGCCATGCGCTGCTGATAGGCGCCCAGCGCCAGATTGGCGGCCACCATCGCCACCTTGCCTTCGCGCACCACTTGAAACAGGTCCATTTTCGCCAGCGCGTCCGGATTCATCAGGGCGTTGTAGCGGCTGGGGCACAACTCCACCGCGACCGCGTCGTATTGTTCCTGCTGCAGCAGGCGCTGCACCGCTTCGGCGCTCGCCCGCGACACATGCGCCGTGCCCAGCAGCGTCAGCTCCCTGCCTTGCAGGGTGAGACGAAGCAGTGGTTCACTGTCGGGACCGGATTCCCTGGTGGTGGACATGGGTGTGCTCAATTGAAGACGACCGTGCGGTTTTCGTGGACGATGATGCGATCTTCCAGATGCCATTTGACGGCGCGGGCCAGTACATTGCGCTCCACGTCCCGGCCCAGCTCGCGCAGATGCGCGGGCTGCAGCCGGTGCGATACCCGCACCACATCCTGCTCGATAATGGGCCCCATATCCAGTTCCTCGGTGACATAGTGAGCGGTGGCACCCACCAGCTTCACCCCTTTGTCATAGGCTTGACGGTAGGGATCGGCGCCGACGAAGGCGGGCAAAAAAGAATGATGTATATTGATAATGGCCCCGGGGTAGTGCCGTACCATGTCGGCGGAAAGAATCTGCATATAGCGGGCGAGCACCACCACATCGGCGTTGCCGTGCAGCAACTCGCGCATGCGCGCCTCCGCCGCCGGCTTGTCGTTCTTGTCCACCACCACATGGTGGAAAGGCACGCCGAAATTGCGCACCGCCTGCTCCAGATCCGGGTGATTGGAAATCACCATGGTTATGACGCCCGGCAATTGACCGCGCGACCAGCGCCACAACATCTCCAGCAGCGCATGATCATGGCGGGACACCAGCACCGCGATTTTCTTCGGCTCACGGGCATAGGTGATGCGCCACTGCATGCTGAACTGCCGCGCCACCGCGTCGGCGAAAGCGCGCTCCAGCAGGCTGCGCGACAGATCAAGATGGGGTGTCTGAAATTCCAGGCGCATGAAGAAGGTTCCGCCTTCCGGACCGGTGGTGTGCTGATCCAGGGCGGTGATATTGGCGCCGTGATTGTACAGAAAGGTGGACACCGCGGAGACGATACCGGGCTTATCGGGGCAGGTAATCAGCAATCGCGCAGTATTATCCATGACGGGGTCATTCTATGCTTATTCTTCAGTTCTCCTGCCGACAACACCGCGATCGGCATGGCCGCCCATTATACAGCATACAACCACGCGCCGGCGATCCGGCGCGCCGCGGGATTATTTCCTGCGGGTTTCGCGCAATAATGCCATCTGGTCTTCAGCATCCACTTCGCCGATGCGATACAACTCTTCCAGGTCCGGCACATTCAATATGTAATGCTCCTTCAGACGCCAGATGTCGCCGTTGACGAAGGCATTGGGATTCTTTACATACAAAGCCCACATCATGTGATTGAGACTGATGTCATTCGAGGGAATCAGGCTGTCGGCAATATCCTCGAGCTTGCTGCCCGGCTTGGTCGGACCGTAGACATACAGCCCCTGCTGCGCGGCGCTCGGACCAGCCCCATAGCCGGCCACCGCCGGTGCGGTGGACTGGCGAATCACCCGCACCCGGGGCGCGACTTCCTCTTCGCCGCCGGCCCGCGTCGCCGCCGGTACCGCGGGTTTTGCCGGCGGCGGTGCCACCGGCGTGACCTCGGTCCGCAGCCGGGGTTTGGCCGCGCTCTCCATCGCGCCGCTGTCTTTGTCCCGGGGGGTGGCAAGCAGGGCGACATCATCCTCGCTGCCGGTTTTTTTCTCCGCCCCCGCATGTACCCCGCGGCGGTTCAACGGCGTCGCCGTCGGCCGCGGCTCACTGCTGCGTCCCAGCACCGCATCGATTTTCCGCGATAGATCAATGCCGGCCGCGGGTGTTTCGCTGGTGGTGGCAAGCGACGACGCGGCGACGCTGCGCGCCGGCGGTTGCACGAAGCTTGCGGTGCGGGACGTAGACTTAGCCCCGCTCGTCACCGGCGGCGTATCGCGCTGCCGGGGTTCACTGTCCAGATTGAGAAGGTCGGCGATATCATCGCGACCCTGCGGCGGGTGGCTGCCAACGACCGCCTTCGCCGTTTCACGGTCGGCCTCTGGCTTTGCCGGCGCGGGCGCCGCCATGCCGGCTGCACGCGGCCGAACGGCCGACGCCTGCTCGACCCTTGCCGCCGAGGCCTCGTCCCGGGCCTGGGGCCGGGAACCGATCGCGGTCTGGTTTGCCGCCGGACCCGTCATTTTCGTCCGCTCACCCGCGGGGGCGTCCACCCGGGCGCCGGTGCGCGCCGACCCGCCGCCGGCGGGTTCCATGCCGAGTAATTCATATTCCGAAGGCGGCGCCGGCTCCTCGGCCAGCTTGCTCATCGCTGCCGCTCTGCGTTCCGGCAGCGCATATGCGGTAACGCCCGAAGGATGGCCACCGCGCTCCCGTTCAACGATATCGACCACTTCGATGATGGTACGCTCGGCATCGCTGGAGGCGATATCCCGGGGGTCGAGGCGAATAATGGTAACGGCCTCGTCCTGCTGTCCCGGGGCCGGCGCGGCAGCCGCAGCCTTGGCCGCCGGCGGTCGATCATTGTCCAGCCTGGTTTTGACCCCGCTGGCTTTTTTCCCGTCGGCCTGGCGCCTGGCCTTGTTCTTGGTGGCGGTGGCACCCTTGGATTTGCCTTTATCCGCGGCGGTCGACTCCTCGTCGCTGTCCGGTACCGCCAGCATTTCATCCTTGCGCGCAGCGCGACTGACGCTGCTGGTACTGACCGCAGGCTCTGCCGTGCTGCTATCGCCGATCAGACGCTTGATTAACTGCAGATCGGCATCGCCGGCTGTCGCCGGTGTTTTCCCCGGCGCCGTTTCGCGCTCGGCTCCGCCGCTCTCTGCGGCACGGTGCGGCGCGGCATCGCTGCCACCAATGGCGGTGATCTGTTCAAAATAGTCGTAGTCACCGCCGGGCTCCGTCATCCCGACCGCCGGGAAAACCAGCAATCCCCAGGCGCAAAAAATCTGTACCCGCATACACTTCCCACTCTTGCTAATAGCCATCCGTACCCCATGCCGGACTTGACATAATATTAACATCCCGTCCGCGCACCACGCAAAACATCATTGCAATTGTATTTTTTTGTCTGTTCGAGCTTAATTAATTTTTATTATAAATATTAAGAAGTTAATAAATCATTTGCGGGAGGATCAACAGCCGGCGGGAAAAACCGCGGCCGGTTGGAGTCGTCCCTGTCATTCCAATGATACTACCGATACCCATTAGATGGGCAGCTCCATATCGATACGCAGCCCACCCAGCCGTGCGGAGTTACTGAACTCCAACCGCCCGCCGTAACTCTGCACCACGTCATTGACGATGCCCAGACCCAGGCCGTGCCCCGCGGTTTGCTCATCCAGGCGCACACCGCGCTGCGCCAGTAGCTGAAACTCCTCCGCCGAACAACCGGGGCCGTCGTCCTCGATGGCGATGTGCAGCTCCCCCGCACGGCGCACCTGCACGCGAATGCGGGAAGTGGCCCATTTGTAGGCATTGTCCAGCAGGTTCCCCATCAACTCCAGCAGATCCTCGCGATCCATGTTGACCAGAATATCGGCCGCCACCTCCAGCTCCACGTCCAGGGATTTCTGCCGATAGATCGCCTGCAGGGTGGCCAGCAGCGCCGTCAGCTCCTCGCGCAGCTGATAGTGCTTGACGTAAAGATTGCCGCCAGCCAGACGCGCCCGTTTCAATTCCCGTTCCGTGAGCTGGCGAATCTTGTTGATATTGTCGGCCATGGCCTGCGCCCGCGGGCGATCGCCACTTTGCAGGGCATCGTCGACCAGATGCTGCAGTATGGACAAGGGCGTTTTCAAGGCGTGCGCCAGATTGCCCAGGGACTTGCGCGAACGCTGCACCCGTTGCTGCATGGCGTTGACCAGGCGATTGATTTCGTGAATCAGGGGAGCGATTTCCTGCGGCACACTGCCGGACAAGGCTGGAATTTCCCCTCGCTCCAGCGCCTGCAACTGGCGGCGCGCGTGCTCCACCGGCCGCAGACTGCGTCGTACCACCCAGACCTGCAACAATACCAGCAGCACCATCACAATGACCGACACCACGCCGTAACGCCACTGGAAGCGCGACGCGTCGCGCTGCAGCGNNCGGCGGTGAACATGCAGGCGTTCAGCACCGCCTCCGCGTCCTGCTCCAGCTCCTCCAGAATGTAGTCTTCCAGCAGATAGTGGATGGCGCGCGACGCCAGCGCCCACTGCAGGCCCAGCAGCACCACCAGGCTGATGGCCAGACCGGAACCAAGGCGGAGTTGCAGGGAGCGCATGCGCGGACCGCGGCCGGCTAGGCGCCGCCGGTAAACACGTAACCCTGGCCGCGCCGTGTCTCTATCCTGTCCTTGCCGACGATCTGGCGCAGGCGCTTGATATAAACTTCGATCACGTTGCTGTCGCGGTCCGAATCGAAATCATAGACATGCTCGGTCAACTGCGTCTTGGACAGAATACGCCCCGGATGCAGCATCAGGTAGCGCAAAAGCCTGAATTCGGTGCCGGTCAGCTGGTGCACCGCGCCGTCGCCATCCACCACCTGCTGCCGCTCCTCGTCCAGGCGCAGACCGCCAGCCAGCAGTTCGCCGCTGGTCTGCTGCTTACTGCGACGCACCAGCGCCTGCAGGCGGGCGATCAGTTCCTCGACGTGGAACGGTTTACCCAGGTAATCGTCGGCGCCGGCCTTGAATCCGTCGACCCGCTCATGCCACTGATCGCGGGCGGTCAGTATCAGCACCGGCACCTTGTTGGCCGACGCGCGCCAGGTGCGCAGCACCTCCAGGCCGGGTTTGCGCGGCAGGCCGAGGTCGAGAATCACCGCGTCGTATGGCTCCTCCAGCCCCATGAACTCGCCATCGATGCCGTTATCGGCGAGGTCGACGGCGAAACCGGCGCGCACCAGTTCACTCTTCAATCCCTGAGCCAGATCCTGATCGTCTTCCACCAGCAACAGGCGCATCAATCCTCCTTTTCCTGTTTCACCAGTTTTCCGGTCGCGGCGTCGTACTTCAGTTCCCAAACCACGCCGTCTTCGGTCAGTACTTGCAACTCATAGATCAGCACATCACGCCTGCGCTCCAGTTCCACGCCCAGCACCTTACCGGGCCGATGCTCCCGAGCCCGCTGCACTATGGTGTTCAAGGGCAGAATCTTTCCCTGCCGTACCAGCTCGCGCGCCTCCTTGTAGTCCAGATCATCCTCCGCGCCCGCCGGCATGGCGGTCAGCAGCGTCGCCGTGATCATACCGTACACTAGCGCGCTGCGCCGCAGCCGGCGAACCGTGGCCGCGGGCCGACCTTGTGTGGCCGGCGCCCGCTTACTCCCTGGTCTGTTCGCTGTCACCTCGTGTCCGTCCTTTTAGTCTTCCCAGCGGCCGTGGCCGGGAATATTGATTTCCCGCTCGCTGAATGATCCCGATTCCGCCTGACGATGACAAGCGGAACAATTGCTCAGGCTGCCAACCTTGGCGTTGGTCTTGATCAAGCGCGCGGGGATTTCGTGGTGTTTGCTCTTAATGTAGGGAATCTCGGTGATCCGCAGAGGCGCATTGTTACCCACGGAACGGGTTACGCGCAACGAACGCCGGTAATCGGAACGGTCGGCGGCATTGGCCACCAGATAGTCGGTCAAGGCCTTGGCGGTATCCGCCGGCAATTCGGCGTTGTCGCCGAAATGATCGGCCAGTTGCCCCATCAGCCGGGTCCAGGATGCGGCGGGCAGCAGGCCGGGCGGATAGGCCATATGACAGGATGCGCACTCCTGCCGGTACTGGTCATTGCTTACCGGCGCCACATCCAGGGTACGGTGCCAGGCGCCACCGCGGCGCCCATCGTCATCGCTGAATACGACCTGACTGGCCAGCAGACTGATCAACAGGGTGGTAATGGTCAGGGCAATCTTCTCTTTCATCGTCTTGTCTCCACTGTCTAACGGTAGCCGCGCGCGCCTTCAGCTGCCGCGGATGAATGCCAGGAAATCGCTCTTTTCCTGCACGCTGCACTCCCTGCCCAAAGTCCATTTGCAATTGCGTCCGAACCATTTTTCCACGTGTTTGGCATCGGTCAGGCGCTTGTCATTGGCGCTGGGCGCCAGCGGCTCGATGGCCTTGCCGGTGGTCGCATGTTTGCCGCTCTGCTGCAGATTCTGCGTGTGGCAGGTGGAACAGGAGCGGGGTTTATCGGCATCCGCCGGTTTGAACTCGCGGGTCCACATGGCTTTGGCCGCGGCCGCGTTCGCCGGGCCCGCGCCCTGGGTGGCGTAGGTCTGCAACAGATTGTCGACGGTGTCCGCCCAGGCGCCGCCCGCGGCGACGGCCAGGGTCAGAACGATGGTCGCTGTCATGGTTTTCATCAGTTTCTCCTCACTTGCATATTTGGATATATTTCGCCGGCACTGGAGCGGGTGACTTCCGACGCCTCGACCGCCTGCGGCTTGCGTCCGGTCCACATGGCCCGCACCAGGTTTTCCCGGTGACTGACGCTCTCGAACACCACGCCCGCCACATGGATCAGCACCAGCAGCAGGGTGAAATCCACCAGAAACTCGTGCACCCCCTCCGCGGCCTCATCCAGCCAGGGCGATACGGACACCCAGGCCAGCGGACCGGCGCCATCACCGATACCGTAGAGCAGCAGGCCACTGAGCACGGTCAGGATCAGACTGAGCAGCAGCAGCAGGATCATGGCACCGCCGGCGGGGTTATGCCCCAGGTACCTGGGCGCGCGGCCGCGCAAGGTCAACCACAGATAGCTGGCAACGCGGCGCGGGGTATAGATAAAATCGGTGAAGCGGGCATGGCCGTCGCCAACAAAACCCCAGATGATGCGCAGAGTCAGCAGGATACCGACCACGTAGCCGGCAAAGACATGCCAGGACAGGTAGTCTTCCCGGGTAAGATAGGCGCTGGCGAAGCAGACCACTAACAGCCAGTGGAAATAACGGACCACCAGATCCCACACTTTTACAGTCTCTTTCGCTGCCCTCATAACACCAGCTCCCTTCACTAGCCTTTCCGTTAGCTTAAGGATTTTCGCTGAACTCAGAGTGAATAGTTTACTCATTGATTTCTTGTCACTTTTTTTCACAACGCGGGCACCCTTCCAAAGCCGGGCAAGGATTTTCCAGGCCGCACTGCCGGACCGAGATTGATTAAATATTGTGCAATGCTAAACTGGCGACAATAACTGATAAGCGCCCCTGGACCTGGCGCAACCCGTGGGAGGGGTCATGAAGAGTCATTTGCTACGCAATCTTGGTGTTATTTTATGCGCCGCCGCCGGCGGTGCCTGCAGCCATACCGTAAAAGTCTACGAAGGGGCCGAGCTGCCGGCCAATCGCCTGTCGGTGATCCAACCCACGATCGCCAGCGGCAGTTTCCTCAGCGATGTGAACATCCGCCGCATCAATGGCAAAGCGGTGCAGGACGGTCTGAACCCGGCCTACACGGTGCTGCCGGGTGAACATGTATTGAACGTTGAAATGGCGGGCAAGAATCCGGGATTCGGCGACCTCAGCGCCTCTCGCGCGATAAACAATATTTCCTTCACCGCCCTGCCCGGCCACGACTACAAAGTCGTGGGCGACATTCAGGACGGCATCGGCGTCGTCTGGGTGGAAGACAAGGCCAGCGGCGAAAAAGTCAGCCACTGACAGCGGCGGTCCGTATCACGGATCCGTGGGCGCAAGAAAACGCGATAGAAACTGCAGCACCGCCGTCAATTGCGGCGAGGCGTTGCCGCCGCTCTGGTGGTAGAAGGTCTTGTCCTTGTCATCCAGGGTAAGCAGCAACTCCTGATCGACGCAATCGTTGCAGGCGCTGTTCAGCTGCCGCTGATTGGCCGGCAGCACGAACAATGCGTTGACCAGACGCGCCAATTCCGCGATCTCCGGCGGCAGCAGCAAGCCGCTGCGCAGCTTGCCGCTGTTTTCGTCGCTGATCTCCAGGCGCGCGTCGTCCTGCACGCGGATCACCTTGCGCATACCCGCAAAACCACCCGACACTTTGTACTGCAGCGCCCAGGTGGCGGCACATGCCGTTTCACCCGACATCTGCGCCGCGTCGTCCGCCATTGCCGTTGCGGCACCGCACGGCAAAACCAGCATCAGCAACCAGCAAAGCGCGCACCGCATCGTCCCTCCTCTGCCGCGGCGCCCAGGGCCGCACCCGCCTATAGTGGCGTGGCGCCGCGATAAAAGCCAGCCCCCGCGCGCCGGCGGCGCGAATTGCGACGGGGTTGGCATTTCCCGCAAAAACCCCGAAGCGTGGATTGCCATAGTAAATAAATTGTCGGGGAAAACGATATAAGAAGGTATCCGGCGCCAGCGGCCGCTGCTGCCAGTCACAGTTACGGTGCGGTTCAGCATGTCAAAGACCAGGCTTACTCTCAAATCGGTGCTCAAAGACCTGGTGGCGGACAAGATCGTCAACGCCCAGGATGCGGAGAAAATCCTGCTGCAAAACCGCAACGCGGGCGAAGATGTACACCCGCTGCTGACGGTGGCGCAACAGGATCTGAAGGACCAGCAGCCGCCGCACAAACCCCTGAGCCTGGAATTGCTGACTCTGTGGCTGGCCAACAAGATGAAGCTGCCCTATGTGCGCATCGACCCGCTGAAGGTCGACGTCACCAGCGTTACCGCCGTCATGTCCTATGCCTTCGCCGAACGCAACAAGATCATCGCCATTTCCGCCGATGACAAGGAAGTGGTCATTGCCACCGCCGACCCGCTCAACACCCTGTGGGAATCGGGGCTGAAGCAGATCACCAGTCGGCAGATCCGCAAGGTGGTGGCCAATCCGGCGGACATCAGCCGCTTTCTCGGCGAATTCTACAACCTGTCGCAATCGGTGCAGGCGGCCACCGGCAAGAAGATGTCCGGCCATGTCGACATCAACAACCTGGAACAGCTGCTGGAACTGGGGCGGGCCGACAAACCGGATGCCAACGACCAGTACATCGTCAACATCGTCGACTGGCTGCTGCAATACGCCTACGACCAGCGCGCCAGCGACATTCACCTGGAGCCGCGCCGCGACAAGGGCAATATCAGATTCCGCATCGACGGCGTGCTGCAGCAGGTGTACGAAATGCCGCCGGCGGTGATGCTGGCGGTCACCGCCCGGCTGAAAACCCTGGGGCGAATGGATATCGCGGAAAAACGCCGGCCCCTGGACGGCCGCCTGAAGACCAAGACCCCGGACGGCAAGGAGGTGGAGCTGCGCCTGTCCACCATGCCCACCGCCTTCGGCGAGAAGATGGTGATGCGTATATTTGACCCCGGAATTCTGTTCAAGAATTTCGACGAGCTGGGCCTGCAGGGCGAGGACTACGCCAAATGGCAGCAGATCATCGCCCACAGCACCGGTATCGTCCTGGTCACCGGCCCCACCGGC
>DKAS01000198.1 GCA_002448875.1 Proteobacteria bacterium UBA6920 | reverse complement strand
GGGCGAGGAACTGATCAACACCTTGAATGAATTCGATATCGGCGTTTGCCCGGATGAATTCAATGAATACAACGATAAATGCACCATGAACAAGATCATGGAGTATATGGCGCTGGGCAAACCGGTGGTGCAATATGATCTGACGGAAGGACGCTTCACCGCGGGGGATGCCGCTTTGTACGCGCAAACCCATGATGAAGCCGCCCTGGCGCGACAAATCTGCAAATTGATCGACGATGGCGCACTGCGAACAAGCATGGGGGAAATCGGCATGCGGCGTATAAGTGAAAAATTTTCCTGGCAGCACGAAGAGCCGAACCTGTTGGCGGCCTACGATTACGTCTGCGGGCGCGGTTGACGGAGGCGGCGATGAGCAAAGTGCTGCTGCTGGCCAAGCATCCCGACGCCCCCGGCGGGGTACTGAACTATGTCATGAGCTTGCTGGACCATTTCAGCGGGGACATTGCCGGCAAGCATTTTCCCATCGGTCGCAGCGACAAGTATCGCTCCCGCCTGGGCAATATATTTTTTCCCCTGATCGATTCCTGGCGCCTGTGGCGCGAAATTACCGTTAATCAGTATGACTGCATCCATATCAACCCGTCGTTCAACGCCAAATCGCTGCTGCGCGACGGTTTGCTGATGCTGGTTATTGCCGCGTTTCATCGCGGCGCCGTGCTGGTCAGTTTTCACGGCTGGGATGAGTGCTTTGAGCGCAAGGTTGCTGGTTCGCCGCTGCGTCGCTCTCTGGTGCGCCGCATTTTCGGCGCGGCCGATCGCATTCTGGTGCTGGCCGGTGATTTCCGTGAGGGTCTGCTGCGCATCGGCCTGGCCGGGGACAAGGTGTTCGTGACTACCACCATGTACGACGCGCGCATCTTTCCGCAGCCCGCGCCGCCGACGCAGACCGAGGCGACGGGCGCCTTGCGCCTGGTGTTTCTTTCGCGCTTTGTTCGTGAAAAAGGCGTCTATGAGCTGTTGGCGGCGCTCAAGATCCTGCAGGACAGGGGCGTTTACGCCAGCTTGAACCTGGTCGGTGACGGTCCGGAACGCCAGGGCATGGAGGAATACGTACGAACGCAGAAGCTGACGGACCGGGTGGCGTTCTCCGGTTATCTGCGCGGCGAGGACAAAGGCCGGGCCCTGCAACAGGCGCAGATATTCGTTTTTCCTTCCTACTATGGCGAAGGATGCCCGGTAGCCCTGCTGGAAGCGATGGCGGCGGGCTTGGGCATCGTCACCAGCAGAGCCGGTGGTATCAAGGATTTGATCGCCGGCGGCGAACTGGGCCTGTACCTGGATACGGTGACCGCCCCGGCCATCGCCGACGCCATCGCGACCCTGGATGCCGACCGGCAACTGCTCAGGGACATGCGCCGACGCAATCTGGCGCGGGCGGAAAACTTTGATGCCAGACAGGTGGTGGCGCAGATCGAAGCCGTCTATCGCGAAATCATCGGACGCAAGGCCCATGACTGACACGGCGCCCATCTTTGTCATCGGCACGCCGCGCTCCGGCACCACCTTGACGGCCAATATGCTCAACCGGCATTCAGCGGTGATGATGCCGGGCGAGAATCATTTTTTCGAGGATATTTATTCGCGCCGCGGTGAGCTGGGGACGCTGGCCAACCCGCAGGTCAGGGAGCGGGTCGTCGACCGGATGATCAGTATCTATGCGCGCTACAACCAGACGACGGATGCGGAACGGATAAAAGAGGAATTCGGCGCTGCCAATACCCGCAGCTTACACGACCATGCGGACAGCTATGAACAGCTGTTGCACGAATTCATGAATATTCGACTTTCCTTCAGCGGTAAGCGCCGCTGGGGAAACAACACCCCCAAGGATATCTTCCATGTACGGGATATCATGGGCGTCTTTCCCGACGTGGTATTCGTGGTTTGCATCCGGGACCTTCGCGATTTTCTCCTGTCCTACAAAGGGCGCTGGAAGGTGACGACGCAGGCGCACAAGGAGCGTTTGCGCAACCTGTATCATCCGGTGATTACCACGCTGCTGTGGAAGGCAACGGTGCGCAAGATCATGACCCTGGCGGCCGATGCGGGTGGCGACAGGTATATCGTGCTGCGCTACGAGGATCTGGTGCGCGATCCCGAGGGCAGCGCCCGCAGAATATGCACCCTCATCGGTGAAGCTTACGAGCCGGACATGTGCCAGGTCGATGAAAATAACAGTTCGGATGCGGCCAGCAAACAGGGGATCTACACCAGTTCCATCGGCCGCTGGGAGAGTGGCCTGAGCGCCGAGGAGATATTCATTGCCCAGTCCCTGGCCGGGGTGGAGATGGCGTTTCTCGGTTACGAGGCGAAAGCCGTGCAACCGAATTTGTTCAAACTGCTGCTCGTGGCAGCCGGCCTGCCGATCGCGGCCTGGCGCGCCTTGTATGCCAACCGCGCCAATCGCGGACCGACGCTGCGCTATCTGGCCAAACGCCTGGGCTTGCTGGTAAAGCGCAGAGGGGATGATCAGCCGCATGCGTAGGGATAAGCTCACCTGGTATCTGAATCGTCTGACCAATATGTCGCCGGTGGAAATGCTGCATCGGCTGTGGCGCTCGCTGACGATCCTGGCGCAGGACCGTGGTGGCTGGCGGCATGCGGCGGTACCCGCGCCGCAGCGGGTGGACAGCGCCGCCCACATCGTCAGCGCCGGCGGCGAGATCCAGGCGGCGGCTTACGTGGCGGAAGCGGAGCAGATTCTCCAGGGCAGGATCAAGGTTCTCAATAAGACGCTGAGTCTGTCGCAGCCGGTGGATTGGCGGCGCAACTGTCTGACCGGCGAGCAGCCGCCGGACGTGTTCGGCAAAAAACTCGACTATCGGGATACCGCCGCCGTCGGCGACATTAAATACGTTTGGGTGCAGAATCGCCATGCCCACCTGGTGACGCTGGCGCAGGCCTATGTCCTGACGGCGGACGAAAAATATCTGGCGGTGATACGCCAGCATCTGCACAGCTGGTTCGCGCAGAACCGTAATTTCGCCGGACCCAACTGGACCAGCTCCCTGGAACTGGCCATACGCCTGATCAACTGGAGCCTGGTGTGGACGCTGCTGGGCGGATGGGATTCCAGATTGTTCGACGACGCTACGGGCGCCGCTCTGCGACGGGATTGGCTGGACATGATTTATCGCCATGCCCGGTTCATCCGTGGTTACTTCTCCAGATTTTCCTCCGCCAACAATCATTTACTGGGAGAAGCCGCCGGCCTCTACGTGGCCTGCGCCATCTGGCCGTGCTGGCGGGACTTCGCCGGCTGGCGGCGTACGGCAAGGCGGATACTCGAGCAGGAAATCACCAAACAGGTCTGGGACGACGGCGTCGGCAAGGAACAATCCTTGTTCTATCAGATCTTCGTCCTGGACTTCCTTCTGGTGGCCGGTCTGGCCGCGCGCCGCGGTGCCGAGGATTTCAGCGCCGGCTACTGGCGCCGGGTGGAGACGATGCTGGAGTTCCTGGCGAGCCTGTGCAATCAGCGGCATACAGTGCCGATGATCGGCGACTCCGACGACGGCTATTTTCTCCTCTTGTCGCAGTCCCGCGACGACCGGCCCCTGCAGTGCATGCTGAATATCGGCGCGGTGTTGTTCTCTCGCGCGGATCTGGCGGCTGTTTATGGGCAGCGCGATGACAAGAGCCAATGGCTGCTGGGTGCGGACGCAGCGCGGTTTTACCGCAATCTCGATCCGCAGGCGGAAAAATTCCGTATCCGGACCGCGTTTCCCCAGGGTGGGTACTATATTCTGGGCAAGGATTTCGGCAGCAGTGGCGAGGTGAAGATCGTCGCCGACGCCGGGCCTCTGGGCTACCTGGCCATTGCTGCCCACGGCCACGCGGACGCGCTGTCGCTGGTGATGAGTGTCGGCGGCGAGGAAATTCTTATCGATCCTGGCACCTACGTCTATCAGACGCAGAAGGAGTGGCGCAATTATTTTCGCGGTACGGCGGCGCACAACACCCTTAGCGTCGACGGCTGCGACCAGTCGCAGATCGGCGGCAATTTCATGTGGACGAAAAAAGCCGAAACCCGTTGCCTGGAATGGCATAGCGATGCATTGGCGGACAGGCTGGTCGCCGAGCACGACGGCTACCGACGCCTGCCTGACCCGGTAGGCCATCGCCGCCGCATGGACTTCGACAAGCATACCAATCTGTTGCGCATCACCGATCGATTGGACTGCGCCGGTCAACACCACGTCGTCCGCTGTTGGCACTTTGCGGAGGCCTGTGCGGTCGTGCTGGACGAGGCGGGCGCGCTGGTCACAAGCGGTGGGGTAAGCCTGCGTATCAGTGCGGCTGGCGGGCGCGACACCCGCTGGCGGCTGTATCGCGCCAGCGAAGAACCCAAAGCGGGCTGGGTATCGCGCAAGTTCAACGAGAAGGAGGCGATCTACAGCCTGTGGATGGAGGATGAAATCCAGGGCAGCGCGGAGTTGATGACCAGCTTTGCCATCACTCTCCGGCCTGAAATCCCGTAGGCGTGTCTGTGATTCATGTCGAAGCGGTTCCCTGACCCGGGAACAGGGGCCTCCCGGGCGCCGGTAGGGGAAAGATCGTTTGCCGTCGTTTGGGAAGTACCGTTTATGCTTCTCCATATACCATTATTATTAAATGCAAAAGGTTATGTAAAATTGTTTGGCCCGGTATTTCGAGAAGAATTCTAGTTGCACTACAGATCTTCAATTTACCTGGGAGCGAATGTCTCCTTTTTCTCCGTTTGTGTCTGCGAACCGCTCCTGACCTGAGGCCGGTGGGCTTTTCGTCCCTAATCATGTAGTTAAGTCATGGTTAAGTAGTAGTTAAGTGGGCATGCTTATTGTACGATGGGTGCAAGGGAGATTCTGTCTAATAAGCTTGAATTAACTATTGAATATTATGACAAAATTAGTTATTTCAATTAGGATTTTGGGGCGCTTATCACAGTGAATTCTAAGGCGCCGCTGTTATTATGTTTCAATTCAGCGTTTGGGTGGAGTTCTTAATGAAATTGCATAATTCTGCATTCGCGGCAAGCCTGTCTCTTTTACTGATCACCTGGGGTGGCCAAGCAGGGGCTGCGGATCGATACGTCGCGAAGAATGGAAAAGACAGCAATGATGGTTCCATAGGCGCGCCATGGCTGACCCTGGGTAAACTGAACCAGGCGGTCAAGGCAGGGGATACGGTCTATATCCGCGAAGGAGTCTACAAGGAAAATTTGCAACCACAGGTTTCCGGTAGCGCGACTGCGCGTATCACCATAAAGAGCTTTCCTGGAGAAAAGGCCACAATCACCGGGTCTGCCAACAATCAGCCGGCGGTTACTATCTCGGTCGACTATGTAACCATTGAAAATCTGAATATAAAACTTGTCGATCCGGTAGGCGATTGGAGTACTAATCTTCCCGATGTTTCAATCTCCGGCGCGACGGGCACGCAAGTGCTGGGTTGCCGTATCGTTAATTCCAAGGACGCGATCAGTGAGAAGAACGCCGGCGTCCGGGAATTGGGCATAGTGATCGGCAAGTCCAAGGATACCCTGTTGGAAAAGAATTTCATCAAAGGACTTTCATTTATTGCGATCAAGGTGGCTACGGGTTCGTTGCGCACGGTTATTCGCAACAATGTCACGCTGGCGAATGTGGGGGAAGGGGTGCGCGTGGATTCCAGCCAGCAGGCCATCGCGGGAACCCTGATTGAAGGCAATATATTCGGTGAGAGTTTGACGGGTGACGGTGTGCAGACAAATCCAGATTTCGGACTGCCGGCGGCGGAATGGGCAGTATCGACGGACAATCGAGGAATTATTATTCGCAACAACGTTCTTTTCAACAATGCAGAGAATGCCGTGGACCTCAAAGGTGCTGCCGATGTGGTCGTGGAAAACAACATTATTTACGGCAATACCGGTAATAATGACGGATTCCTGGGCGACAACAAGAACGACCGGCTGGCCGGGGGGGGGGCGATTACGCACGGCTCTGGTACGGAGACCAAGGATGTAATCATCCGTTTCAATGTTATCTACGATAACAACAACGGCATGGTGCTGGAAAACGGTTGGAAAGTTTATAACAATACCATTCTCGACAACCGACGCGACTATACCGGACCAAACAGTACCTATGACATAGTAAAGGATGGGGGGTTCGGCGCAATTAAGACCCGCAATGCGACCGTAACTCGTGCCGCCATCGTTAATAACATCATCGGCCAACAGATAAGTGGAGCGCAACTGGTGACGGAATTGAGAATCCTAGAGAGCACAGAAGTCGACCTTCGCGCTAACATGTATGTCAAGGATTCCACGACCACTCCCAAGTTTGTCATCCAGAGCTCTCCTGGAGTCTACGATACATTGAATTTCGCTGATTGGAAGGCGCGTCTTGCCGGCATGCCAAATGTAACTGGTAAGGAAAAAGGGTCTTTCGAAGCTGCGCCGGTACTGGTCAAAGGCACCGATCCGGAAGGCATACACGTAAATTATGACTTTAAAATAGCCAATCAGAACTCGGCGGTAGTTGACGCGGGCGCTTATCTGACCACTACAGTCGCGGCTGGGAGCGGAACCAAGGTTAAGGTGGGCGATGCGCACTACTTTTTCGACGGCTATGGGGTAACTTCCGGGGATACGATTAAGATCGGCAATAATGCCCCGGTAGTCATCAGCGCCATCAACTATGACACCAATGAAATTACGATCAAAAAGTCCCTGACCTGGAATGCCGGCGACGGCGTTTCCCCGCCCTTCAGTGGCAGCAAGCCTGATATCGGTGCCATTGAATATGGAGACAGCGAAAAATTTCCAATGCGGCCAGCTTTCCCGCCGGGCGCACTGGGTGTCAGCAATCAGTGACGATTCGCGCTGGAGTGGTGCTATCACGGGAGATCAGTCCCGCCTCCGGTGGGGCTATCATCCAGCGCGTGACTGCTAAACGGGAGATTTTAGTTTCCCGTGCATGGGATAACCTACTTTGTCTGATACCCATGGGTCTGCGTGGGGTTCGTTGCTTGCTGACTTATACGCTAGAGGTAGGGGGGCAGCAGCATTTCAAATCAGGGCAACCATCGCGTCAAATCCACTTGTGCTAGCTCCTGAGTTCTTACAATGTCATCCGCGGCGATTTCCAGAATCTTCCGTCTAACTAGCGGATCCAGCTTGGCAATGGGCTGGTAACGGCCTTTAACAAGTTCTTTGACATCTTGCCAACGTTTCTCTAGCGCAGGCACGCTGGACAGTGTTTTATTCAGACGGCGGGCCAAGCTGGAGGAAAACCTGTAAAAAAGCAGATTTTTTGGCATAACGCCGCGGTTTTTAATGGCCAGATCCGGAACAAAACTTGGGTCAACGCCAATATGACGGAAAATCGCTCCTACAGTATCCAGAGTCTTACCCACCAGATCGTCGAAGACGATCACTTTGATTTGATCGCGATCGAAACGATCGTAATAGCGTTTCAAATCATTCCAGTAAGCATACCCCTTGATCCAGGTTGCATCATGGCCAAAAAATTGCTGTTCCAGGGGCTTCTTTGTTTCTCCAGAGCGCACATGCATCATGTAGAGCGAATACAGCATGTCGGCGGGATTCCGCAGGCAGACAATCAGTTTGACGTGGGGGAGCTTCAGTTTGATGTTCTGCGCGGCGCACGGACTACGCAAGTAATTGGGTGAGACTTCGCCAATCGCGGTTTTATTGGCGGCAGCGGTAAAATAATCCAGATATTCGTCATAGCTTCGTACCCTGTAGGCTCTGGATTTGGCATGATAGGGATTTTCAGCGTCATATGCGAAAAACCGCAGCTCCTTCAGTACCGGCATGAATATCTCGGGATGCTGCGCCAAGTAGGAATGCATGGACGTTGTACCCGCTTTTAAGTCACCGATAATCAGGAAATTGGGCTGTATCATACGCCGCCTTAACAATTTACAAATAAGAACTGAATGCCACCAGGCGGGATCTCGGCAGTCACGGTGCCGGCGATACGGTTGGGTTGCCGAATCGCCAACAAACGTTTCGCAAATAAACAATGCTTCTTCGAAAATACCTGGGTCGGTTAAATCTGAATTAAGCACGATCAGTCGTGATGAAGACCACAATTGCGTAAGAAAAAAGCCTTCATACCCGGGAAGGATAGCACAGCGCGGGGGGGGAGGTTCAAGGTATTAGTGGATACACGGTTTAAATGCGGCCTGTCCGGCTTGACCGTTGTAAGCCTGGTTTTCTGTCAATGCTTTATAAGGGGTGACCAATGCAGAATGTTGAGCGCCAGTATGAAGGGGGCGGCGCCGCGCGTGCCCTGACGGCAGGTTTATCCTAATGGAGTTTCGTGGGCGGCGGTGCGGCTGCGCCGAATCTGCGGCCGATGTCGGGCGATCGTCGTCACTACGGCGCCGGTCTACCGTCCGGTCGCCGCAGTCGGACAATTATCAATACACCATGCACACCGCTGCAGATGGCGGTGATTCACCGAAGTAGTTATACGACGAAACCTGAAAGCATGCGGTGTCACCGGCGGCCAGCAGTAGATCGCTGCCCAGGTCCAGGTTCAGGTATGTCGATGAAGTATCACCCGCCGTCTGGCTTATCGAGGCGGCGGATTTTCCCCAACGGACGATGTAACCATCGATGAAGTTTTCGCTGTTGGTCCAGGACAGTTTGATTTTACGACCCAGTGGGGCGCAGTTCGGACACAATATTGTTATTTTTACGCTGGCGGTCGCGGAATTTCCCTGCTGATCGCTTATCTGGTAGATAAACGAATCGCTGGTCGGGGCCGTCGCACTGTTGCTGTAAACGATCTTGTTGTCCGCGCCTGCCGTGGCGGTACCATTCTGTGGGATCTGGAGAACCGCTACTGTTACCGGATCCTGCGTACTGATGCTGTCGTTGGCCAGGACGTCTATGGCCAGCGACGCTCCGGCATTGACAGTAATCGTGTCATCATATGCTTTCATCGGCGCGCCCGTCGGGGGGGGCGTTTGTCCACCCTGCGGTGGCGGATTGTTGCCACCGGCAGGCGCAGGCGAAATGGCTGCCAGGGACTGCTCTGGGGTATACGAATTGATAGCCGCGCCCAGCGATGCCACACCGTTGGCGGCGACAGTATAAGTATCTGATGCGTATTGGGTCAGCGGGCCGCCCGTGGGGAGCGCGGCCAGCTCCGAGGCCAGCAAATGCAGGTCGTCACTGTTCTGCAGGTTGGCGGCGACAGTGACGCCACCACTGGCGGATTGTAGCAGGCTTTGGCCGACGATGATGTCGGTGAATCGCACATTGCTTTGCGGCAGGATGCTGTCGATAGCCGAATCAACGCGCGTGCCGATATCGCTGCCGTCAACGGTCAGGGTGCCGGCAAACAACTGCAGTATCACCTCGGCGGATGTCAATTTCCACAACGCTGCCAGGTAGGGATCGGATTTGCCGCCATCGATCATCGTGACCGCAAGGCGCTGCGCGAACTCGTTTGGGGTGAGCGATCCTTTGATGGACTGGTAGTCCGCAGCCGCCCGGGTGAAGATCTCGGTCAGGAGAAAATTCGCCAGAACCATATTTGCCGCGTTACTGTCGTTGACGGAGGTGCTGAGGGGGTCGTAATTCTCAATGACGTCCAGGCCCAGTCCTAAATTGTTCATCACCAGCGATTTGCCGGTGTTGACATTGGCCACGGAAAGCCCCCCCGGCAGGTCGATCGCCAGGTAATAGATAAGCGTGGTGTAGGCATTGATATCGATGACATGATTGTCTGGACTGACCACCGGTGCGTAGTAGGTCAGAGATTGGGGTTTGCCGCCCGTTTTCTCCATGCCGCCCTTGGCCTGCGCCACCAGGGGATAGGATTCACTGCCGCTTATGGTCACTTTATAGGAAGCAAGCTCATTGCGGTCGCTCGATCCTGCGACCGAGCTGTCGCCGCGCAGGTAATCTACCATGGCACCGAATATCAAGCCGTTGCCGATTTCTCCTTCATGACTGCGCGACGCGCTGACCGCAGTGTTTGTCGAAGAGTCGGTAGCGTCTATATTATTGTTCGCGTTATTTTCCTCGCCTTGGGTCTGGGCGACATTCTTGATCTCGTCGGGTCCGAAGCAGCCTTGCAGGGAAAGCGAACTACAGAGCAATAATATTAAAATCAGCTTAAATTTACGAAAATGTAAAATAATCATCAGAAACTGGTCCCATCACACCATGTCTCCGGTTACTTTCGCAGTTTCTTATTTGATTATCTGAGGTTGTGATCACTGTTTATGCGTGCCCCAGTCACAGAATAAAAAAGCATTGATTTAAATAAGAAATATATCGCTATTCGGTGGCTGGGCGGAGCACAGGAAATAGGAAAAAAGAGTGAAATTTCTGTTTCAGGAAGAGTTATTCTGAAGATATGTTAAGAATTGAATTTTGCAATAGTTAACACCGTCGAACAACGGCGATATTGACGAGTTTGCTAGAAAAAATAGAAGGGGGGTCATTTTTTAGTAGCGCAAATGACCAGGCTGGCCAGATCGACCGGGGACCGCAAATAATGATCAATTCACCCCAGGAACATAGTCCCCGCCTGATAGTGCTGTGCCCGGCATGTAGACGACGGAGTAGGGTTGCGGGAAAGACCGGTGTTACCGTAAGTTGAGTTGGGAACAGGCTTGCAGGCAGCGGTATTGCTATTTACCATATTGTAATCGGGCAAGGCATAGACCGGCAGTGGATTTCCGGCTGGTGTGTGGCGTGAGATGGTGTGCGGGAGACGAACTATCCATGCCATATAGTGGGACCACACCGGGTACCAGCTACATTGGATTCGGCGACAAGGAGAAATATCAGACAGGCTCCTATTGCTGGCAGGTGTAGAGTGCAGCGAATCGGAAATATGTCTGACGGGGTATCGGTGGTGGCGCGGGGAAAGTAAATGGCTTAAAATAAACGCTTGTTATCCGTCGTGGTGAACAACGAATTGGGTAGAGACAACTCGACAGTCATTATCCCCGGTCCTCCCCGCAAAGCGCCAGCCGGTTTTCGCGTCCACCGATTGGCGGCGGTGGTGCTTCCTGTCTGTTTACACCGGCTGTTTTTCTACTCCTCCCTTCCGGACCCACAGTCTGCCGGATTGGTTTTTTTTCGATGCAGATTTTTCCCGTTCCAGTCACAACTGGGTACGAGCACCCGATATTATACTGCTGACAAATTTGCCAGCGCGGATATGGGGCGGCTCGTTGTATGAAGGCGTTTTACACTGCATACGCATACCATGCAGAAGGACTGTCAGAGTCGTTTACTTCCTACAACCTGGTTAAAAATCTGCGCCAGTTAGGGGTGCAGCCTCTGGTGGTTACCCGTGACAGCTACCAGGATGACGTTTCGGTAAATTTGCAATGCGGTAAGCTGCTGGGCAAAAGTCCCACCCTGCGGAAACTGAAAGCGGATTACCTCGAATTCATCATTAAGGCTTACCGTTACCTGCGGACCAGGGTGGAAAGGAATTCAATCATACAGCATATCTCCCCCATCAGCATTCGCTATCCAAATCCATTGGTCAATCTTACGCACAACTTCATTTGGGGTCCGGTTGGCGGTTCAATAGTCTATCCGCCGGGATTTGAATATATAGAGCGCCAGGATACATGGCTGGAGAAAATGCGAAAAATTGATGTCGCCCGCCTGCATTTTGATCCGACGATGATCAATACCCTGCGGCGTGCCCGGCGGATTGTGGTTACCACCAGTGCCGCCAGGAACAATATTCCAGCGGCGTATCAGCACAAAATACTGGTAATTCCGGAAGCGATGCCGGAAATTCCATCATTTGCCGGCGGTGAAGGGCCGGTGTCGGGACCATATATTTTTTCCAGCGGTAGATTTATCCCTTATAAGGCTTTTGATCTGCTGTTAAAGGCGTTTCACCGCGCCGGTATCAGCGACCGGGTGAAGCTGGTAATCAGCGGTGATGGCAGGCTACGGGCGTCGTGTCAGCAACTGGTGGCACAGCTTGGTCTGGGGGACAGGGTTTTGCTTACCGGCAGGGTGCCGCGGGCGGACAATGCCGCCTTGATGCGCAACGCATTATTCTGTGTTTTTCCCGCCATCAATGAAGCCTTTGGGCATGTAAATCTGGAGGCGATGATGGCTGAAAAGGCGCTGATTACGGCGGACTGGGGCGGCCCGGTTGATATTGTCGAACAGGAGCAGACCGGCTTTCGCGTGTTGGGCAGGGATAGCGATGAATATGTCGCCTTGTTGGCCGAGCGCATGCAAATTCTGCTGGTCAACGAAGAGCTGCGTACTCAAATGGGTGTCAAGGGCAGATTGCGCTGCCTGGAGAGATTCACCATGGGATCAATTGCAAAACAATACTACGATCTCTATGCGCAACTGGAAGCCGAAACGGCCAGCGACTGATTCCGTAGGGCACCGTACCGGCAGGTTCGCGGTCTAGTACACGCGTTTACCCACGCATCCACCCAGCATCCGTATTTTCCCAAAGTGCTACACATTGCCCGAGCCGGTAGGGCCCAGTGCCATTTATGGGGCAGGGTGGAGGCTGCTACTTATAGGTTGTACAGATGGGCAGGGATGCCTCGGACTCGAATACCGAGACGAAGGACTTCACCCGGAAGCAAATCTGATCTCCCGAATTGAGGCCAAGCACCTTTCCGCTGTAGCTGCGCGAGGGAGCAAATATGTTGAAAGACGAGGTATTCTCCGTCAAAACCTCCAAGGGCAGGGTGGTCAGATCCGCGGTAGGGCCGTAATAGACAATATAGCCATCCACCGGATTGCTTTCATGCAACCATGTCAGCACTACCGAGGAAGTAACCGTTCCGCAAGTGTCGCAATTAACGACAATAAAGGCGTTCGCCGTGGAAACCTTGCCGTTGCCGTTCGACAGCTCATATTTGAAGAAATCCCAGCCCGTGTAGCCAGCAGTTGATGTGTAGACCACTGTGTTACCGGAAACCGTTGCAGTTCCGTGCGTCGGCAAGGATAGAATCTTAATGGTAGCGGTGTTGCCGTTTGGAATGCTGTCATTGGCTAAGACATTGATCGTTACCGGGGTTCCCGCCAGAGTATGGGAGCTATCATCCCTGGCTAACAATTGTGTCGAACTACGCAGCGGGCTGGTGTCCGGCAGAGGGGTCGGCGAAGGACCAAATACCTGGATTTCACTTATGCCCACCCAGTCGGAGTTGCTGCTGCCGGTCAGGGTAATTCTCAGGTAACGTGCATCAATCGGAGTGAACACCAAAGTGTTCCACTGTACGGCAGCCGATTCGATGTTTGTTAGCAACGGCGTCCAGGTAACTTTATCCGTGGAGGCTTCCAGGGTAAAGATATAGGTCCTGCCGTCGGCGTACCCGAGGAAGGATACTTTCGCGTAACCAATGGAATTTATAGAACCCAGGTCGAACGTTATGTTCTGGGGCAGACCAAACACGGACCAGAAGGAAGAATCCACTCCGTCGATCGCCTTGCCCGGTGCGCTGGATTCGTCAGATATCGAGCCGCTGGCTTCGGCACCGGCAATTTGCAGTTTCGCGTCGGCGGGGCGAATCGGGGGCCGGCCTTGCAGCACTTTGCTTCGAACATAGGAGTTGACGAGCTCCCACTCATCGGAGCTGCCGACGGTTGCCACCATCAAGGCAAGTTCAAACAGCTTGTCCAACTGACTGGCCGTGGGTAAAAACGACGTCTGTGGCAATGTACCGGCAGCCAAGGAGTCGACGCTGGTTTTCATTTTCTGCATCTCCGTCGAGCTGTCAAGCTCGGCGGCGGCACTAATCAGAGTGGATGCCTGGGTGATCAATGCTTTAGTCAGCGGTGTGGCGCGAGAGCTGTCGATGACACCCGGGTGGGTTTGTTGTATAGCATTGTCAAGCTGGTCATAAGCGAGGACACCGTTGACGGAAAAATTGTCCGTGATCAATTCAACGGCGATCTGGGCGGAAATGATATTAAATACCGCCGCCAGAAGAGGTTCCGAGCCGATGGCGCCCGAGCCGTCAATGACACCGTCGGTCAGGTCGGCGGATAACGAGTTAACAAGGTAATCCTGGGTAAGTGTATTATAGCCGGCATATTGCAGAGCTTGATGGGTTCGGCGGATGGTTTCCGCCAGCGCCTCACTGGCCTTGGTTATGGAGACAACGCTTTTGGAAGTGATTGGATCGCTGACCGGGCTGATGACGGCGCCGGTATCCAGGCCGAAATTTAAAACACTGACGACATCACGGGTGGCATTCACCACACTCGCTTCGGAAAGGCCGCCGCTGCCGGCGATGGTCGATTTAACGATGAAGGTAGTAAACGGATTGATATTGACCACTTCCTGGTCGGGAGCCAGGGCTACGGAGGTCAGCGTAAAAGTTGGTGTTTTACCGGTAACCAGGTCGGTACCGCCGCTGGAACTGACTAGAACGGGGTACTCGACATCGGCTGGGATCTGCACCGAGAACTGGGCGTTGTCATCACTGAATACGGCGGAAATAAACTTGTTTTTCACGGTTTTAGCCGTGATTACGGCGCCTTTTATCGGGCCGTCACCTACGCTGCCCTTATGAGAGTGAGTTTGTTTCTCAGTACCCGTCGACGACGCAGAGGAACTGGAATTTCCACCTCCCGAACCACATCCGACGAGGGAATTAATGACAGCAAGGGCGAATACTGTTTTATTAAAGTATTTTAATGCTGCCACCAATGCTACTTCCCCACGCTCAGTTCAAAGTTGATCTATAGGCAAAATACGAGCCACCTACCCACCCGTTCGCTGGCTGCACGCATTAAAACGCGAGCCACGCCTGGAGGACAACTCTAAAAGTTCACCCTTAATCAATACTTAACATAGTATTGTTCCGGTAGAATGAGCCGGAACCGGGAATAATAACTCTTAATAAATAGTGTTTTTATTATGATGATTTTTTTGTCTGAATTGCAGCGAAATTATGTCGGGATTTTTAACCTGGAACAAGAGCGGGATGAGCATTCGGCAAAAAAACTGAGCGTGATTATGTAAAAACAGGGGCGCAACAATACCGCGGAGGCTGGACAGGTTCTATCTGGCGCGGGCCGATAAGCAGCGATGGGCGTTGGTCCTTCTTCCGCCCTAGCAAATTCAAGTAAATTACTGCGTCAGTCCGATGAGAATGGTTACAATATCCGCTTCCCTTTGCCCCTGTCCCGGCGGGCGGCGTAGCGGGCAGGAATTCTGATCAAAATTCGCTTGGTGGCGGGAAGTTTGTCTGGCGGCCGCGCTGTGGAAACGACGCTCAAGATCAACCTGGGGTACTAGAATTAAGAAATAACCAAAGTATGTCTGCCAATGGGTTCAGCCAATTCAAGGATTGGTCGGTTTATGTGGTCAGTGCAAATGCCCGCAATCTCCGCGCCAGATCACTGCTGCAACTGGAGGATCGGTTTGCCAGCATGAAGTTTCTCACCTGTAAAGGCGAGAAAATGTCGGTCAATCATCATCTGGTAAAGGTTGGGCGATCCGTTACCGGCATTCTGCGAATGCCCGCGTTCAAGAAAATTAGAAAATGGCTGGACAAATATCTTTATTTTCCCTCGCGCAAGATATTGTGCGCACGCGCGCTCACGGCCCATCTGATTGATCTTGTCGCGACGGACCCGGTTACCAGCGGACATATCTGCTTGATTCTGTGTCTGCCACCGCACGACCTGCTGGTCGTCGGTCAGAAGTTGAAACGCCGCTTTCCTGCGATCAAGTTAGTAGTGGACTGGCAGGATTTGTGGTCGTACGACGAATCATATCATGGTAAAATACCGGCTGTTTATCGCGAAAAAGCCCGAAAGCTGGAACAAGATATTTTGCTGAGCTGCGATATGAATGTGACAACCAACCCGCGCGCGGCGCGGGTGCTGGTGGAGCACTACCAGGTGCCTCCTGACCTGGTGCGTGCAGTGGTGCATCCGTTTGCGCAGGAGGAGGCGGCGCAACTGGCGTCCGTAACCGTCAACAACCGGGCGTCACGCAACAGTGAAGCGGTAAAAATCGGTTTTCTCGGATTTCTTTCCAAGCCGCCCAAGGTGCCGGGGCCAGCGGTGCTTGGCGTTATCGACGAATTGATAAGAAGCGGATGCAACCTGGAGTTTCATATCTACGGTGACACCACTGAATTGACTCGTGCCAGTCTGCAGCGCTTGGCTTCACCGAAAATCTTTCTGCACGGACGCGCCGAGCATGAACAAAGTCTGCGGAATATCGCCGCCTGTGATCTGCTGTTAATCGTCCTGGCGGACCTGCCCAACTGCAAGGCGATCATGCATGCGAAGCTGCCATACTATCTGATTTTGAACCGCCCCATCGTGGCTCTGGTCCCGGATGACTCCTTCGTTGCAGACGTGGTGCGGATGACGGGTAGCGGCGTCGTGATCGGCCGACAGGCAGACTGGCAGGCCGGAATAGGGCAAATTGTCGAGCAATACGCCAAGGGGGAGTTGCGCCTCGAGCGAAATGAAGCAGCTGTTGCCGAGTATTCCTGGGATAAGGTGTCGGAGTGTTGGTTGCGGGTTCTAAGCGAGGTTTGCGTGACGCCAGCGACCGTCAAAGACCTTGTGAAAGATCAAGATGCGTGAGGAGCGGTGTAGATCGCTATAGTCATGCGGTGACGCAACAGGTGGGTGGATGAAGGGGCGTTTCAGAATTATCAACCAATTGTACAAGGTGCCGGCTCCCTTGCGCAGATTTCTTCCCAGGCTGAGAAAGCTGCCGGAGGATATGCAATGGCGGGGCAGGCCGATCAGTGAGTGGCCGCAATTCGCTGCTGCGGTACGCGTGCGCGGATGCGACTTGCTGCATCAATTGCCCAACTATACCGATCCGGTACTGGTCGCCGGGTGTCAGCGTTCGGGTACCACGATGCTTTCCCGGGTGATTACCGGCAGTGATGGCATGGTCGATTTCACTTTCGGTCGCGATGATGAACTCGATGCGGCGCTGCTGCTGTCGGGATATGTCAGTCACGCGCCGCGCGGCAGGTACTGTTTTCAGACGACTTTCCTCAATGAATGCTATACGGAATATTTCCGGCATCAGGGAAAGTACAAACTGATCTGGCTGTTGCGAAATCCCTATTCGGTTATATATTCCTTTATGTATCATTGGGGAAGATTTGCCTTTGACGAGCTGTTTAGCGCCTGCGGCGCAGCGCAGCTGGAGCCGCAGCTGAAAAGCTTCGGTCCATGGCGGCAAAAACTGCTGTTACCGCGTATTCTGCGCGCCTGTCTGGCTTACAACGGCAAGTCCTCGCAGATCATCGAACTGCATGAGCGCTTGTCATCGCAGGAGCTGCTGGTGGTTGATTATGATGAACTAGTGAGGAAAAAGGCCGAGTATCTGCCGCACATTTTTTCTTTCATTGGTGAGCCCTACGATGAGCGCTATGCTGCCACCATTCACGCCTCCAGCGTCGCCAAGTCTTCCCGGTTGAAACCAGCTGAGAAGGCGATGATCGACCAGTATTGCCTGCCATTGTATGAACGCTTACTGGCTTTGCCCACTTTTTCTTCGACGGACGGCATCCGATCCGCGGAATTGATCTGATGGGGTACGTACGGACCGAACAGCTATGAGTGTGCGCAGAAAGAAAATTTGCATAGTGATGCCGGTGCATTGGAAAGCCTTCATGGGCGGGGCCCAGTATCAGGTTAAGCTATTGCTCGACGAGTTACTGCGGCGTGATGTCGCGGATATCTATTATCTCACGCGCAGGGTGGCCGACGACTACTCGCCCGCCGATTATCGCATCATCAAGATCAGCGAAAATAGTGGCTGGCGACGGTACGGATATTTTTTCGATTATTTTCGCGTTGCGAGAATATTGCGGAAAATTCGTCCTGACGTGATCTATCAGCGCATTGGCTGTGCTTATACCGGCATGGTCGGTCTGTACGGGCAGCGGCGCGACTGTCATACGATATGGCATGTGGCAGCGGATTACGAGGTCGAGCGAGGTCATTTTGGGTTGCAATTGAAGAACATCCCGCGGATCGTCGATAAAAAGATGCTGGAGTTGGGTGTGCGAACCGTAAAGACCGTCGTTACCCAGACCAGGCATCAGAGCGATGTCATGCACAAGCATTACGGCAGGGCAGCAGACCTGGTGATTCCCAATTTCCATCCATTTCCACAGACGCAGTCAAATAAGGCGGAACGGGTGGCGGTGGTTTGGATTGCTAATATCAAAGGTGTTAAGCGACCTGAGCTGTTCGTCGATTTGGCGCAGGCCCTGGTCGGCGAGGCTTGCCAATTCTATATGATTGGGTATCGCGGGGACGAAAAATACTTCGGGCAACTGCATCAGACAATCGCCGCCACCCCGAACCTCACCTACCTCGGGCAATTGTCTCAGGATGAGGTCAACCAGTTTCTCGACGGTGCGCATTTACTGGTCAATACCAGTCGTTACGAAGGTTTTTCCAATACCTTCATTCAAGCCTGGATGCGCAAGGTTCCAGTGCTCACTCTCGGTATTGATCCGGACGGTCTGATAAAGAGCGAGGGTTTGGGAGCGGTTGCCCAGGATTACGCGCAACTTGTAGAAAACGTGCGGCTATTTGTGCGCGATCAACGGTTGCGCGCCGAGTGCGGGGAGGCGGCGATGAACTATGCGCTGCGTAATCACTCGCTGCAGAATGCCGGCGTACTGGCCGATTTACTCCTGCGGTGAGTAGGGAACGAGGCGGGCAATGATTTATCTGGTAATCGTCCTCTATTTCATTTCAGATACCATGCTGCCAGGCGGGTTGGGGCCTTTGAAGCAGATACAGAGTCTAGTGCCTGATCTGACCAGCGGTCTGCTGTTTGTCTATGTGTTGTTGTACGCCGCTTATACCAAGCGGGTCTACATCGGTATGAAGTATGTTTATATATTCATTCTGTTGATGCTGCTGTTCCTGGTGAGCATCATAGACAAACAGGTTAATGCGGGCGCGGTTTTTTCGGCCATGCGCGTTTATTTGAATTTTGTGCCCATATTCTTGCTACCCATGGTAGTTATTCACGACGACAAGAAAATCGAAAAGATCGCGCTCTTCATCCTAGTTCTTGTCCTGTTGCAGACGCCGATCGCGTTGCTGCAGAAATTTGTGATATTTCCGCGAGAGAAATCCGGCGATGTCGTGCGCGGCACGCTCGTCTCTTCCGGGTTGCTGTCGATATTCCAGCTTTGCGCCATCAGTTTCCTTACCACCTATTTCTACCATAAGAAAATCACTCTCAAGACTTACCTGTGGCTGACGTTCACGGTGTTCTTGCCGACGACGATCAATGAAACCAAGGCTACGGTAATGTTATTGCCATTAACGCTGCTGGTGCCCGCGTTGGTAAACCANNAGAAGACGGGAGGGGGGATTGTCGGGTGGTATACCGAAGGCAGATTCTTTCGCGGGCTTTCCAAGGAGAGTGAGGTCGGAAAGGATGTTGCCATGGGCTATGATACCAGTCGATGGGACAGTATCATGCTGGCGGTACGTGGCTTGTCCGCCTCTGATCCTATCCATTTGCTCGTGGGCTTCGGTCCCGGCAATGTGGCATTCACCGGCGCGAAAGTTCTGCGTGGGGAGTATGCCTCTACAAGTATGGACGTAGGAATTCGGGTGACTACCGTCGGTTATTTAATCTGGGAAATCGGCCTGATTGGTGTTGCGTTAATCTTTATATTCCTGATCACCATTTTGAACGACGCGATAAAACTGTGTCGGGCTCCGGGTTTTAATGGCCTATTGGCCCAGGGAACCGCGACGGTGATCGTCCTCCTGATGGTTTCTATGTTCTACAAGTTCCTGATCGCAGCGAATACCATCGGTGTTCCCTTCTGGTATGCCTGCGGTCTGATAGTGCGCAAACTCTATAGCGGCGAAGCCTATGCGAACGCGGAGCGCGTTGCCTGATCACCCGACCTGGCGGTGAAGCCAGGCCGGGATGATGCCGCCGCCGTCAGGCCGTCGGAGCGCCGTCTTCCGTCAAATTCATCGACGAAAAATTGAAGCCGGCGTCCACATAGGTGATTTCACCGGTAATGCCCGAGGCCAGATCGGAGCAGAGGAAGGCCGCGACATTGCCGACTTCTTCGATGGTGACATTGCGGCGCAGCGGGGTGTTTCGTGCCGCGAAATCCAACAGCTTGCGGAAGCTCTTGATGCCGGAGGCGGCCAGGGTGCGGATCGGACCGGCGGACACGGCGTTGACGCGGATGCCGCGGGAACCCAGGCTCTGCGCCAGGTAGCGCACATTGGCTTCCAGGCTCGCCTTGGCCAGGCCCATGACATTGTAATTGGGGATCGCGCGCAGCGCGCCCAGGTAACTGAGGGTGAGGAGAGCGCCGTTGCGGCCCTGCATCAGGGGCAGCGCCGCCCGGGCCATGGCGGTGAAGCTGTAGGAGCTGATATCGTGCGCGATGCGGAAGGCTTCGCGGGAGGTAGCGGTGACGAAATCTCCCTCCAGCGCCTCACCGGGCGCGAAGGCCACCGAGTGGATGACGATGTCCAAGCCGTCCCAGCGGGAACGCAAACCCTCGAACACGGCGTCGATTTCCTGGTCACTGGCTACATCACAGGGAAAGGCGATGTCGGAATCCAGTTCCTTCGCCATCTTGAACACGCGGTCCCTGAGCTTTTCGTTCTGGTAGGTAAAGGCCAGTTCGGCGCCTTCCCGCCGCAGGGCCTGGGCGATGCCCCAGGCGATGGAGCGGTTGCTGGCCAAACCCACGATCAATGCTTTCTTGCCTTGTAAAAATCCCATGAAACCGTCCTCATGTTAATGAATTGCCGGGCTCTGTCCTCCGGCGCAAGAGCGGTATTTTATGCGAGCCGGACTTTTCGTGGCAAATTTCTTGCAAATTATTCATCCTGTCATTGACCAAGCGATGAGGCTTTGTCAATCTCCACCCTGTCCCGCCCCCGGGCAGGCGGCGGGAACGCGGTGCGTAAATGGAGCGTATTTAATATAGTTTATAGGGATCCCGGTCGAAACTGGCCCATTGGGCCTCGATATCAGATTTGCAGTTTCCTGAAAACAATGGCAATTTAGCCCTTCCGTGGGAACGACACGCCAAGAGGTCAGGTGATTAATAATTCGGCAAGAATAGTCCTGCTCCTGTGTTTTGCCGGCCTGGGCGTCGGCGGTTGCGGTGACCAGGCCTGGAACAATCCCTATCCCGCTGCCGAATCGGCGCAGAATATCTTCTACTCGGCCTTCGAAGAGCGGCCCAACCATCTGGATCCCGCCCAGTCTTATTCGTCCAATGAAATCGAGTTCACCGGTCAGGTTTACGAGCCGCCACTGGAGTATCATTACCTCAAACGGCCGTATACCCTGATCCCGCTGGCGGCCGAGTCCCTGCCGGTGGCCCAGTACATCGACGACCAGGGCCGCCCCTTGCCGGCCGATGCGCCCATCGAACGCATTGCCTACAGTATTTACACCATTAAAATCCAGCAGGGGATACGCTACCAGCCCCATCCCGCCTTTGCCCGGGATGCCGACGGCAAGTATTTGTACCAGAATCTGAGTTCGCAGCAGGTGGCCGCCGTCAATGAACTGCAGGATTTCCCGCAAACCGGCAGTCGGGAGCTGGAGGCGGGCGACTACGTATACGAGATCAAGCGCCTGGCCCATCCCAAACTGCACTCTCCCATTCTCGGCCTGATGAGCGATTATATCGTCGGTCTGGGCGACTACGCGCAGCGTCTGGAAAAGGAGTACGCCAGCCTGGCGGCGCAGCAGGGCGAGCCGGCCTACCTGAATCTGCAGGACTTCGATTTCGACGGGGTGAAGCTGATCGACCGCTATACCTACCAGATCAAGGTGCATGGCAAGTATCCGCAGTTGTTGTACTGGCTGGCGATGCCGTTTTTCGCGCCCATACCGCCGGAGGCCGATCGCTTCTACACCCAGCCGGGGTTGAAGGAAAAAAACATCAGCCTGGACTGGTATCCGGTGGGCACTGGGCCGTTCATGCTGACGGTGAACAATCCCAACCGGGAAATGATCCTGCTGCGCAATCCCAATTTCCACGGCCAGCTCTATCCCGGTGAGGGCGAAGCGGCAGACGCCGCCGCCGGTCTGCTGGCCGATGCCGGCAAGCCCATTCCGTTTCTCGACCAGGCGGTGTACAAGCTGGAAAAGGAAAGCATTCCCGAATGGAACAAGTTCCTGCAGGGCTACTACGACACCTCCGGCATCGGCAACGATAATTTCGATCAAACGGTGAAAATCGGCGCCGATGGTGAGGCGTCGCTGACCGAGGATATGCAGGCTCATGGTATCCGCCTGGTGACCAGCATCGCCACCTCCATCTCCTACCTGGGGTTCAATATGCTGGACGACGTGGTCGGCGGCGACAGCGAGCGGGCGCGCAAACTGCGTCAGGCCATATCCATCGCCATCGACCAGGAGGAGTTGATCTCCATCTTCGCCAACGGCCGCGGCATTGCCGCCCAGGGGCCGATACCGCCGGGCATTTTCGGCTACACAGAAGGGGAAAAAGGCGTCAACCCCTATGTCTATCGCTGGCAGGATGGCAAACTGGCGCGGCGTGATATCGCCGACGCCAAGCGCCTGCTGGCGGAGGCCGGTTACCAGAACGGCATCGATCCCGCCACCCGCCAGCCCCTGACCCTGTACTTCGACTCGCCCATGGCCGGTCCCGGCGCCAAACCTTATCTGGACTGGATGCTCAAGCAGTTCGCCAAGCTCAATATCCAACTGGTGTTCCGCAACACCGACTACAACCGCTTTCAGGAAAAGATGCTCAAAGGCAATGCCCAGATCTTTCGCTGGGGCTGGAACGCCGACTATCCCGATCCGGAGAATTTCCTGTTTCTGCTCTACGGGCCCAACGGCAAGGCCCAATTCAAGGGGGAAAACGCCGCCAACTACAGTAACCCGGAATTTGATCACCTGTTCGACAAAATGAAGGTCATGGACAACGGCCCGGCGCGGCAGGCCATCATCGATCGCATGCTGGAAATCGTGCGCCGTGACTCGCCCTGGGTCTGGGGTAACCATCCCAAGGCGTTCGGCCTGATGCATCAGTGGTACAGCAATGCCAAACCCAACCTGATCGCCAACAACACACTCAAATATAAGAAAATCGATCCCGCCCTGCGGGCGCTGTTGCGCGCCGCCTGGAACCAGCCGGTATTCTGGCCGGTACTCGCCGTGGTTGGCCTGCTGGCGCTCAGCGTGGTGCCCGCCTGGCGCACCTTCCGTCGCCGGGAAAGGATGGCCGCCCGA
>DKAS01000245.1 GCA_002448875.1 Proteobacteria bacterium UBA6920 | reverse complement strand
CCAGCCCATGTTCCATTTCATGCTGAAGCCCAGGCCGCCCAGCCAGGTGGGGCGAGTGACCTGCGGCCAGGCGGTGGATTCTTCGGCGATCACCATGCTGCCCGGCGCCAGGCTGTGGGTGACTTCATTGAGCTGGCGCAGAAAGGCGATGGCTTCGAGGTTCTCGTTGCCGCCGTGCATATTCGGCAGCCAGTCACCCGCCTGTCGCGAGTAGTCGAGGTAAAGCATGGAGGCCACCGCATCTACCCGCAGGCCATCGATATGAAACTCCTCCAGCCAGTAAACAGCGCTCGATAACAGGTAATTTTTTACCTCGCTGCGTCCGTAGTTGTAGATCAGCGTGCCCCAGTCGCGGTGTTCGCCGCGGCGTGGATCTTCATGTTCGTACAAAGGCGTGCCGTCATACCAGGCCAGGCCATGCGCGTCCTTGGGGAAATGGGCGGGAACCCAGTCGAGGATCACGCCGATGCCCAGCTGGTGCAGGTGATCGACGAAACGGCGGAAACCTTCCGCGCCGCCGAAGCGGCTGGTGGGAGCGTAGCTGCCCAGGGTTTGATAGCCCCAGGAAGCGTCCAGCGGGTGTTCGGATATGGGCAGCAATTCCACATGCGTGAAACCCATTTCCTGCGCATAGGCGCCGAGGCGCTGCGCCAGTTCATCGTAACTGAGGAATCCGCCCTGGTCGTTGCGCTGCCACGAACCCAGGTGGACCTCATAGATGGACAGGGGGCGGTGCAGCCAGTCCGCCTGCTGACGCCGCTGCATCCAGTCGGCATCCTGCCAGGCATGGTCGGAGTTGCCGGCAATCACCGATGCGCTGCCGGGGCGCAGCTCGAACTGCCGGCCATAGGGGTCCGATTTGATCATGACGGCCCCCGATTGACGATTGCGTATCTCGAACTTGTAATGCTGGCCGGCGCACAGCCCGGGGATGAACAGCTCCCAAACGCCGCTGCCGCCGCGCACCCGCAGCGGATGGCAGCGTCCATCCCAGCGGTTGAATTCGCCTACCACGCTGACCCGTTCGGCGTTGGGTGCCCAGGTGGCGAACAGCACACCGCTGATACCGTCGACCGTGTGCAGGCGTGCGCCCAGAAACCGGTACGCATGCCAGTGTTTTCCTTCCTGGAACAGATGTAGATCGAAATCCGTCAACTGGCTGGGAAGGCAGTAAGGATCGACGGCCTGATGCCAACGCTGCGTGTTTTTTTCCAGCCATTGCAGTTGATAGGGCGCGCTGACGCTGCCAGCCGGCCCCTCCCAGGCGAAGAAGTCGCTGTGCTCGATGCGCTGCAGTTCCAGGGAGCTGTCGGCGATGCGCACCGCTTCGGCGTAGGGCAGGTACGCGCGCACGCTTTCCCGGCCCTTGGCGACGGGGTGTTTTCCCAGTATGGAAAAAGGGTCATGATGACGTGCTTCAATGATGCGGATATGGTCGTCGGACAGGAGTTTGCGTGACACGGAAACCTCAAGCGCAATGCGCTGGCAGAGCTTATTTTGATTTAGTAAAACACCGGCTTCAATGGTACCATAATTACCAGTGACGCCGGAGACGGGAACACGAAGTGGTCAGGCTGCAGGTCACCGTGTCGTCTACCTGAGAAGTACTGTCAACAATGGTGCAAGGGGGGATAGTACGTGAACGGCAGTCGACCAACACGCTTTGTCAGCCGTTTAACCCGTAATACGCTGGCGGTCATTCTCGCCGGTGGGCGGGGAACCCGCCTTAAGGATCTGACCCGCTGGCGCGCCAAGCCGGCGGTGCCCTTCGGCGGCAAATTCCGCATTATCGATTTTCCGCTGTCCAATTGCATGAATTCCGGCATCCGCCAGATCTCGGTGTTAACCCAGTACAAGTCGCATTCTCTGTTACGCCACATCCAGCGCGGTTGGAGTTTCCTGCGCGGCGAATTCGGCGAGTTCGTGGAACTGGTGCCGGCGCAGCAGCGCATCGAAACCTCCTGGTATGAAGGCACGGCCGATGCCGTGTATCAGAATCTCGATATTCTGCGCCTGCATGATCCCCGCTATGTGTTGATTCTGGCCGGTGACCATGTATACAAAATGGATTACGGGCCAATGGTGGCGCATCACGTGGATCACCAGGCGGATATGACCATCGGTTGCCTGGAAGTGCCCCTGGAGCAGGCACGCAGTTTCGGCGTGATGACGGTCAACGGCGAAGGCCGGATCACCGCCTTCGCCGAGAAGCCCGAACAGCCCATGCCGTCACCGGGCAATCCCGAGCTGGCGGTGGCCTCCATGGGTATCTATGTTTTTAATCGCGAATTTCTCTTCGAACAGCTGATCAGCGACGCCGATAACCGGGAGTCAAGTCATGATTTTGGCAAGGACATCATACCCAAGGTCATAAGCAAGCATCGCGTCATCGCCTATTCTTTCCGCGATGCGATGACCAATCGACAGGCGTACTGGCGGGATGTGGGGACGGTGGATGCATTCTGGGAAGCCAATATGGAACTGATCGGCGTTACCCCGGAATTGAATCTCTACGATGACAACTGGCCCATCTGGACCTATCAGGAGCAGTTGCCGCCCGCCAAATTCGTTTTCGATGACGACGATCGGCGCGGCATGGCGGTGGATTCCATGGTGTCCGGCGGCTGCATCATCTCCGGCGGTCTGGTGCGCCATTCGCTGCTGTTTTCCAAGGTGCGGGTGCAGTCCCGCGCCCAGGTGGAGGATTCGGTTATCCTGCCCGACGTCGATATCGGCGAGAATTGCCAGGTATTCAGCGCCGTTATCGATAAAGGCTGCCGTATTCCCGCGGGCACGGTGATCGGCAAGGACCGGGAAGCCGATCGCCAGCGTTTTTACGTGTCCCCCGGCGGCATCGTGCTGGTTACGCCGGAGATGCTTGGTCAGGAGCGCCATCATGTCCGATAAAACACCGTTGAAGGTCGTGGTTTGCTGGCATATGCATCAACCCCAGTACAAGGACCTGATTACCGGGCGTTATCATCAACCCTGGACCTATCTGCACGCCATCAAGGATTACGTCGACATGGCCGCGCATCTGGAGGCGGAGCCGGCGGCGCGGGCGGTAGTCAATTTCGCTCCGATTCTGCTTGAACAGATCGACGACTACAGCCGACAGATCAATGCTTACCTGCACGCGACCGGCGCTTTGACCGATCCCCTGCTGGCGGCCCTGGCCTCACCGGTGCTGCCGGCGGATGCCCAGGAGCGCGTTACCCTGATCAAATCCTGTCTGCGCGCCAACCGCAAGCGTTTGATCGATCCGTTTCCCCACTACAAGCAGCTGGCGGATCTGGCGGAGTTCGCGGTGCAGCATACCAGCGCCCTGGACTACATGACCGATCAATTCATCGTCGACCTGCTGGTCTGGTATCACCTGGCCTGGCTGGGTGAGACGGTGCGCCGCAACAACCCAGGCGTAAAAGCGCTGCTGCAGAAGGAACGGGATTTCAGTTTCGCCGATCGGCGGGTGCTGTTGACGGTGATGGGCGAGCTGATCGGCGGTGTGCTGAATCGTTATCGCGAACTGGCGCAGCGTGGCCAGATCGAGCTGTCGCTGACACCTTACGCCCATCCCATCGTGCCCCTGCTGCTGGATCTGGCCAGCACCCGTGAGGCCATGCCGGAGGCGCCGTTGCCGGAACTGGACCGCTATCCCGGCGGCGAGGAGCGGGCGCGCTGGCACCTGCATCACGGGGTGGAGGTGTTTCGCCGTTACTTCGGTTTCAAGCCTGAAGGCTGCTGGCCGTCGGAAGGCAGCGTCAGCGAGGCGGCACTGCGTCTGTTCGCCGACTTTGGCTTCAAGTGGGTGGCCACCGGCGAGAATGTTTACCGTAATTCCGTGCAGCATGCCAGCGCCGTGGCGGCGGATGTCGCGCCAGCCGTAGCCAGCGTGCATCATGCCTTCGCGGTACGTGACGCCGCGCCAGTGTGTTTTTTCCGCGATGACGGTTTATCCGACCTGGTCGGTTTTACTTATGCCGACTGGCATGCCGATGATGCGGTGGCCAATCTGGTGCATCATCTGGAAAACATCCGTCAGCACAACGTCGACGACCTCGCCAACACCGTGGTGTCCATCATTCTCGACGGGGAAAACGCCTGGGAATACTATCCGGCCAACGGCTTTTATTTCCTCAGCGCCCTGTACCGCAAACTTTCCCGGCATCCGGCCATAGAATTAACCACTTTCTCCGCCGCGCTGCACAGCGGCGCGCGGGTGCATCCCCTGCCCGTATTGACCGCGGGTAGCTGGGTGTACGGCACCTTTTCCACCTGGATAGGCGAGCGCGACAAGAATCGCGGCTGGGATATCCTCGGCGATCTCAAGCACGCCTTCGACCGGGCGCTGGCCGAAGGGCGCCTTGGGGCGGCGGAGCTGGATAAGTCGCTGTTGCAAATGGCGGTATGCGAGGGTTCGGACTGGTTCTGGTGGTTCGGTGACTACAATCCCGAACATGCGGTCAGCGACTTTGAGCGCCTGTTTCGCACTCATGTGGCCAATATGTACCAGCTGCTGGGGGTGTCGCCGCCGGATTATCTGGCCCAGGCCTTCAGTCGCGGCAAGGGAGCTCCCGCCGCCGGTGGCGTCATGCGCACCGGTTCGGCATGAAGTATTGTGGCATGCGGGCGATGGTGCCCGCGTGAATCGCCAACTGGAACCAGCATTTCCATGAGTCGTGAAATCTCTCCCCCGCCTTTTCTCGCGCAGCGTCGCGCCGGTGCCTTGCTGCATATCAGTTCCCTGCCTGCGGATGACAACGGCGGCCGTCTGGGCGAGTCGGCCCGGCGTTTCGTCGATTTTCTGGTGGCCAGCGGATTTTCCGTGTGGCAGATGCTGCCCATGGGACCCACCCACGATGACGGTTCGCCCTATCAGTGCCTGTCAGCGCACGCCGGCAATGTCAGGTTTGTCAGTCGTCGCTGGTTGCAGCAGCAGGGCTTGCTGACAGCGGCCGACAGCCAGGCTTCCTTATCCGATTGTCTGAGCGCGGCCTGTGGCAGGCTGGCGGCGCATGCTCTGTGGCCCCAGTACGAGCGATTCTGCAAAGAACATGCGTACTGGCTGGATGACTACGCCCTGTTCACGCTGTTGCGCGAAATGCACCAGCATCGCGGCTGGAGCGACTGGCCGGCGGAATATCGTGATCGGCAGCCGCAGGCTCTGCGGCAGGTGAGCGAACAGTATGCGCCCCAGCTGGAGCAGATCAGATTCGGTCAGTTCGTGTTTCAGCGCCAATGGAGCGAGCTCAAGGATTACGCTAACCGCCACGGCGTGCTACTGTTCGGCGATCTGCCGATTTTTGTCGCCTACGACAGCGCCGACGTCTGGGCGCGGCGCGAGCAGTTCGCGCTGGATGCCGCCGGCCGGGCGCGGATAGTGGCGGGAGTTCCGCCCGACTATTTTTCAGCCACCGGCCAGCGCTGGGGCAATCCGCACTACGATTGGTCGCGCATGCAACAGGACGATTTCGCCTGGTGGCAGCAGCGCATCGCCAGCCAGCTGGAACTGTACGATCTGCTGCGCATCGACCATTTCCGCGGTTTTGAGGCCTACTGGTCCATCCCCGCCAGCGATCCCGTGGCCACCAACGGCCATTGGGTGCAGGCGCCGGGTGATGCGCTGTTCGCCGCCATCGAACGCCGTTTCGGCAAGCTGCCGTTCGTCGCCGAGGATCTGGGGGTAATCACCGATGCGGTGACCGCGCTGCGGCTGAAGTACGCCTTGCCGGGCATGAAGATCATGCAGTTTGCGTTCGACAGCGACAGCCGCAATCCCTATTTGCCGCACAATCATGAGCTGAACAGCGTGGTCTATACCGGTACCCATGACAATGACACGTTGCAGGGATGGTTCGGCAAACTGAGTCGGGAACAGCAGCAGCGCATCGCCGCTTACTTCAATCATCCGGTGGACGCCATTCCCTGGGTGATCATCGCCGCCACGCTGGCGTCAGTGTCGCGGCTGGCCATGGTGCCCGTGCAGGATCTGCTGCTGCTGGACGGCGGTCACCGCATGAATACGCCCGGCACCACCAGCGGCAACTGGAGCTGGACTTTTTCCTGGAGCATGATGCCGGACGATCTGCCGGCCAGGCTGCGCGCCATGACCGGCAGATACGGCCGCGTTTGACCGCCGCCGCTTACATCTACACCCAAAGCATCAGCCCCACTTCCAGCGGGTGGGTGAGCAGGGCATGGCAGGGATACATGCGGATCTTGTAGTGCACCAGGCCGGAAACGCTCAGCGGCATTTCCAGGCTGAACAGCATTTCCCCCTGGTCATTGTTACCCTGCGGCTGCAGGGCATGCTGCTCCAGGACGTTGAACACGTCGTGGATATCGGTGCGTCCCACCAGGCATTCGACCCGTACGTCCTTGGCGTCCAGCGTCCCCAGGCGGGCGAGAGCGACCAGGGTCAGGCGGTCGCCGGAGCGGATTTCCTGCGGCGGCAGCGCCTGCATGCGCAAGCTGACCTCGTTCCAGGTGCTCACCACCTTGTGTTTCCAGGCGGCCAATTGCCTGGCGGGCGCGTTCTCATTGGCGGTAAACGCCGTGTGCTGACGGGCAGCGGCGGAATAGAATTTCTTCACATAGTCCATCACCATGCGCTGTGAGTTGAAACGCGGCAGCAGTGACTTCATCGAGGCTTTCGAAATCTGCACCCAGCGCTCGGAATAGCCGTGGCCGTTGCGCATGTAATAAGTGGGAATGATCTGGTTTTCCAGGATATTCAGCAGATCGTTGGCTTCTTCCTGATTGCCGTAGGCCTCGTCGAACTGCGCGCCGTGCGGGGTGATGGCCCAGCCGTTTTCGCCGTTGAAACCCTCGCCCCACCAGCCGTCGAGCACGCTGAGATTGATGACGCCGTTGATCCCGGCTTTTTCGCCGGAGGTGCCACTGGCTTCCAGCGGGTAAGCCGGCGTGTTCAACCAGACGTCGACGCCGGTGACCAGTTGCCGCGCCAGGCCGATGTCATAGCCTTCGAGCAGCAGGATACGCCCCTCGAATTCGGGGCGCTGCGAATATTCGTGAATGACCTTGATCAGGCGCTGCCCCGGCTGGTCGCTGGGGTGCGCCTTGCCGGCGAAGACCAGCACCATCGGCCGCTCCGGGTTGTTGACGATGCGCGCCAGGCGGTTGGGGTCGGAAAACAGCAGGGTGGCGCGCTTGTAGGTGGCGAAGCGCCGGGCGAAACCCACCAGCAGGGTTTCGGTATCCTCGGGGTTGATGAAACGCGTCATGCGTTCGATCTTGGCCTCGCTGCAACCATTGCGCTGCTGCTGGATGATGACCTTGTCGCGCATCGTCGCCAGCAGATCGCCCTTGATGGATTGGTGCTGGCTCCAGTAGCTGTGATTGGGCAGCTGGTCGATGCGTTCCCAGTAGGCCTCATTGAGCAGTTCGTTGCGCCATTCGCGGCCGAATTCCATGTCGAACAGATTGGCCCAGCCGCGCGCCAGGAAGGTGGCGACGTGGATACCGTTGGTGACGTAGTCTATCGGATTTTCCTCGGCCGGCACCTGCGGCCAGATGTAGCGCTCCATTTCCGATGCCACACCGCCGTGAATGCGGCTGACACCGTTGTGAAAGCGCGACGCGCGCAGCGCCAGGGCGGTCATGTTGAAGCCGTTGGGATTGTGCGGGCTGGCTCCCAGGCCGAAGAACTGTTCGAAGGATATGCCCAGCTGGCCGACGAATTCCTGGAAATACTTCTGGATCAGGCCGCGGTCGAAAATATCGTGTCCGGCCGCCACCGGTGTGTGAGTGGTGTACACCGTGTTGACCGCCAGCAGTTCCATGGCGCTGGCGTAGTCCATGCCCTGATTGATGAGCTCGCGACAGCGTTCCAGCACCAGGAAGGCGGCATGGCCTTCGTTGATGTGCCATACCGTGGGCTGCAGCTTGAGCGCGCGCAGCGCGCGCACGCCGCCGATGCCAAGGACGATTTCCTGCTGGATGCGGTTGGTCAGGTCGCCGCCATAGAGTTGATAGGTGATGACGCGATCGTTCTGTTGATTGGTCTCCAGATCGCTGTCCAGCAGGTACAGACAGATATGCCCTGCCTTTACCTGCCACACCTTGAGCATCACCCGCCGGCCGGGTAGATCCACGTGCACGTGCAGGGGATTGCCATCGCTGTCGGTGGCGGGATGGATGGGCAGATGATCGAAATTGATCGGCGTGTAGTGCGCTACCTGATTGCCGTGCACGTCTATGGTCTGGGTGAAATAACCCTGCCGGTACAGCATGCCGACGCCGATGAACGGCAGGGTCAGGTCGGACGCCGCCTTGCAGTGGTCGCCGGCCAGAATGCCCAGGCCGCCGGAATAGATCGGCACGCTTTCGTGAAAACCGAATTCGGCGCAGAAATAAGCGATCAGGGTTTTCTCCGGATTCAGGTATTGCTTGATTTCCGGCCGGCTCGGCTGACGGTGATACGTGTTATAGGCCGACATCGCCCGGTGGTAATCCTCGACATAGCTGCGGTCCTGTGCCGCCTCGTCGAGGCGGCGCTGCGATACGCGGCGCAGAAACAGCTTGGGATTGTGGGCGCAACTGTCCCACAACGCCGGATCCAGGCGGCGAAACAGCCGTCGCACTTCCCGATCCCAGCTGTACAGCAGGTCGTTGGCGATTTCATCCAGACCGCTCAGGCTGGAGGGCAGGGTGGGTTGAATTTCGAGGGAAAAACGGGTGCCAGTCATAATAGATTCGTCGCAGGGGGGTGATGAAATGTGGTTTTTCGCCAATGTTACCTTAAAACAGCAAAAATTGCTGTCGATAAAGACACTGCGCCTGGCGTGTCGGTGACTTCTGCAATTTACCGGTGCACGGCGCAGCCTGCGACAAAATGACGCGAAATGTCATGGTGCACCGGCGGGCGGCGCGGTCTTTTCCCAACTGTTTGCTGGGAAATAGGGCCGGAACCTGGGGTGGCAAACGGAAAAATGTGATCGTGACGGAAAACTTGCATTCACTGCTGCATAAAATCGAGCAGCTCAACAGCATAGGCATTGCCCTGTCGGCGCAACGGGATACACCCAAGCTGCTGGAACAGATTCTGGTCGGCGCCAGAAGCATTACCGGCGCGGACGGCGGCACGCTGTATACCGTCAGCGAGGACCGTTGCCTGCATTTCGAGATGATCCTGACCGAATCGCTGCGGCTGGCCATGGGCGGCACCAGTGGGGTGGCGGTGCCGTTTGCGCCTATCCCCCTGTATGACGCCAGCGGCAATGGCAATCGGCATATGGTGGCGCCTTCGGCGGTGCTGGACGATCGCATCATCAACATCCCCGACGCCTACGATACCACCGAGTTCGATTTCTCCGGAACCCACGCATTCGACCGGCGTATGGCCTACCATTCCCGTTCGTTTCTCACCATTCCCATGAAAAATCACCGCGGCGAAATCATCGGTGTGCTGCAGTTGATCAACAAGCTCGATGCGCGCAGTGGTGCCATTCTCGCCTTTACCCGCGAGGATGAGCAGTTGGTGTCGTCGCTGGCATCGCAGGCGGCGGTGGCGTTGACCAACAAGGAACTGATAGACGAACTCAAGGCTTTGTTCGAATCCTTTATCCAGCTGATCGCTTCGGCAATCGACGAGAAGTCACCCTACACTGGCGGTCATTGCCGGCGGGTGCCGGAGCTGACCATGATGCTGGCGCGGGCCGCCGCGGCCGCCGCCAGCGGACCGTTGCGCGACTTCAATATGAGCGATGGCGACTACTATGAGCTGGAGATCGCCGCCTGGTTGCACGACTGCGGCAAGATCACCACCCCGGAATACATCGTCGACAAGGCGACCAAGCTGGAAACCATTTTCGATCGCATCAATCTGGTGGCGGCGCGCGCCGAAATCGCGCGCCGTGATCTGGAAATCGGCCTGTTGCGCCAGCGCCTGGCGCAGCTCGGTCAGGATCCCAGCGCTGCACTCCCGGAGCTGGCGCCGGCCCTGGCCGAACTGGCGGCGGATCTGGCGTTTCTGCGCCAGAGCAATACCGGCAGCGAATTCATGGCGGAGCCGCAACGCGAGCGGGTGCGCGCCATCGCCGGCAAATATCGCATGCAGCTGGCCGACGGCGAACACGGCCTGCTCAGCGACAACGAAGTGACGAATCTGTGTATTGCCCGCGGTACCTTGACCGACGAGGAGCGCAAGGTGATCAATCATCACATCACCGCCACTCTGCGCATGCTGGAAAAACTGCCGTTTCCCCGCCACCTGCGCCGGGTGCCGGAGTTTGCCGGCGGGCACCACGAACGCATGGACGGCAAGGGTTATCCGCGCGGCCTGCGGGGGGAGCAGATGTCGGTGCAGGCGCGGATCATGGCCATTGCCGATATTTTCGAGGCCTTGACCGCCAGCGATCGTCCCTACAAGAAGGCCAAACCCCTGTCCGAGGCCCTGGCGATACTCGGGCGCATGAAACAGGACAGCCACATCGATCCGGATCTGTTTGCCATCTTTATGCAGGAAAGGGTCTATCTGCACTACGCAAAAAAATATCTCGATATCACACAAATTGATATCGACGCCCCGGAAGAGGTGCCCGGCTACCCTTTCTGAACAGGTAAAATGCACTATTAACAACAGGTTGAGGTGATTTCACGTCATAAGAATCGCTGCTGACTATGTCCCGCCGGAGAATTAAACATTAGTAAAGCGCAGCATAAAGTGGACGATTATGTAAACAAGCCAAACAGGGGGCTGAGGTCGCGATGATCTGGAACCCAGGCAGGGGAAACCCCGGTGCCCGGCGGGAACAGCCGATGGCGTGCAGGTGAGCGAAGCGTATTCATGGGCAAAGATCGGTATTCACTTCTGGTTGTCGACGACAATGAGATGAATCGCGACATGCTGTCGCGGCGTCTGGAGCGGCAGGGTTACCACGTCGACCGGGCGGTCAATGGCCGTGAGGCCATAGACAAGGTGCGGTATCTGCCCTATGACTTGATCCTGCTCGATATCATGATGCCGGAAATGAATGGTTATCAGGCCCTGGAAGCCCTGAAGAACGCCCAGGCGTCACGCCATATTCCGGTAATCATGATTTCCGCCCTGGACGATCTGGAAAGCGTAGTGCGCTGCATAGAACTGGGTGCCGAAGACTATATCTCCAAGCCGTTCAATCCCACCCTGCTCAAGGCCAGGGTCAGCGCCAGCCTGGAAAAGAAACGCCTGCATGATCAGGAAGAGGATTATCGCCGGCGGGTCGAAGAACAGAATCACGAACTGGAACACCGAGTGCGCCGCCAGGTGCAGCAGATCACGTCGGCGCAACTGGGGGCGATTTTCGCCATGTCAAAGCTGGCGGAGTCGCGTGATCCCGAAACCGGCGAGCATCTGGAGCGTATGCGTGAGTATTGCCGGGTGCTCTCCCAGCAATTGGCGAAACTGCCACAGTATATACACACCATAGATCAGAAATTCATCGACGTGATCTATGCGGCCAGCCCGCTGCATGATATCGGTAAGGTCGGCATCCCCGACGGTGTGCTGTTGAAGAACGGCAAGCTGGACGGCGATCAATGGGAGGTGATGCGCAATCACACCATCATCGGCGCCAAGACCCTGCTCGAGGTCGACCAGGAACATCCCGGCAACGATCTCATACGCACCGGCATCGCCATCGCCGGCGGTCATCATGAAAAATGGGACGGGTCCGGCTACCCCTACGGGGTGGCCGGCGACGCCATTCCCCTGGTGGCGCGCATTCTGGCGCTGGGCGATGTCTACGACGCTCTGACTTCCCGCCGCTGCTACAAGGATGCGTTTTCCCATGAGAAGAGCCGCGAGATCATCCTTGCCGAAACCGGCAAGCATTTCGATCCCGATGTGGTCAGGGCTTTTACCGAAACGGATGATGAATTCCAGCGGATTCGCCGCTATTATCAGGACGAATCTTAAAAAAAGTTACCACAGGCAATACTACCCATGACGACCATACTTCTGGTGGAAGACAATGAAATGAACCGTGACATGCTGTCACGCCGTCTGGAAAAGAAAGGCTACAGAATTCAGGTCGCCGTCAACGGTGAGGAAGCGGTGGCGATGGCATTGCGCGATCGTCCGCAGCTGGTGCTGATGGACATGAGTCTGCCGGTAATGGATGGCTGGGAAG
>DKAS01000079.1 GCA_002448875.1 Proteobacteria bacterium UBA6920 | reverse complement strand
GGCTATACCAACGCCGGCAAGTCCACCCTGTTCAATAGCCTGACCCGCAGCGAGATCTACGCCGCGGATCAGTTGTTCGCCACCCTGGATCCGACTCTGCGCCGGGTGGAGCTGCCCGATGCGCAGCCGGTCATTCTGGCGGACACGGTCGGATTTATCCGCCATCTGCCGCACCAGCTGGTGGCGGCCTTCCGTTCCACGCTGGAAGAAACCGGGGAGGCGGATCTGCTGCTGCATGTGATCGATGCCGCGGACCCGGAAAAAGAAGCTCATATCCAGGAAGTACATAAGGTTCTTGCCGAGATCGGCGCCGACAACGTGCCGCGCCTGGAGATCTACAACAAGATCGACCTGCTGGAGGGAATGACCCCGCGTATCGACCGGGATGCCGAGGGTAAAGCTGAGCGGGTGTGGCTGTCCGCGGCGGGTGGCCAGGGGCTGGTGCTGGTGCAGCAGGCGGTGGCGGATTTCTTTCGCGATCGCAGCCGGCGGACCTTTGTCCAGATTCCGATCAACGCCGGGCGCCTGCGGTCGCAGTTCTACCGTCTGGGGGTGGTGTTGCAGGAACGTGTGATTAACGACCAGGTGCTTGAGTTGGAAGTGGAAATGCCGGAGAAGCACTGGCAGGCCCTGGACAAGGACGCGGAGTTCGCCGGTCTGCTGATTTACCCTGCGGACAGTAAATATCTTGCGGGCGCAGCTTAAGGCCCTTAAAATTCAACGTTTTGATTTTGCGGTTTGGCGGCGGCGCGGAGCTTGCCGGCAATTTTTCACGCTCAGCATGATTTCGGGGAGCATCTGATGGCCTGGAACGAACCGGGTGACGGTGGCAGCAAAGATCCGTGGGGAGGGCGCAGTCCGCAGGACGGGCCGCCCGATCTCGACGAAGCAATAAAAAATCTGCAGAAAAAGCTCGGCGCCATATTCGGCGGCGACGGTCGCGGCCGGGGCGGCAGCTCGCCGCTGGCGGGTCTGCTGGTGGGCGCGGTCGTGGTCATCTGGGGCCTGTTCGGCTTCTATATCGTCGAGGAAGGGAAACAGGGCGTGGTATTGCAGTTCGGCGCCTACCGCACCACCACCTCGCCGGGCCTGCACTGGTTTCCGCGCTTCGTCCAGAGCGTGGAACAGGTGGATGTATCGCGCATCCGCACCGCGGAAATCGGTTATCGCGGGGTGCGCGGTAAGAATACGCAAATGGAACGCGAATCCCTGATGCTCACCCAGGATGAAAACATTGTCGATATTCAGCTGGCGGTGCAGTATCGGGTGAAAGACGCCAAGGATTATCTGTTCAGCCTGCGCGATCCCGACGCTACCCTGGTGGAAGCGACGGAAAGCGCCATCCGCGAAATCATCGGCAAGAGCAAGATGGACTTCGTGCTCACCGAAGGCCGCGGTGATATCGGCATGCGCGCCACCCAGATGGTGCAGCAGATTCTCGACAACTACAAATCCGGGCTGCTCATCACCCGCGTCAATCTGCTGGACGCGCAGCCGCCGGAGCAGGTGCAGCATGCCTTCGAAGACGCGGTGAAAGCGCGCGAGGACGAGGAGCGGCAGAAGAACGAAGCCGAGGCCTACGCCAATGATGTGCTGCCCAAGGCGCGCGGCGCCGCTGCCCGCCAACTGGAGGAAGCCAACGGTTACAAATCCAAAGTGATCGCCCGTGCCGAAGGTGACGCCGCCCGCTTCGAGCAGGTGTTGAAGGAATACGAAAAAGCGCCGGCGGTCACCCGCGAGCGCATGTATCTGGAAACGGTGGAATCGGTGTTGAGTTCGGTAAGCAAGGTGATGGTAGATGCCTCCGGCAGCAGCAACCTGCTGTATCTGCCGCTGGATCGCCTGGTCGGCCGCGGCTCCGGGCCGCTGGTCGAGGCGCCGACGGCCGCAACCGGCAGCACCATCGTCGATGATCTGGTGGAAAAAGCCAAGCGGCAGGCGGCGCCCAATCTGCGGGACCGGCTGCGCGATGACCGGGAGGGCCGCTGAAAATGAATAAACTGGCTATTTCGCTGGCGATCGGCGTCGTGCTGGCCCTGTTCCTGGCCAACTCCGTTTTCTACACCGTCGATGAGCGCGAGCGCGCCATCCTGTTCCGCTTCGGCGAGATCGTCAAGGACGATTCCGAGCCGGGGCTGCATTACAAGGTGCCCATCATGAACACGGTGCGCAAGTTCGACAAGCGCACCCAGACCCTGGACGCGGAGCCGGAGCGTTATCTCACCAGTGAGAAGAAAAACGTTATCGTCGATTCCTTCGTCAAGTGGCGCATCAACAATGTGTCCGAGTTCTTCACCAGCACCGGCGGCGACATCAACAACGCCAACCAGCGTCTGGCGCAGATCATCAACGACGGTCTGCGCGAGGAGTTCGGCAAACGCACCATTCAGGAAGTGGTCTCCGGTGAGCGTTCGCAGATCATGGAGATCCTCACCTCGCGCACCAAAAACAGCGCCAGCGAGCTGGGGCTGGATGTGGTCGATGTGCGCATCCGCCGTATCGATCTGCCGCAGGAGGTCAGCACCTCGGTGTATGACCGTATGAAGGCGGAACGCGAGCGGGTGGCGGCGGACCTGCGTTCGCGCGGTGCCGAGGCGGCGGAACGCATCCGCGCCGAGGCCGATCGCGAGGCCACCATCATCAAGGCCGAGGCCTATCGCGACGCGGAGCGGGTGCGCGGCGAAGGCGACGCCACGGCGGCTGATACCTATGCCAAGGCCTATTCCAAGAACAAGGAATTCTATTCGCTGTATCGCAGCCTGAATGCCTATCGCAACACCTTCAACAGCAAGGACGATGTGCTGGTGGTGAAGCCGGATTCGGAATTCTTCAAGTATTTCACCAATTCCAAGGTGAAATGAGGCGCGCGCCCTGCGGCGCGTAATGGCGGAACAGGCGGGTTGGACGATGGAATGGCAGGATTTCTGGGCGGCGACGGCTTTGCTGCTGGTGTTCGAGGGTATCCTGCCCTTTCTCAATCCCGCCGCCATGCGCCGCATGCTGCAGGTGATGGTACAGATGGATGACAGGACCTTGCGTTACAGCGGACTCGCCAGCATGGTTGCCGGCGTCGTGTTTTTGTATCTGATAAATTGACTATGAGCCAATCCAATCGCTGGTTGCTGCCCGCGGGCATCGCCGAACTTCTGCCCTCGCAGGCCGAGCCCATGGAGCGGATGCGGCGGCGTATCCTCGATTTGTTTCACGCCTGGGGCTACGAGCTGGTGATGCCACCGTTCGTCGAGTATCTCGACGCCCTGCTGACCGGTACCGGCAAGGATCTGGATCTGCAGACCTTCAAGGTGACCGATCAGCTTACCGGTCGCATGATGGGCCTGCGTTCGGATATGACGCCACAGGTGGCGCGCATCGATGCTCACCACCTGCGCAAGGACGTGCCGGTGCGCCTGTGCTATCTGGGCACCGTGCTGCGCACCCTGCCGGACGGTTTCGCCTCGTCGCGCAGCCCGGTGCAGGTGGGCGCCGAACTCTACGGCCACAAGGGCGTGGAGAGCGATCTGGAAGTGATCTGCCTGATGGCGGCCATGCTCAAGTTGACCGGCATCAGCAAACTGCACCTGGACCTGGGCCATGTGGGCATCTTCCGCGGCCTGGCGCGTCAGGGCGGGCTGAGCGGCGAGCAGGAGGCGCAGTTGTTCGATGCCCTGCAGCGCAAGGCGCGCAGCGAAATCGACGAAATCGTCGCGCAACTGGCGGTGCCACCGGCGCTGCAGGCCATGCTGCGCTCGCTGATTCACCTCAATGGCGGCAGCGACGTATTACCGCAGGCGCAACGGGAACTGCAGGCGGCCGATGCCGCGGTGCAGGCCGCCCTGCAGGATCTGGCGGATCTGGGGCGGCGCCTGGCGGCCCGTCTGCCCGAGCTGGAGATCAATTACGATCTGGCCGAGCTGCGCGGTTATCAGTACCAGACCGGCATCGTGTTCGCCGCCTATGCGCCGGGCCACGGCCAGGAAATCAGCCGCGGCGGCCGCTATGACGACATCGGCGCGGTGTTCGGCCGGGCGCGCCCGGCCACCGGCTTCAGCGCCGATCTCAAGCTGTTGCTGGAATTGGGCAGCGTGCCTGCTTATGTCAGTGCCGGCATCTATGCGCCGTGCGCGGACGACGCGGCGCTGCAGAAGATGGTGGACGAGTTGCGCGCCAAGGGTGAGCGGGTCGTTCATGGATTGCCCGGACAGGTGGATGATCCCGGGCAAATGGGCTGCAATCGCCGTCTGGTTCGGGAACAGAACCGGTGGCTGGTGCGTGATCTAACTCAACCATAGAGAAGTACAACCGTGAGCAAGAGCGTCGTAATTATCGGCACCCAATGGGGTGATGAAGGCAAGGGCAAGGTGGTCGACCTGCTGACCGACCGTGCCGGGATCGTCGCGCGTTTTCAGGGTGGCCACAACGCCGGCCACACCCTGGTGATCGGCGGTAAGAAAACCGTGCTGCACCTGATTCCGTCCGGCATCCTGCGCGCCAACGTCACCTGCCTGATCGGCAACGGCGTGGTGCTGTCGCCCTCGGCGCTGCTGGAGGAGATCCGCATGCTGGAGGCCAATGGCGTGCCGGTGCGCGACCGCCTGCGCATCAGCGAGGCCTGCCCGCTGATCCTGCCCTATCATGTGGCCCTGGACCACGCGCGCGAGCTGGCGCGCGGCGCCGCCAAGATCGGCACCACCGGCCGCGGCATCGGCCCGGCCTACGAAGACAAGGTATCGCGCCGCGCCCTGCGCCTGGGCGACCTGTTCCACCGTGAGCGTTTCGCCGCCAAGCTGGGCGAGGTGCTGGACTATCACAATTTCGCCCTGCAGCACTACTTCAAGACCGATCCGGTCGATTTCCAGCAGGTGCTCGATGAAACTCTGGCCATGGGCGAGGAGCTCAAGCCGCTGGTGGCGGATGTGACGGAAATGCTGTACCAGGCCCGCAAAAGCGGCGGCAATATCATGTTCGAAGGCGCCCAGGGCACACTGCTGGACATCGACCACGGCACCNNGTGACCTCGTCCAACACCACCGCCGGCGGCGCCGCCACCGGCAGCGGCGCGGGCCCCACCACCTTCGACTACGTACTGGGCATCACCAAGGCCTACACCACCCGTGTCGGCTCCGGTCCGTTCCCCACCGAGCTGTTCGACGCCATGGGCGAGCACCTGGCGAAGAAGGGCAATGAATTCGGCTCCACCACCGGCCGGCCGCGCCGCTGCGGCTGGTTCGACGCGGTGGCCCTGCGCCGTTCCAACCAGATCAACGGCATCTCCGGCCTGTGCATCACCAAGCTGGACGTGCTCGACGGCCTGGATTCGATCCGCATCTGCGTCGGCTATAAGGTGGGCGACGAAGAGCGTCTGACCCCGCCGGTGGGCGCCGACGCCTACGAGGCCTGCCAGCCGGTGTACATCGAAATGCCGGGCTGGAAGGAATCCACCGTGGGCGTGCGCAACTACAAGGATCTGCCGCTCAATGCCCGCACCTACCTGAAAAAGATTGAAGAGGTGACGGAAACCCCGATCGATATCGTTTCCACCGGTCCCGATCGTGACGACACCATCATTCTCAAGCACCCCTTTGCGTAGGGTGCGTTGGTGAAAGCGTTGGTTACCGGCGGCGCCGGGTTCATCGG
>DKAS01000127.1 GCA_002448875.1 Proteobacteria bacterium UBA6920 | reverse complement strand
CTGCCTCAATGTCGGCTGCATCCCTTCCAAGGCCCTGCTCGATTCGTCGGAGCGTTACCACATGGCGCGCCACGATCTGGCAGCGCACGGTATCGCCGTGAGCGGCGTGGAGTTGCAGCTGGCGCAGATGCAGGCGCGTAAGGACGGCGTGGTGCACTCTCTGACCACCGGCGTTGCTACCCTGTTTCTCAAAAACAAGGTTACTTACAAGACCGGCACCGGGCGCCTGGTGTCGAACAAGCAGATCGAGGTGCGCACTCCCGACGGTGGTACTGAAGTGGTGGAAGCGGACCACATCATTATCGCCACCGGCTCGGTGCCGGCTCCCTTGCCCGATCTGGCCTTCGATCACGAACGCATCGTCGATTCCACCGATGCCCTGAGTTTCGCCGAGGTGCCCAAGCGCCTGGCGATCATCGGTGGCGGCGTCATCGCCCTGGAGCTGGGCAGCGTCTGGCAGCGGTTGGGCGCGAAAGTGGCGATTCTGCAGCGGCGCGATGTGTTCCTGCCCAATGTGGATCAGGATCTGGCTGCGGCGGCGCAGAAAGCATTCGTCGAGCAGGGTCTGGAGCTGTGTCTGGGCGCCAGGGTCAAGGAGGTCAAGGTTACCGCCAAGCAGGTCACGGTGCACTACAGCGATGCCGGCGGTGAGCAGAAACTGGTGGCGGACAAGCTGCTGGTTGCCGCCGGTCGCCGGCCGAATACCACGGGTCTCAATGCGGAAGCCATCGGCCTGCGCTTGGACGCCGGTGGTTTCATCACGGTCAATGACGACTGCCGCACCAATATCGACAATATCTACGCCATCGGCGACGTAGTGCGCGGGCCGATGCTGGCGCATAAAGCCTCGGAAGAGGGGGTCGCGGTGGCGGAACGCATCGCCGGTCAGTTGCCGGAGGTGAATTACGCGGTGATTCCCAGTGTCATGTACACGGCGCCGGAACTGGCCTGGGTCGGGCGCACCGAGCAGGAGCTGCGCCAGGACAACATCGCCTATCGCGCCGGCCGCTTTCCCTTCAAGGCCAATGGCCGTGCCCGCGCCGTGGCGCATACCGACGGTCTGGTGAAGATCCTGGCGGATGCCGAAACTGATGCCATTCTGGGCGTACATATCCTCGGCGCCAATGCCTCGGAACTGATCAGCGAGGTGGTGCTGGCGATGGAATTCGGCGCCAGCGCCGAAGATCTGGCCCGCACCGTTCACGCCCATCCCACCCTCAGCGAAGCGGTGCATGAGGCGGCGCTGGCGGTGGATGGTCGCGCCATTCATATCTGAACCGGGTTTTTTTGCCTTAATTCCCCACGCCATGCCACTGTGTTAGCATCGCTGAGCGCTAACACTGGGGAGAGCCATCATGAGGTCGGTGCACGGGCAGGGAGTTCGTCGTGAGTGGGTGCGGCGTGGCGGTGGTGATCGGGATGGGGGAGGTGGCAGGGGAATCTGGCTGGGCTTGATGCTGGCCTGTCTGCTGCTGGCGGCCTGCGGCAAGAGTCATGCACCGCCGCTGACCGAACCGCAGAACATGGATCCCTGGTCGCCCTATCTCGGGTTTCATACCAGTGGCCTGGTGTCGCGCAAGACGGCGATCCGTATCGGTTTTCTGGTAGAGGTGGCGACGCCGGAGGAAGTGGGCAAGGACGCGGCCACCGCGCTGCGCATCGAACCGCCGATCAAGGGCGCGCTTACTTATGTTTCTACCCGGGAAATCAGCCTGGTGCCGGAACAGGAGCTGACGCCGGGTCAGGTTTACAGCTTCAGCCTGCTGGCGGACAAGCTGGCCGGCGTTCCCGACGATCTGCAGCCCTATCGCTTCAGCATCAACGTCATGCGCCAGGCATTCGCTATTACCCTGGAAAATCTGCAGAGTGTGGCCGGCGCGCCCAAGATGTTCAACGTCACCGGCAATCTGTCCACTGCCGACATGGCCGATGACAAGGCGGTGGAAGCCATGCTGCAGGCCAGTTACCTGGGCAAGGCGCAGACGCTGGTCTGGCAGCACAATCCCAATATGCGCCAGCACGAATTCAAGATCATGAATCTGCCGCGGCAGCAGGAAACCGGCGAGCTGTTGCTGAGCTATAACGGCGAGCGCATCGGCGTCAGCGACAGCGGCGAGCAGAAGATCGCCATTCCCGCCGTCGGTCAATTCACCGTGGCGCATGTGCGGCCCATCACTCAGGACCGGCAGTACGTGCTGGTGGAGCTGTCCGATCCGCTGTCCGCCAGTCAAGATCTCAAGGGGCTGGTGTCGCTGGAAGGCGTCAGTTCGACGCTGCAGGTCGATGGCAACAGCCTGCGCATCTATCCCGACGGCGCCTTGCAGGGTGAGGTCAAGGTGATCCTCGAGGCGGGGCTGCGCAACCGCCAGGGCAAACCGCTGGGGCAGCGGGTAGAACAACAGGTGTTTTTCAGCAGTCTGCAGCCACAGGTGCGTTTTGTCGGCGAGGGGGTGGTGCTGCCGTCCAATCCGGTGCTCAGCATTCCGTTCGAGGCGATGAACGTGCATTCGGTGCAGGTCACCGCGTTTCGCATCTACGACAACAACATCGGCTCCTTCCTGCAGCAGAACAAGCTGGGTGGTGACTACAATCTGCTAACGGTGGGACGCTATCTGTGGCGCAAAACCATCGCCCTGCCCAATCCACAGATCGACAAATGGACGCGTTATGAGCTCGATGCCGGCGAGTTGCTGCGCTCCAGCCCCGGTTCGCTGTTCCAGTTGACCCTGTCGATCAATCGCGGCAACGCGCTGCTGTCCTGCAGCGAGGGCGATGTCGCGGTGCCAGTGGTCAAGGAGCCGCCGCCGCAGGATCTGGAGGACGCCGATGTCAGCCAGAACAGTGGCTGGGACTTCGCCGAGCAGTACTATGGCAACGATTACAGCCAGTTGTGGAAAGACCGGGCCGATCCCTGCAAGGACGCGTTTTACGACTACGCCGAAACCACCAAGGCGCATCGCAACTTCATGACTTCCAATATCGGTCTGATCGCCAAGCGCAACGATCGCAACGATCTGCGCATCATTGTCACCGATCTGCGCAGTGCCAAGCCCCTGCCGGGTGCGAAGCTGCGCCTGTTCAATTACCAGAACCAGGAAATCGGCGAGGCGGTCAGCGACGGCGACGGCTTCGCGGCGCTCACCACCCGCAATACGCCATTCTACCTGCTGGCGCAGAAAGGCGATGACCGCGCCTACCTCAAGCTCAATGCCGGCAGCAAGCTGGCGACCAGCCATTTCGATGTCGGCGGCGAGGCGATCAGCGGCGGCATCAAGGGCTATGTCTACGGTGAACGCGGCGTCTGGCGGCCGGGAGACGATATTTTTCTGACTTTCGTCCTGTTTGACAAGGATGAGCGCATCCCCGCCAGTCACCCGGTCACTATGCAGCTGTACAATCCGCGCGGCCAGCTGATGCAGAGCCAGACCAACGCCCAGCCGGTCGATGATTTTTACGCTTTCAAAATGCGCACCGCCGATGACGCGCCCACCGGTGACTGGGAGGCCCGCGCGCTGATCGGCGGCGCCACCTTCAGCCGCAAGCTAAAGATCGAAACCGTCAAGCCCAACCGTCTGAAAATAGAAATGGAGCTGGGCGGCGAGCGCCTGGCCCTGTCGCAGATGCCCGCCAAGGGCAGCCTGTTCGCCCAGTGGCTGCATGGCGCCACCGCGGCGGATCTCAAGGCCGAGGTGCGGGTCAGATTGCGCCCGGTGGCCACCGCGTTCACCACCTTCACCGACTACAGTTTCGATGATCCGGCGCGCGAATTCAGCGGCGAGGAACAGGTGATTTTTGACGGTCAGCTGGGTAAGGACGGCAAAGTGGCGTTCAACGCCAATATCGAGGCGGCGCGCGCCAGCGCTCCCGGCCGGCTCAAGGCCTTGTTCGATCTCAAGGTGTTCGAACCGGGCGGCGATTTCAGTATCAGCGCCAGCAGCAAGGAGCTGGATCCTTTCGACGTCTATGTCGGGGTCAAGCCGCCGCAAGGCGACGCGGCGCGCAATATGCTGCTGACCGATACCCGGCACAAGGTGGCGGTGGCCAGCGTCGACGCCGCGGGTAAGCCGGTGTCGCGCGCCAAGGTGCGCATGCGAATTTACAAACTCGATTGGAAATGGTGGTGGGACAAGTCCGGCGAGTCGCTGGCGCAGTACGCCAGCGCCGATTTCAGCAGTGCCCTGCAGGAAGGCGAGATCGCTACCCATGACGGGCGCGGCGAATGGGAATTCGAAATCAAGTATCCGGACTGGGGCCGCTATCTGATCCGCGCCTGCGATCTCGAGGGCGAGCACTGCAGTGGCCGCATCGTTTACATCGACTGGCCCGGCTGGGCGGGACGCGCCAAGGAACAGAGCGGGGATGGCGCCGCCGCCCTCAGTTTCTTCACCGACAAGACCGAATACACGGTGGGCGAGCAGGCGGTGGTGCAGTTGCCGGAGGCCACCGTCGGCCGCGCGCTGCTGACGGTGGAGTCGGCCAGCCGCATTCTGCGCCAGGAATGGCTGGAGTTCGTCGCCGGCAAGCCGGCGCAGGTAACGCTGCCCATCACCCGCGAAATGAGTCCCAATGTGTATGTCAGCATCAGTCTGCTGCAGCCGCACAGCGGCCGCGACAACGACCGGCCGCTGCGCATGTACGGCATCACGCCCTTGACCGTGCGTGATCCCGCCACGCATTTGCAGCCGCTGCTCAGCGCCGCCCAGGAATGGCGGCCCAACCAGCCGGTGAGTTTCCAGGTGCGGGAAAGTGCCGGCAAGGCGATGAGCTACACCGTCGCTGTGGTCGACGAAGGTCTGCTGGGTCTGACGGCATTCCGCACCCCGGATTTGCACCAGCAGTTTTACCGCAAGGAGGCCCTGGGCATAGATACCTGGGATCTGTTCGATGAAGTGGCCGGCGCCTACAGCGGCCGGTTGGAAAACCTGCTGGCTCTGGGTGGCAGTGACGCCGCGGCCAACGATGACAGCGCGCGGCAGAAGCGCCGTTTCCCGCCGGTGGTGCGCTTCCTGGGTCCGTTCCAGCTGGCCGCCGGCAAGACCGCCACCCACAATCTGTCTCTGCCCCAGTACCTGGGCGCGGTACGCTTGATGCTGGTGGCGGGGCACCAGGGCGCTTACGGGTCGGCGGAGCAGTCGGTGTTCGTGCGCGAGCCTTTGTCCCTGCTGGCGACGGTGCCGCGGGTACTGGGCCCGGGCGAAACCGTCACCGTGCCCGTCAATCTGTTCGTGATGGACGATTCCATCCATGAAGTGCAGGTGAAGATAGACGCCGATGATTTCTTTGTGCCCGGTGGTCAGCCTCCCGCGGTGGTGCACTTCGACAAGGCGGGCGACAAGATGGCCTTCGTCACTCTCAAGGTCGCCGACAAGGTGGGCAAGGGGCATCTGCGGGTGTCGGCCCAGGGCGGCAAGTTCACCAGCGAAACGGAGGTCTACCTGGATATTCGCAGCGCCAACGCACGCAGCACCCGTCTCACCCGCGCCGCGCTGCAACCGGGCGAGCAATGGGCGGCGGATATCGTGCCCCACGGTCTGCCCGGCACCAATCAGGTGCTGCTGGAAACCTCGGTGGCGCCACCGCTGGGCCTGCAGGACCGCTTGCAGTATCTGATCCAGTATCCCCATGGCTGCGTCGAGCAGGTGACTTCGGCGGTGTTTCCGCAGTTGTATCTCGACCGCCTGCTGCGTCTGGATCAGACCGACAAGGATAAGGTGGATGAGCATGTGCATGCCGGCATCGAGCGCCTGCGTCAGTTTCAGCTGACCAGCGGCGCTTTCAGCTACTGGCCGGGCCAGCAGGAACTCAACGAGTGGGCTACCAACTACGCCGGCCATTTCCTGCTGGAAGCGCGGGCCAAGGGATACCAGGTGCCGGCGGAAATGCTGCAGCCCTGGCTGAACTACCAGCAGACGCGGGCCGAGGCCTGGCTGGCGGGCAGCGGCGAGTCGCAGCAGAACCAGGTATATCGCCTGTACACCCTGGCGCTGGCCGGTCAGGCGGCGGTGGCGGCGATGAACCGCTTGCGCGAAGCGCCGCAGATGAGCAATGCCGCGCGCTGGCAGCTGGCCGCCGCCTATCATCTGGCGGGCCTGGGCGATGCCGCCGCCGATCTCACCCGCGGTCGCGATTTGAGCGTGCGTGCCCAGGAGGTGGACGAAGATACTTTCGGATCGGTATTGCGCGATCAGGCGCTGATTCTGGAGAGTCTGGCGACGCAGAAGCGGCTGAGCGAGGGCAAGGCGCTGGCCGACGAGATCGCGCAGGCGCTGGCGGCGCAGCGTTGGTACAGCACCCAGTCCATCGCCTACTCGCTGCTGGCGATGTCGCGGTTTCTCGGCAGCCAGCAGGCAGCCGGCGAGTTCACCTACAGTCTGAGTCGCAACGGCGCGGCGCCGGCAGCGGTAAAGGCCGAGGGCGTAATTCAGCAGCAGACGCTGGCGAACTTCGCCGCCAAGGGCGAGAAGCTGGAACTGCGCAATACCGGCAAGTCGCCGCTGTTCGTGACTGTCTACAGCAGCGGTGTGCCCAAGGCGGGCGACGAAGTCGACGCCGCCAACGGTCTGGCCCTGGAGGTGCGCTATGTCAACGACGCCGGTGCTCCGGTAGCGGTGGAGAAGCTGACCCAGGGCACGCAGCTGACTGCGCTGCTGACCGTGCGCAACACCTCGTCGCATGCGCTGCGCAATCTGGCGCTGACCCAGATCGTGCCGTCCGGCTGGGAGATCCATAATGAGCGCCTGGCCGGCGCCGACGATGCGGCGGCAGGTTATGACTATCAGGACGTGCGCGATGACCGGGTGTTGACCTATTTCAGTCTGGGCTCCGGCGACAGCCGCACCTTCAAGGTGCGCCTGACCGCCACGTATCCGGGTTCCTACTATCTGCCGGGCGTGCAGGTGGAGGCGATGTATGAGGCTGACAAGTCTGCGCACAGCAGGGGCCGCTGGCTGGACGTGGTGCGCGCGCGCTGAGCGTCGCCGCCGCTGTCTGGCGGCGGCGCTGACGCTGGTGCTGCTGCCGGCGCTGGTCGCGTTCTGGCGCTGCCTGCCCACGCCGTTGTTTGACGATCCTTACGCCAGTCTGCTGCTGGATCGCGACGGCGGTGTGCTGGCGGCCAGCATCGCCGCCGACGAGCAATGGCGTTTTCCCGCCGGCGAGGCGCTGCCGCCGAAATACACCGCGGCCGTGATTCGCTTTGAAGACCGGCATTTTGCCTACCATCCTGGCGTTGATCCGCTGGCTCTGGCCCGGGCGACGCTGCAGAATCTGCGGCAGCGGCGCGTGGTCAGCGGCGCCAGCACTCTGAGCATGCAGGTGATTCGTCTGAGCCGCCGCGGCGTGTCGCGTACTTACCGGGAGAAACTGATCGAAGTGGTACAGGCCGTGCGCCTGGAGCTGGCTTACAGCAAGCAGGAAATTCTCAGTCTTTACGCCGCGCACGCGCCCTTCGGCGGCAATATCGTCGGCCTGCAGGCGGCCAGCCGGTTTTATTTCGCCCGGGAGCCGGCGCAGCTGTCCTGGGCGGAGGCTTGTCTGCTGGCGGTGCTGCCCAATAATCCGGCGCTGCTGCATCCGGGTCGGCAACGCGAGGCCTTGCGTGCCAAACGCGACCGCTTGTTGCAACAATTGCACGCCGACGGTCGCCTGCTCGATATGGATCTGCGCCTGGCCCTGGCCGAACCGCTGCCACCGCGGGCGCAGCGCCTGCCGTCCCTGGCGCCACACCTGCTGACGACGCTGGCACAGCGCAACGGCGCCGGCGCGGTGTTTGCCTCCAGCGTCGACGCGGCGGTGCAGCGCAACGCCACCCGCATCGCCAGCCGCCATGGGCCGCGACTGGAGGCCATGGGCGTGCACAATCTGGCGATCCTGGTGCTGGATAATCAGAGTTTCGACACCCTGGCGTATGTCGGCAACTTGCCGGGCGAGGGTGACGCCGAACAGGGGCGGGCGGTGGATATCGTGCAGCGGCCACGCAGCACCGGCAGCGTCCTGAAGCCTTTTCTTTACGCGCTGATGCTGGAGCAGGGCGATCTGCTGCCCACCACTCTGGTGCCGGATCTGCCCACCCAGTACGGCGGTTTTCTGCCGGAAAACTACGACAAACAATATCGCGGCGCGGTGCCGGCCAAACAGGCACTGGCCCGTTCTCTGAACGTGCCGGCAGTGCGCATGCTGCGCCAGCACGGCATCGGTCGTTTCTACGATGCGTTACGGCGCCTGGGTCTGTCCAGTCTCACCCGGCCACCCGACGACTACGGCCTGACCCTGGTGCTGGGCGGCGCCGAGGGCAGTCTTTGGGACCTGGCGGAAATGTACGCCAACCTGGCGCAACTGGCACGGCTCAATCAGGCGGCGCCGACGGCGCCTCTACGCCGCGCCCACCTGTTGCGCGGCACCGCCGACAGCGGTGAAGTGATGGCGCCGCTGAGCCCCGGCGCCGCCTGGCTCACCCTGGATGCGTTGCAGGAAGTGGCGCGGCCCGACAGCGAGCAGTACTGGCGTGAGTTCAGCCGGCCGCGGCGCATCGCCTGGAAAACCGGCACCAGTTACGGCTTGCGCGATGCCTGGGCCATAGGCAGCGATGCCCGTTACACCGTCGGCGTGTGGGTGGGCAATGCCAGCGGCGACGGCCGCGCCGGCTTAACCGGTATCAACGCCGCCGCCCCCGTGCTGTTCGATATTTTCAATACGCTGCCGGAGGGCGGCTGGTTCGCGCCGCCGGACATGCAGTTGAAAGAAGTGACGGTGTGTCGAGAGGACGGCTACCTGGCCAATGAACTGTGCGCCAGCGAAATACAGCTGGCGCCGCGCAGCAGCCACTTCGCGCGGCAGACGCCGCATTTTCGGTTGCTGCATCTGGATGCGACCCGAGCCTTGCAGGTGCACAGCCAGTGCGCCCCTACCGCTGCCATGCGCCACCAGCCCTGGTTCATTCTGCCGCCAGGGCAGGCGTTTTTTTACCGGAAGTTTCACCCCGCCTACCGGCCGGTGCCGCCGTATCGGCCCGACTGCGCGCGCGCCGCGAACGGACAGGACCGGGACAGCCCCATCGAGCTGCTTTATCCCACGGCCGGCACGCGTTTGTACATTCCGCGCGACCTGGCGGGCAAGCGTGGCCGCACCGTGTTCAAGGCGGCGCATCGTGATCCCAATGCGGTGTTGTACTGGCACCTGGATGACGAGTTCCTGCAGCAGACCGACACCTTTCATGAGCTGGCGCTGGATATCGTCCCCGGGGTCCACCGCCTGACCCTGGTGGACAGTGCCGGCAACCGGCTGGTACGCCAGTTTCAGGTGCTGGGGGAGGAGGCGCCGGGGCCCTGAGGGTTCAGCGACGGGGGTGGCCGCTCAGGCGGGTTCCTTGGCTTTCTGCCGCGGCACATGCGTGACATATATATAGATATGGGTGTCCAGGTCGCCCAGTTGGTGCTGGATCATCTCCTGCACCTCCGGCCAGGGCAGGCCGCCGCGGCCGCAGCCTATTTTCGGCAGGCTGAGGCTGTGCAGCTTTTCCTTGAGCAAAATCTTTTTTAAGGCGTGCAGGGCATGATTTAAATGCTTGACCGAGGCCTTGCCGGGGCGAGCGCCATGGCCGTAGCCCCCTTCCATGATGACCAGATTGGCGACGGCGACGCGTTCATTGCCGCGCCACAGCCAGGCCGCCCCCGGATCCGGATGCTGCACATGACACCAGTGATGAAAGTCCTTATGCATGGCGGGAAAACATTCGCGCAACACCTTGGCCAGGCCGCCGTCCATGGGGTCGTTGGCGCCGACGCCCTGGGCGATCACCTGGGCGCCGGTGAGAAGGATATCGCCCTGCACTTCGTGGATCATGGGGTGCGTTCTCCCTTGGCTTGCACAGGCAAACTATAGCATACACGTTATAGGCTGTTGGCTGGCGGCGGTTTTTTCTGCTGGAGCGGGTGCTGTCGAGTCCCCGCCGGCCGGGTTGCCTTGCAACTTCCCTGTTGAATTATGTAAAACCAAAGGCCGCTGATCCGTAATTAAATCACCTGATGGCCAGGAGGACGGGGTCGCGCCGCGCCGCCACGGCTTAAGGTGGTGCTCAGATACCGGGGCGTAGCATGACCTTCCCCTGGTGTTCTGTTGAGCAGCCTGGGGATTCAGGGTAGACTTTACCCGATAATTTCTAGTTGTTTGGCGGCAAGCCGAAGACGAATATTATTGATATATATTAAAAGAATTAGGCGACCGCGGGTTCCTGGAGAGGGGCCGAAAAGAGAATCGTTGCATTTCTCGACAGCTTACAAAATGGTCACGTCCAGCCTGAAACAAGGAAGGCAAATCGATGCCGCGACGCTTGCGGGTCTCCCGGACCCGGTGCGCGGCGGGGATGGCGCTCGGTCGGCAGGCTGGCGCGCGCCACCTCTGGCAGCCATGCTGTGCGCTTGAAAATGCACCGGCAGGGCGGTAGCGTGCCGACGGAGTGGAGTCATGGTTAAAGCAGTCGCGCCGGCAATGGCGATCCACCAGCAAAGTTCCCGCGTCGCGACTCCGGTGCCGGCGGCGTCCGCTGACGCCTGGTATCTGCTGTATACCAAGCCACACCAGGAACAACTGGCGCAGGACAATCTCGCCAACCAGGGGTACCAGACCTACCTGCCGCTGCTGCAAACCCTGCGGCGGCGCAACCGGCGCTATCGTGCCGCCGTGGTGCCGATGTTTCCCCGTTATCTGTTCATCCACCTGAACGCCGGCAGCGACAACTGGGGCCCGATCCGCTCCACCCTGGGAGTGATGAATTTCGTGCGCTTCGGCGCGGTCACCCCGCCGGTGCCGCCCGAACTCATCGCCTACTTGCGTTCGCGCGAAGATGCGCAGGGCCTGCATACCGGCCACAACGAAGGCCTGCGCGTCGGCGACCGGGTGCGCATCATCGAGGGCCTGGGGCGCGACTACGAAGGCATCGTCACCGCCGCCGCCGGCAAGGAACGGGTGCGCCTGCTGCTGGATGTGCTGGCGCAGGAGGTGGGAGTGGTGGTGTCGAGGCACAGTGTCAAGAAGGTAAGTTAGCGGCTCCTGATAGACGTAATTGCATATGCGTAGTTTCGAGCATTGGACAAGTCGTTACTTGCTGGACAGGGTGCGCTTGTTTTTTTATGAAAAAAAGCATCCTGAATCGCCGTGGCTGACCCAGCGGATGGTTGAGATGCTGGGCCAGTTGTTACGGCCTTCCGATGTCGGCATGGAATTCGGGTCTGGACGCAGCACCGTATGGCTCGCGGGACGCGTTTCGAAATTGATCAGTGTCGAGCATGATCGATTCTGGGCGGAGAAAACGCTCGCAATGCTGACTGCCAAGGGATTGCGATCACGTGTTGACTTCAATTTTCTGCCGGAATATGCCGAACATGCCGGCGCGGCATCCTATGTCGACGCGGTTAAAAGCGTGGATGACGGCTCCCTGGATTTTTGCTTGATTGATGGCATACGGCGGGATGAATGCGCTGTTGCCTGTCTCTCCAAGGTGAGATCCGGCGGATTTATCGTGGTCGACAATGCGAACTGGTATTTGCCGCGGGACCAAGCGTCAGTGGCGCCAAATTCACGAGGGTTGCGCGATGGCTATGCGTCCGAGTTGTGGGGAGAGTATGCGTGCCGGGTCGAGGGGTGGCGTAGTATTTGGACAAGTAACGGTATCTGCGATACCGCCATTTGGTTCAGGCCGTGAAACGCTGCGTCTGTGAAATTGGCCAATTTGGCAAGTGCAAGTCCGCGGGCGGCGGCACATCCATTTCGCTCTTTTTGCCGGGTTAATTCGATACTTTTTCATGCCAGTAAATGATCATTCCGGGATTTTCGCTCGTATCGTTAAGTCGTTTAATGCTCATGTGTTGAATCAGGCTTTGAACATGGTCGTTAAGTTGCTGCTGCTGCCTGTGGTTCTCTCGGTATGGGGGGCGGAGACTTACGGGACATGGGTTTTAATTTCCGCGCTTGTGTTCAATTTGTCAATCGTGGAGCTGGGCATCAGCGATGCTGCCGCCAACAAACTCAGTTATGAGATTGCCCGCGGCGATGCGCAACGGGCGCTTGAAATCTTTCAGACAAGCTGGGTGTTGCTTTCCACAATTGGCATCGTTCTGATTGCCGGAGTTGGCGTGGCGTCACGCCTGGTTACCGCATTCAACGAGGCAGGCCTGGGCAATATGGCTGCGCCCGAGCTTACGGCTGTTTTTCTTGGGCTGGGGGCGCAGCTGGCGCTCATGTTTCAAATGAGCTTGCTCATAGCCGGTCTTCGCGGCGTGGGAAAATATTCCAGCGCGGTGAAGATTTTTACCGTATCACAGACGCTGGAGTATGGGTTGATGCTGGTAGCGGTTCTTCTTGGGGCAAAGCTGCAGGGGGCAGTGTTAGCGATGTTGCTGGGCCGGGTCATCGGCTTTCTGTTGCTCTATTGGTCGGTTAACCGCTACGCAAACGTATTGAGGTACGGCTGGAAATTTTTCCGGCGGAGCGCGGTGCGCGATCTGGCACTACCATCGTTCGGTTTTTTTTGCCTGTCATTGGCGAATGTGGTTAAAACGCAAGGTTTCGTCATTATCGTGGCCGCACTCTTGTCTCCCTATCACGTGGCGCTGTTCTCGGCCATGCGGACCTTGGCGAATTCCATCGCCCAGGGCTTTCAGATGCTGAGCCGCTCCCTGTGGCCGGAAATCGCGGTGGCGCATGCGGTAGGGGACCTGTCAACGGTGCGCGGTTTGCACCGTATGGGATGCCATGCCGCATTCTGGTTGGCTGGCAGCGGCAGCCTGTTGTTCTTCGTCTTCGGTAAAGATATTTTTGGCCTGTTCGTCGGATCCGCCTTGGTCTTTGACGAGATGTTGTGGCGTTTGTTCTTGCTAACAACAATCCTTGGGTCTCTCTGGTCAACCAGTGCGACCGTGCAAATAGCACTGGACCGGCATAAGCGGCAGGCAATAGCCTATATGGCGTTCACCGTGTTGTCAGCCGTCGCGTCGTACTACCTGATTCCCTCCTTGGGCCTGTTTGCCGCGCTGCTGGCGCTGGTGGCTCTCGAGGCATCCATGGTGGTGTATGTCGTGCCGGATTCACTGAAAACCGTCGGCGACAAGGCCGGTTCCTTCTTGCTATTCATTTGCAATCCCGATCCGCGATATCGCCTGCGGTGTATGTTACCGAGCCCTTGAAGACCGGTTGCATGGTCGCGGCTGAGTCAGCGATGCTCGAAAGGCGCGTGGAATTGACAAGATTTGCCGTGGCTCAACTTGGTGCCCGTATGCACTACGCGGTACCAGAAATATTCCAGCGTTCAGGAATGCTGGCAAGGCTGTATACGGATATTTATTGCCCCAAGTTTATGTCAGGCATCCTGGAAAAAACCCCTCTCTTCCTGAAGGTAAACGGATTACGAAGATTTGGCGGCAGGTTTGCGAAAGGACTTCCGGACGCGCTGGTCAAGAGCTATCCGGCGTTTGGTCTGGAGTATTTGCGCCGCCTTGCTTTGGCGGGCGATAGAGAAAGTAAATTGGCGGCATTTCTCTGGTCGGGAAAGAAGTTTTGCGAGCTGGTTGGAGAAAATCTCGATGCCGATGTAAATTCAATCTATGCTTTTAATGGCGCGGCGCTAGAATTGTTTATATCTGCGAAAAACAGAGGTTGTACTCTTTATCTCGAGCAAACGATAGCGCCCCTGCAGGTGGAAGACGGGCTGTTGTCGGAGGAAGTCGAGCGCTACCCGGGTTGGGAAGAGATACCGGCCGGCGGCGAAGCTCTGGCCAGGTCGCTGCTGAGAGAAAGGGAGGAATGGCGCTTGGCGGACACCATAATCTGCGGGTCAGCTTTCGTGAAGGATTCTATCGGCGCTGTTGGCGGTCCATTGGAGAAATGCGTGGTGGTTCCCTATGGTCTAAGCATCGCCGGTGAATTTGCCGTTAGAAAGCATCCCGGTAGCGCGCGGAAGCTCAGAGTATTAACTGTTGGCAGGATTGGCTTGCGGAAAGGAATTCCCTATGTTGTTGAGGCTGCCAGCCGGCTGCGGGATATCGCAGAATTCAGGATTGCCGGGCCTCTGCAGCTGCTTCCCGCGGCAAAGAAAACTGTAGAGGACGAAATCAGTGTTTCCGGCCTCGTGCCGCGTTCGGAAATGGCGGCATATTACCAATGGGCCGACATACTGTTGCAGCCCTCAATTTGCGAGGGATCCGCTACGGTTTCGTATGAGGGCATGATGCATGGATTGCCGGTGATCTGTACACCCAATACCGGTAGCGTGGTACGAGACGGTAAGGAAGGCTTTATTGTTGGGCTGCGCGATGTCGACGCTATCGTTGATAGCATCCGTAAACTGAATCAATCCGGTGGTTTGCTGGAAGAAATGAGCAGGAATGCCAGGGAAAGAATCCAGCATTTTTCCCTGGACGAATATGCCCGAAGATTGCTGGGGGTAGTGCGTGGAGTTTGATACGAGTAATTTCCTTACTGCGCTCACTGCGGTCGTTTGCTTGGTCGTGTTCGCCTGGAGTCTGTTGTCGAAAGAGGGTATCTATAGGTTTCCTTTCTATGCAAGTTGCGTGTATCTCGGATGGGTGTTGCCCCAGATGGTTGGACTTACCGATGATAGAACGCTGCCACCTGGCGCGTTTGACAAGACAGCCATTCTAACTATTCTGTGCATTCTGGCGTGTTTTTTTGGATTCGAATTGAACAAAACGCCACTAAGAAAAAATGTCAGGGAGTATAGCAAGTCGAAATTGATTTTATCCTGCGCGGTTGTTTCGTTAGTCGGGGTAGTCTTTTATTCTCTGGTTATGAGTATGGCGAAAGAAGCGACCCAGGATTTTGGAGGCGCCTGGACCGGAGTCATCACGGTGTACGTGTTTTTTGCAAAATTGCTTTGGGTTGGTCTGGTATTGGCAATTTACACATTCGTGAAATATAAGAATAAGATATCCCTGTTCATCCTTGCCGTGGACATGATCTTTATCCTAAATCAGGTTTTGCTGCAGGGGCGGCGCGCCGCCATGTCATACGCAGTAGTGATACTCTTTCTCGGTCTATGGTTTTGGATGGGAAAGAAAATTAACCGTATTATTGTCGTTTGCGCCTTCGTTCTGGGAACCTTTCTTGTGAACAGCATAGGGCAATATCGGGATATTACTATGAACTCATCCGGCATGGATTTATCTGTATTTTCGTCAATTGAGTTTATGGGAAATTTGAAATGGATAGTGGAGAATGGTGGATTCGAGTTTCGGAACGCGGTGTATGACGTGGCGACCGTCGATGCGACCGAAAATTATAACTATGGATTGTCACTATGGAATCAAATCATCTTCTCCTTTGTTCCTGGCCAGTTTATTGGATATGAAGCGAAGGAAAGTTTTATGTTCGACATCGACTTGCCAGTCTATGCGACTTACTATTACACACCCCATCCTGGATCGACGCATACCGGAATGTCTGATGCCTATGCGTCTTTTGGAGTTTTTGGATTCGTTAAATTTTTTCTGATTGCCTATATAATGAGCAGATTGTTTCACGGCGCAAAGCGAGGTGATCTCATGGCGCAGTTATACTACATGCTACTAATGACGCCCGCTCTTCATGCGATTACTCACGGTACGGACTGGTTCTTTAAGGAAGCAATATTTGTTTGGATTTTCTTGGGTATGTCTTTGTTTTATGCAAGAAAACGTCGTCAGCCACGGTCGGCGAGTTTCGGAAAGTATGCAAACAAGGTTTGGCCAGAGCAAATAGTTTTTAGCGATCACGTTCGACCATCTGACAGGCTATTGACGAAATAAAGTCGCTACAGTTAGCTAGCGTTTAGATATGTTTAGAAAGCGTGTTGCCGGTGGGGCATGTTGAAACTTACGTATCTTGTCAGCCGGATGGGGCCGTATCATGTGGCGAGATTCAATAAGCTAGCGGAGCATTATTCCGTTACGGCCATTGAGTTATGGGCCCAGGAAGAAGCCTATAATATTCCACTGGTCGCATCACCGATATTATTTCAACGAATTACTTTGTTCGAGACGCAATCTGCTGCACGACAAAGCATAGTAATGTTCAGGCGCGCCATTCATGCAGCCCTTTCCACGGCGCAGACACAGGTTGTCGCTATACCTGGCTGGGGTGAGCCGGCATGTATTCTGGCTCTGGAGTGGGCAAAAAATAATTCCGTTCCATCCATCGTGATGTCGGATTCAAAGCACGATGACGTTCCTAGGCATGCGCCGCTGGAAACAATTAAGAAATTGTTGCTGAAGACGTTTGATTCAGCGCTGGTGGCAGGGCAATTACACGCGAGATATCTCGAAAAATTGGGGTTTGCAAAGGAAGACATATTCTTTGGGTATGATTGCGTCGACAATGAATATTTTCGAATCGGCTCTGTTCTTGCTAGAGAGCGACATGGGGTTGTTCGCGAAAAATATTCACTGCCACCAAATTATTTCCTAGCCTGCGCGCGCTTCATAGATAAGAAAAATCTTATCAATCTTTTGCGCGGCTATGCGCGCTACGTTAATCTTTGTGATAAGGAGCCGTGGCATCTGGTGATTGTTGGAGACGGTCCGCTGCGCGGCAAAATCCAGGACACGGTCACGGAATGTGGTTTGTCGAACTATGTGCGGCTGCCAGGATTAGTTCAGTATGCTGAGTTGCCGAACTACTATGGCTGTGCGGATTGTTTTGTACATCTAAGCACAACCGAGCAATGGGGGTTGGTGGTCAATGAAGCCATGGCCTCAGGGCTACCGGTCTTGGTTTCAAAAACATGCGGGTGTGTGCCGGAGTTGGTCAAGGAAGGAGAGAACGGTTATTTAGTGGATCCGGCGGACGTTTTTCAGATAGGAGATTTTTTTTATTCGCTATGGAGGTCTCCTGAAAAACTGCAAAGAATGGGAAAGAAGAGCTCTGAATTAGTAAAGAATCAGGATTTGGAGAATTTTTCAGGCCAGTTCCGTTTCGCGGTAGACAAAGCGAGAAGAAACTCGATGGCTGGTAGAGGTGGGGTCATCGGCAGAATGCTCCTGGTGGCGGTTAGCGTTCTGTTAAATGCGAAAACGTATGTCGACGCAAGCAGAAATGCGTGAAGGGGTGGCAGTTTAAGTGATGACGAGGAACGAGACTTATTCGGCCAGATGGGAGCCGCTCTTCCCTGAAGACGTCTGCGGAAGCCAGCAAGATACGCTATCCGAAGGCAGGTTGGTCGGACTCCGCTGGAGGTGAAAGTCGTGTTCCCTATCGATGTTCTTAAGCGGCAGTGATGCGGGCTGCGCGAGCCAGTCATGTAGGATTGCCTTTATGCCATCCAAAGATTGCGTCGGTTTGCCGGAATCCGCTTGGATCGTGTGGCGGGCGAATCGACAATCTGAAAGTACCGTCCGTGCCCGGGGCGTGTTAATGCAGTCACTGTCACGGGCAACGTCGAGGATAATTCCGCGGCCATGGACGATTTGTTTCGCGGTGAGAAAAACATGCCCTAATCCGGTAAAGTTTATGTAAACGCACATCAGGAACAAACACTGGAGGTAGCGGGTCGTGAATGGGATGTCAATCGCAAAGCCAACTGGGGTTGCTGCTAGACATGCGCCACGGGTAGTCGTTTAGGACAATTACGGAGTTGTGTTTCATAGCGCGGATCTTGGTGGTATCGGCCGCTCAAACAGAGGTTCCCAAAGTGAAAATCCTAAACGTAATGCAATGTACGAACCTTGGTGGGATGGAAAAAGTATCGCTGACGCAAATGTTATGGTTAAAAGCCAGGGGCCACAATATATCGGTAATATCCTTGAATAAATTCGGAAAACTGGGAAGTGAACTGAGAAAAAATTTTAATAAATGCGTAGACATTGGATACAGAGGAAAGTGGGGGTGGCGGAGTGTTCTGGATCTCAGGAAAAATATAAAAAGCGTTGATGCGGATGTCGTGTTGATCACTGGTCACAGTTTTATGGCCATGCTTTCACTTATGGGAGTCGAAAGAAGAAAGCTTATACTGTGCATTCACTATCATCACGGGGAAGGCATGGCTGGATGGAAATGGAAGATCATATATAAAATAGCTGCAAGGATGTGTAGCTGTATTACCTTTCCGTCCTGTTTTGTAATGGATGAAGCGATAAAAATCGAAAGCACGATTAAAAGTAAAGCCGTCCTGATTCGTAATCCAATTATGATCGTGGATGCTATTGAGAGGCAGGATAAAACGACGTCAAGATTGCGGCTCAACTTGCCGCTAGACAGTACATTGGTCGGTAACGCCGGATGGCTGATCAAAAGGAAAAGGTTCGACGTATTCATCGAAGTTGCGGATCTGGTAAGCAAGATCGATAGAAATATAAAGTTTGTCATTGCAGGCAGCGGCGGTGAAAGGGAATTATTGGAGGGATCGGTATCAAAGCACGGCCTGGAAGGAACGGTTTTGTTTATCGGTGAAATAGAGAATATTGGGGATTTTTATCAATCGATTGACATTCTGTTATTCAACACGGATTGGGATGCGTTCCCTACAACTCCATTGGAAGCCATGAGCTACGGCGTGCCGGTAATAGCATCGTCAATAAACGGTGGACTGAAAGAAGTAATAACGAATGGGGTTGACGGCATTTTATTTGATACGCATAACATCGAAGGAATGGCGAAGGCAATATTGAGATTGGCAAAGCCTACAGGTTCTGAAGCTGCTGAACTCGGTATGCGCGGCAAAACTCGAGTAAGGGAGTTATGCAGAATGGAAACGGTGGCAAGCGAGTTCGAAAATATTATTTTGGAATGAATTGGAATGGGGATAAGAGATATTGGCGATTTCCCTTACGCGGAATGGGAAAAAAAGTTGCCTGGATATTGTTTTGTTCGCAGGGATGCGGAGATTCTTAAACTATGTGAGGGTAAAACGGTGCTGCACTTGGGGGCGGCGGATTCCCCTATGCACATCGATAAAGCAATGAAAAACGAATTGTTGCACCAGAAATTAAGTAAGTCGGCAAAAAAATTGATAGGGATAGATGTAGATGAAGACGCAATTGCATGCTTAAAAGAAAAATTTAATATTACAGACATATACACAAAACAGGAAATCGACAATAACAAGACGTTATCGGCATGCAAATATGATGTAGTATTGTGCGCGGATATAATTGAGCATGTTCTCGATATAGAAGATTTAATAAGTTACTGCAAGGAATTCATGAGTCAGAAGACTTTGCTTGTGGTAACTACAATCAACGCTCTTTCATTGAAAGCGGTTGTTCGAGCGATTTTGAATCGGGAGGCCTTGCATCATGATCACGTCTCATATTTTTCGTTTGGCAGTCTCGCGCAGCTGCTGCATAAGAAAGGAGTTAAGGTTACAGGATACGGTACGTTTTCTTACAAGGCTGTGAATCCAGTGGTCGGATATGTTCTTGATCGATTTTTCTCAATAATTTCCAATGTCGCAGATGGAATACTGGTAGTTGGCATCTTGGATGACTCGAGGAAGTAGCGGCCTGGTGTTAGTGGAATCCGGCTTTTATGTTCTTGGTTGTCAGAAGGGGTATTGTCGAACGCTATAAGTGGCGCGCAGGGAGCGAGCATAATCCCTAATATTTCGTCCGGGCCTGCTTTCGAAGGCTGTAGTTCCGGTGTTGAGTTGTTTCAAAAGAGTGCGTAAGGCGCGTTGTGTACGGCATCTGTTATGGTCGGGTGGTGCTTGCCAGCCGAATAAGATGGGGCTTACGTAAACGGCCACGCAATACCGGCAAATGAATCTCTTTGTTCTCCGGGCGCGGGACTGTCTTGCATCGACTATGAATTATTCAAGTTTGGATTTTCTTCAGCTCAGGGTGTTGGAGCAAGGTTTATGAGGCCGCAGCGTATGGAGATGCAGTTGAAACGGCATTACTCAAAGATGAAGGTAATTTACAGAGGTTTTCGCGCATTTGTCGGTAAAGGTATCGTAGCGAAAAAAACCGTCATACTGGATGGATCTACCGATGCAGGGTGCGCTGATCCGATATTTATAGTTGGTACGCACCGCTCAGGTACGAGTTTAGTGCGGCGGATACTTGATTCCCACAAGAACATAGCCTGTCCGCCAGAGTCATATTTTCTTGTAAGCTATTCAGAGATGTTACAAAACAAGGAGGTTCTCCTGGGGCTGGAGAATCTTGGCTTCAGCGGGGCTGAAGTAACGAAAGCGATGCGAAAAAGTGCCGCTTATTTTCATGAAGCCTACAGGCGGGCCAAGGGCAAAAGTCGGTGGGCCGATAAAACTCCTCAATATGTGTTCCATCTGAATGAACTATTCGAGCTTTTCGGGCAAGGCGCGAAGTTTGTATTCGTGTTTCGCCATCCATTGGACGTTGCGTGCTCTCTCTGGGGGCGGGGGTGGGTGTTCTGGGACGAGAGCGGTGACAGGTTGGGTGATGTCTGCAGGTATGTAAAGGATAGCATGGCCAGGCAAATGGATTTCCTGAGGCAAAATCCCGATAAATGCTTCGTCGTCTATTACGACGCCCTTGTTGAGAGGCCGGAATCGGAGTTAAGGGCGCTGATGGAGTTTCTTGCCGAACCCTGGGATCCAGTGCTGCTTCGGCATCACGAAATGCACCACGATTTCGGAATCGAGGATCCGATTTCAAGAGGGACCAGGGGATTTAATGGAAGTTATATGAACTGGAAATCCTGGACAAACGATCAGCTTGTAAAGGCGACAGGAATACTCGAAGAAACGATCAGCGACATGGGGTACGCGGCGGAAAGTCCCCATGTGAAGGTGCGTTGTTGAAATCGTTGCGTTGACCTGGGCCTGGGGATTTAACTGGTAATGCGATGTATTTGCGTCTGGCGCATTTGACTGGGTGGCTTGGTCGAAACGGCGGCGGTATCCCTCCGGCGATTAGGTCTTGGTTATGTCACATGGACCGGCGCAGCTACACCGAAATTAAAGTACTGGGAATAAAACGGCCTGGTGATGATCTGGAAGAGTGGCGCGGAATCGATATTAGTGCCTTCGATCCGGTAGCGAAGGGTATATGGGCGTGGTCGCCGGGCTTCGACAGGGAGTTGGAGGCATATCAGCCAAACGTTATGCATTTGCACGGGCTTTGGACTTATCAGTCAGTAAAGTGCTATCGGTATCATAGGAAGCATCAAGGCGAAGTCAGGTACCTGATATCCCCTCATGGAATGATGGATCAATGGGCTTTAAGACATGGACGCTGGAAAAAACAAGCGGCTCGTTGGCTGTATCAGGACAGTTGCATGAGAAACTCGGCGTGTTTGCATGCCCTGAATGCGCATGAAGCCGAGTCATTGCGTCGCGAGGGCTACAGAAACCCGATCGTCGTGGTTCCCAACGGTATTTCGATCGTGGACCCGAAAGAGATTTCAGCGCGAAAGCGCGGAGGGGGTCACGGCACCCAAAAACGTCTGCTTTACCTCGGAAGGATTCATCCAAAGAAGGGGGTGTACGAATTGATAGCGGCTTGGCGGCGGCTTCATGATACCGCAAAGAATTGCTGTTGGCGACTCACAATCGCAGGAGATGGCGCGCGCGATGATATGCGCAAGCTGCAGGAGTCCCTGGCTTTCTACAGAGAGCAAGGTAGTATCGAGTACATCGGGCCTGTGTTCGGCCAGGAAAAGGAAAAGCTATTAAGAAATGCAGATGCTTTTATTCTGCCGTCGTACAGTGAAGGGATGCCTGTCGCGGTCTTAGAAGCATGGTCGTACGGGTTGCCGGTGCTTATGACCAGGCAGTGCAACATGCCGGAGGCGTTGTCCTGCGGGGCGGCATTCGAAATATCCGTCGGCGATGAACTGGCCAATGAATTGAGAACGTTCATAACGCTGGATGACAGGCAGCGGGATTCTTATGGTGAAATTGGCCGGAGCTATGCCGCAAGAGAGTATGAAGCCATGACAGTTTCGGCAAAACTCATGAGAGTGTACCGCTGGCTAGCGAATATTGATGATGTGCCGGAAGATTTGCTGTTCGGAGGATAACGGGCGTGTGGCGTATGCATGCGTTATATGTCTTTTTCGACGTGCGATCACAGGTCTAAGCAATGTGTCAAAAATCGAGTTCCTGCCGAGCCAGACAACAGCGTCGAATTGTGCCTGCTTTAAGGGGTAAAGAATGTGGGCTGGTTCGGATAGCCTTGTCCGGGAACACCTTGTGGTGTCGGTTGAGCGTATGACAGCCAACCGGAACAGTTCGAAAGTGGATCTTTCAGGTTATGACAACTCATGGTATGACCCGGGCAGGGGAAAAATTGTGCGTATTCTCTGGTACGTGGTTAATGCCGCTTTATTTCGTAATCGCTTTTTCACTTCCTACCGGCTAAAAAGATCTATACTTAGGCTGTTTGGAGCCAGGATCGGTCGGGGTGTCGCGGTAAAACCCAACGTAAATATAAAATATCCGTGGAACGTCGCAATAGGCGATGCCTCATGGATAGGGGAAGACGCCTGGTTGGATTCGCTGGGATATATAAATATCGGTAACAATGTTTGCATATCCCAAGGGGTCTACGTTTGTACCGGCAGTCATGACTGGACGGATGCCAAGTTCCAGTTGATAGTGAAGGGAGTAGATATTGCCGATTGCGCATGGATAGGAGCCAAGGCCGTTGTTTTGCCCGGGACCAGCGTCGGTGAAGGTGTGGTACTGGCAGCAGGTTCGGTATTCAGCGGGAACAGCAAGCCTTATTTCGTGTATCGGGGTAATCCGGCTCTAGAAGTTGCGAGACGCGAACTGAAGACGTGAGGTGGGGGTTGAGCGCCATACCTATAGAGCCAAAATGGTGCCGGCAGTATCAGAAAACGAAGAGTTCGTCGTACCAAAGGAACTTTTATGAAAGAAGGTAGCAAGTTCGTACAACGGAAAAAGAACTTGGTATTTATTAATCGCTATTTTTTTCCAGATCATTCCGCCACTAGCCAGATATTGTCGGATTTGGTTTTTTCTCTAGGCGGCAGCGACTATGAACTGCAGGTGCTCACTAGCCGTCAGTGCTACGACGATGCCATGGCCACGCTGGCGCGCAAAGAGGATATCCGCGGCGTCAAGGTGCGTCGCCTGTGGACCAGCCGGTTTGGCCGTCACTGGCTGCCGGGGCGGGCGCTGGACTATCTTTCCTTTTATCTGCGGGTGGGCGTCTGGCTGCTGTTACACGTCAATGCGGGGGATATCGTGGTCAGCAAGACCGATCCGCCGCTGATGTCGGTGGTGGCTGCGGTTATCGCTAAGCTCAGGCGCGGGCGTCTGATTATCTGGAACCAGGATGTCTATCCCGAAGTGGCGTCGGCGCTGGGCATTCGCGTGCTGGGCGGCGGACTGGGGCGCCTACTGCGCCGGGCCAGGAACTGGTCGTGGCAGCTGGCGGAAGTCAATGTGGTGCTGGGCGACGCCATGCGCCGCAATCTGCTGGCGCAGAATATTCCGGACGAGAATATCCACGTCGTTGCCAACTGGTCCGACGGCAGTGAAATCCGACCGCTGGACAAGACCCGCAATCCGCTGGAAAAGGAATGGGCGCTGGCCAACAAGTTCGTCATCGGCTATTCCGGCAACATGGGCCGCGCGCACGAGTTCGACACCATTCTGCAGGCGGCGGAAGCCTTGCGTGAACACCGCGATATCGTCTTTCTGTTTATCGGCAACGGCAAGCGTCGCCGCTGGCTGGAACAGGAGGTGGAGCGGCGGCGGCTGAGCAATGTGCTGTTCAAGCCCTACCAGCCGACGACTATGCTGAAATACAGCCTGTCGCTGCCGGACGTGCATTTGATTTCCCTGTTTCCCAGTCTCGAGGGGCTGATCGTTCCCAGCAAGTTCTATGGCATCGCCGCCGCCGGCCGGCCCACGTTGTTTGTCGGTGATCCGGACGGGGAAATATCGCGGGTGTTGCAGGAGCGCCAGTGCGGGCTCACGGTGCGCACCGGCGATGGCGCCGGTCTGGTCAAGGCGATACTGGATCTCCAGGCCGATGCCGCCTGGCGGGCCAGCCTGGGTGCTAATGCGCGGGAGGTGTTCGATACGCTGTACGACAAGCCGCTGGCGATCAACAAGTGGTACAACATACTCTATAGCAAGAGCGCATGACGCCGCCGCGGTTTTGCGGTCCTGCCTGAGGTTTTATTTCGAATTATTTTTAACGGTGGGAATAACTTCTAACCCGCCATCTTCCTTCGTCGTTTCCCGCCGTTCCACCGGGCGCAGAAGCTGCGCCATCCCGCCATGTAAGTTCAGCAGTTTCTCCATTATCGTCGCCAATACCACGCCAATGCTGGTGCTGACGAAATTGAGAAAGATATCGTAGGACGAAGATACCCGGTCGGTAATAAAGTACTGCACGAATTCAACACCGGCGCTGATGGCGGTGCCTACCAGTATGGACAAGGTCACCGCGCGCGACAGGCGGGCGAACTTGCGCATATTGACCATCAACAAAATGCCAACGGGTATATAGAGCAGCAGATTGATGATAATGTCGGTTTGCGCAACCCGCGTGTGCCACTGGTACATGGGGTAGGCGAACGCGGTACGTATCTGAAATACGCCGGTGGTGAGCGGATAAAAGCAGAAACCGCACATAATCACCAGGTAGACGTATAGCAGCCGCTTGCTCAGTGAGGATTTTTTGCGGCGGTTCCCGTCAGCGCTTTTCATCATTGCGAAATTGTTATCCCGGGCAGCATAGGGGGCTGGTCTATCCTTCAGGTTGTCGGGCGGTTCGTTGATAAATTTAGCCTGGCCCGGCGCCTGGCAATGAGTTGCAAATTTCTTACCTGTTTTTGTCGACGCCGGTGATGCCATCGGCAGCGCGCCAGTCCATACCCCTCGGGCTTTGACGTTGGCGTCCCTGGCAGTGTCGGCGAACTGGCGCGGATAGTAAATTACAAAAATAGAAACAATATGTTAAACAGCGGGCGCCGGCTGTTTAATGGATTTCGTTTGTATAACATCCTTGGGTGAAAAACCAGCGATTTAGATTGTCCTGATGTGCTCGTGTCATTTTAATAATTAAAAAATTAGAATATAATAATTAACGAAATTTAAAGGTGATTTTAATAAAAAATTAATAGCAATTAACTAATATTATAAGAAATACAACCACTTATACCGTACCAAAATTCTATTTTCCGTTAACTATGGCCAAATTTGCATCGAGGAGAACAATGTTTTTTCGCGTCTTTTTTCTAAGCACCAGCGTAATGTTCGGTCTCGCCGCACACGCTGAGCCATCCCCACTATTGCGCATCCATGGCTCCAATACCGTGGGCGCGGCACTGATGCCCGCGCTGGTGGAGTCGTGGCTGCACGACCAGGGCTATGATCAAATTACCAAGAAAGAACTGGCGGAAGACGAGTGGCTGATGAGCGCTACGCGCACCGGGGGTGGGCATCTGGATGTGGAGTTGCACACCCATGGTTCATCCACAGGGTTTGCGGACTTGCAGGCTGACAAGACGGATATGGCCATGGCGTCGCGGCCGATCAAGGCGGACGAGGTCAAGGCCCTGGCCCGCTTCGGCCGCATGGACAGCGAGCGCAATGAATATGTCATCGCCCTGGATGGCGTCGCGGTGATCGTCAATCCAGCCAATCCCTTGCGTGAAATCAGCAAAGACAACTTGCGCCGCATCTTCGCCGGTGAAATCAGCAACTGGTCGGCGCTGGGGCTGCCGGCGGGGGCGATCCGCGTCCATGCGCGCGATGACAAGTCCGGGACCTTCGATACGTTCGCGTCGCTGGTGCTGGACAAGAACAGCCCGTTGACCAGGAACGCCAATCGCTATGAATCCAATGCCGCACTGTCCGCGGCGGTGGCCGCTGATCCGCAGGCGATCGGTTTTACCGGATTTGCCTATGTGCGTGGCAACAAGAGCGTGGCGGTGGCGGACGATGGCGCGCAATCACTGGCGCCGCAGCCGTTCAATGTATCGATAGAGGACTACGTGTTGTCGCGCCGTTTGTTTCTTTATATACCGTCGGTCGCGGACAATCCGCTGGCGCGCGAGCTGGCGGAATACGCGGTGTCCCCGGCGGCGCAGAAACTCGTTACCCAGTCCGGCTTCATTTCCCAGGAGATATTCAGCGTGCCGCTGCCGGTAGCTGGCAGCGCGCCCGATGAATACAAAGCACTGGTGCAAGGCGCGCAGCGCCTGTCCTTGAATATTCGCTTTCGCCCTGGTTATATCACCCTGGACAACAAGGCGATACGCGATCTCGGCCGCCTGGTCAGTTTCATGGAAAAACCGGAAAACAAGCAGCGCAAGCTGATGCTGTTCGGGTTTGCCGATACCAAAGAGGAAATTCCCTATCTGAGCCTGACGCTGTCGGTGAACCGCGCGGACGCGGTCGCCGATATTTTGCTGGATCGTGGCCTGGAGCCGGTCAAGGTGCGCGGCTACGGCCAGGCTATTCCGGTGGCCAGCAACAAATCGGATCGCGGTCGCCACCAGAACCGGCGGGTGGAATTGTGGGTGCAGTGAGTGCGTGACAGCCGGAATCAACGACCAGAATCCTGTTGGTCAAGGGCCGCAGCGACGCGATGCACTTGCCGATGTTCTGTTCTTCGTTGTACGTCAGGATGAGGGCAGCTATCTTTTCCGCGGGCATGGTCCGGTTCTTTCACGGCGGGAACTCATCGCCGATTATACAACGCCCGCCACCCGATCGGCTGCTGTGGCTTCCCGGGGGCGGGGACCTTGCATCCGGCGCGGCGTTTAATTCGCCACGGCAATGTCTTCCTGCATGGGTTTGCGGGTCAGCTTGCCGCCCGCCTGCAGCCGAACCTGCACCTGCAAGCCGCCCAGCGGGGAATCGCCGAGGCTGATCCGCGCCTCATGCAGCTCGATGATGCGCCGGACGATGGACAGACCCAGCCCCGAGCCATTGGTCTTGTTGGCCGTGTCCACGCCGCGGTAAAAACGGTCGAATACCTTCTCCCGCTCCTGCGCCGGGATACCGGGGCCGTCGTCTTCGACGCTGAGGATCACGCCGCCCTCCGCGTCATCGCCAACCCTGACCTGGACCTGGCCGCCGTGGTTGATGTAGCGAATGGCGTTACCTACCAGGTTGCGCAGCAGGGTGCCGAGCAGGGCTTCCTTGCCGCGCACCAGGCGGCTGGTGGTGCATTGCAGATCCAGTTGAATGTCTTTCTCCGTGGCCGGGATGCCCATGATCGCCATTTCGTCCTGCGCCAGGCTGCATAGATCGATATCTTCCATTTTCTGCAGGTGCGATTCCGGGTCCAGGCGGGCGATGGTCAGCATTTGCTCGACCAGGTGAATGGCGCGGTTGACGTCATCGATAACGTAGTCCAGGGCGGCGATGGCGCTCTGGTAGTCGGTCTGGGCGCGCCCTACCTGGGCGTGGGTTTTCAGCGCCGCCAGCGGTGTGCGCAATTCATGGGCGGCGTTGCCGGTGAAGCTGCGTACGCTGTCAAAGGCCATGCGCAGGCGCTGAAACAAGCCGTTGAGGGCGTCGACCAGGGGCTTGGCTTCCAGCGGTACGCCGTCGTTATCCAGGCTTTTCAGGTTATCGAATTCCCGGCCGGCGACATCGTTGGCCAGACGGTTGAGCGGGTCCATGGCATGACGCACACCCTGCCAGATGACCAGGGCCAGCAGCGGCAGGGACAGCAGGTAAGTGGTGATATTCTGGCGGGCGATCTGGTCCGCCAGGTGTTCCCGCACCGACGCCAGCTCGCCGACATGCACCTTGATGGTATGATCGTTGTTCCAGGCGGAATAGACCCGCCAGTTCTGCCCGTCGATGATGCGGTCGCTGAACACATCGTCGATGTTGGACAGGGGGTGAGGTGGTGCATTTTCCGAGCGTACCACCAGCTTTTCCCCGCCCAGCCAGATCTGGAAAGCCACCGGCTGCTCGTACTTGTGCACCTGCGGTGTGATCTTGCGTGTCTGGCCTTCCGAGGTCTGTTTCATCGCCGCCTCATACGCCATCTGCTCGAACAGCTCGTGCATGCTCAGCGCGTGCAGGGCATGGGCCGACTGCGCCAGTTGCGCATCCAGCAGCTCGGTGATGTCCCGCCGGCTGTCGACGTAGGTCTTGGCGGTGGATACGCCGTAGACCAGGGCGGTGGCGGTCAGCAGGATGAGCAGCAGGCGCTTGCGGATCGACGGGTTCATCATTCCTTATCCATGATGTAACCGACGCCGCGGATGGTACGGATGAGGTCGGCGCCGAGCTTCTTGCGCAGACGGTGGATGTGCACTTCCACCGCGTTGCTTTCGATCTCGTCTTTCCAGGAATACAGGCTTTCCTCCAGCCGGTTGCGCGACAGCACCCGGCCGACATTTTCCATCAGCAGTTGCAGGATGGCGAATTCCCGGGTCGACAATTCGATGATGTTGTCTTTCTGGGTGACGGTGTAGGACGCCGGATCCAGGACGATGTCCTTGTAGGTGAGCACCGGCATGGTGCGGCCGCTGCTGCGCCGCATCAGGGCGCGGATGCGCGCTTTTAATTCATCCAGGTCGAAGGGTTTGATCATGTAGTCGTCGGCGCCCCGGTCCAGGCCGACGATGCGGTCGTTGATCGCGTCCTTGGCGGTGAGCAGCAGGATGGGCAGCGGTTTGGCTTCCGAGCGCACATGGTCCAGGACATCCAGGCCGGACTTCTTCGGCAGGTTGAAGTCCAGTACCGCCATGTCGTAATCCTGGGTATCGATGGCGGTTTCGGCCATCACCCCGTCCTGTACCCAGTCCACGGCATACCCCGCTTGCCGCAATCCCAGGTGGATCCCGTGCCCCAGCGCTTTATCGTCTTCTACAAGTAGTATTCTCATGGCTTTCCCCTAACCAGATAAAAAGAAATACATCTAATTATTGCTTTTCTATACAGATTATTGCCTGCTCGTTTTAACCGCGCAATCTGTGAAATTCCTGGTTCCTGGTTTGCGTTGCCCCTGCCTTGGGAACGAATCTTTTGCTGTCCCGGTTACAGACAAGCCCGGGAAGGTGTCTTTGACCCCAGAGTGTCCTTACACGGACATTATTATTGTTTATAGAAATCCTAGACTTCATGGATGAATACATCATGAACAATGTATTATTACATGATAATTGAGGGAATAGGGGCACCCTGCGGACGCTGAGAGCGCATCCGCAGGGCATCGCTAAAGCTAGGAATTTAAAACGATATTGCCGCGGCGCAGTGCCGGGCAGGCGCTCAGGGGCGTTTGAGCGCGCGCAGGGCGTCAGCCAGAGCGGTGTTGGCCACGGTTTCCTTGACCGGCTTGTTGCCGCCGCGGGGCTTGCCGGTTCCGCCGCTGCGCTCCCGTTCGCCACGGGGATTGCCGGCGGCGACCTCGCGCACATCGTCGTTCAGGCGCATGGTGAGGCCCACGCGCCGACGCTCCAGATCCACTTCCAGCACCTTGACCTTGACCACGTCGCCGGCCTTGACCACTTCGCGCGGATCCTTGACGAATTTCTCCGCCAGCATGGAGATGTGAACCAGGCCGTCCTGATGGACGCCGATATCGACGAACGCGCCGAAGTTGGTGACATTGGTCACCACCCCTTCGAGGATCATGCCGGTCTTGAGGTCGGCCAGGTCTTCCACGCCTTCGCGGAAATCCGCGGTCTTGAATTCAGGACGGGGGTCGCGTCCGGGTTTTTCCAGTTCGCGCAGAATGTCGGTGACGGTCGGGATGCCGAAGGTATCATCGGTGAACCGGGCGGGGTCCAGGCTGCGCAGGAACTTGCCATCGCCGATCAGGTGGCGGATGTCGCGACCGGTAGTTTCCTGGATGCGCTGCACCACGGGATAAGCCTCGGGGTGGACGCTGGAATTGTCCAGGGGGTTGTCGCCGTTGACCACGCGCAAAAAGCCGCCGGCCTGTTCGAAGGCCTTGGCTCCCATGCGCGGCACCTGCAGAATCTGGGCGCGGTTCTTGAACAGGCCGTTCTGGTCGCGGTAGCGCACGATGTTTTCCGCCAGAGAGGCGCCGAGGCCGGCGACCCGCGACAGCAGCTGCGGCGAGGCGCTGTTGATGTCCACGCCCACGGCATTGACACAGTCTTCCACCACGGC
>DKAS01000171.1 GCA_002448875.1 Proteobacteria bacterium UBA6920 | reverse complement strand
TCCCGGTCCGGTTCCACCTGCGCCGCCTCGATCAGGCGATCGACCTCAGGGTCGCTGAAGCGTCCGCGGTTGGCCCCCTCCGGCGGCACCGACTTGCTGTGCAAAGCATAGTAGAAGATATCGGGGCTCTTGATCCCCACCCAGGACAGGCTGTACATCTGAAAGCGTCCCGCCTTGATATCTCCGTAGAAAGTGCCCCAGTCATAACTCTGGATTTCCACGTCGAATCCCACCTGCCGCAACTGGTGCTGAATCACCGTGGCCAGACGCACACGGAACGGATCATTGGAGGTTTTATAAGTGATATGCGCCGGATGGGCATCGCTGTAACCGGCCTGTGCCAGCAGGGCGCGGGCCGTTTCCGGCGCATAGGGCACGGACTCCAGCTGCGGATTGCCGGCCCAGTGGCTGGGTGGCAGGATGGAGCTGGCCGGACGCGCGGTGGCGCCCATCACGTATTTGATAATGGACTGCCGATCCAGCGCATGGGCGATGGCGCGACGCACCAGCAGATTGCCGACCACCGGATCCTCCATATTGAATCCCAGATAGGCGAAATTGATGCCGGCGCCGGTCGCCACCTGCAAGTTGCCGGTGGCGCGCAGGTAGTCGACCAGCTCCGGCAGCAGATCGTTCTGCGTCAGATCGATCTCGCCGTTGAGCAGCTTGAGCACCCGCACCGTCGGATTGGGCACCCGCAAAAACTCCACCTGCTGCCCGTCGCTCAGCCGCTGCAAACGCAGACGTTCATCCTGTGGCCAGGCGACAAAACGAAACGGACCGCTGCCCACCGGCTGCTTGTTGAACGGGTGACCGGCGGCGGCCAGATCCGCCGGTACGATACCGACCACCAGGTAGTTGGGAAACAGGGGATCCGGCTTGTCGATGATGAAATCCACGGTAAAGTCGTCGATCAGTTTGACTTCCCTGATCAGCGCCAGGGTCGCCCGATGCGGGGAAGCATTGTTCTTGTCAAGGATGTAGTCGTAGGTCGCCTTGACATCCCGGGCGGTAAGGGCCGGACCGTGATGAAAACGCCGGTCGCGTTGCAGGGTGAAACGATACTGGGTGGCGGACATCTGCCGCCAGGCGGCCACCCCCGGCACCGGCAGCGACGCCCGGTCGAAATCCACCAGACTGTCATACAGCAGGCGATTGATGCGCGACGAGGTCGCATCGGTGGCGTGGCGCGGGTCCAGCGTCACCGGCGACGCCACGATGCCAAAGCGCAGCACGCCGTCGTCCGGATGGTCGCAGGCGGTCAACAGGGCCAGCAACAACAACCCCGCCACCGACCACCAGGCACGGTGCGACACCCCGCGGAACCGTGGATTGGGCTTATTCACGCCATTCCTTATAGGGATGTTTTGCCAGTGAAACATTATAATAGCGCTTGTCGTCGGAAACCTCGCGACCCGCCCAGGCCGGTTTAACGAAGGACTCCTGTTCGTACTGCAGTTCTATTTCCGCCACCACCAGACCCTGGTTATCACCGGTGAAAACATCGACGTCCCAAACATGCTCACCCACGGTCACATGGTAGCGGGTTTTTTCCACCAGCGGACCCTCGGCCAGGTTATCTAGCATTTCCTGTGCCTCATTCAGGGGAATGGCATACTCGAATTCCAGTCGGCGAATCCCCAGAGTAGCGCTCTTGATATTGATGTTGGCCTGCCCGCCTTCGATGCGCACCCGCACCGACGCCTTGTCCGATCCTGCCAGGTAGCCCTGACGCATTGGTATCGCCGGTGGATCGCCCGCGCGCCAGGCGTCACTAATAACCAGAAATTTTTTCTCGATTTCGGTCGCCATACAAAACGGTAGTATCCTCAGTTATCTGCGTATAATACGACTTCCGATGAAAAACCTGAAACCAGCTCATCCCTCGCTGCCCCCAGCCTACCTGGCGCCCGACTATCTGTTCATTTACGGTACCCTGCTCACCGGCACCGGCGACCGCCAGATTCAGCGCCACCTGCAGCGCTATCTGCAACCCGTGGGAGCTGCGGTCATGGCCGGGCGGCTATACGATCTGGGCGCCTATCCCGGCATGGTGTGCAGCACCCGCGACGGTGAATGGGTGCAAGGCATGCTCTGCACCGTCCACCGGCCGGAACGGGGCTTCAACCTGCTGGACCGGTACGAGGAATGCGAATCTGAAAATATTTCCCGCGGGCGCTACGGCCGGCACCGTAAAATCGCCCGCTTGCTGACCAATAACCAGGACATCACCTGCTGGGTCTATTTATATCAGGGCTCCATCACCGGCCGACCACGCATCCGCCACGGCGACTACCGCCGGTTCCTGGGGGGCAATGATGCGGCGCGCGGCGTGCGGGCTAGCACGGGTGTCCAACGTCGCGCTTAACCCTAAACTCCGCAGCGGAACACCCGCCCTGTACTTTGTTACCTGCGCCACAGAATTGCGAATTTCTGATAAACAGCCTTGGTTTTCAGCCGGACGGGTCCGATACAGACGCAGGCGATTGTCCTGGCCGGTCCCGCGGCCATGATACGTCCGTTCGGCGGAGCTCCTGCGGCATGACGATAACGAAACTCTACGCCAGCCGGCTGACCCAGGCACTGGGCCTGCCTGGACTGGTCATCATTGCGCTGGGCGTGCTGGCCACCGCCGCCATCGTCATCAACTACCGTGCCACCATCGACGCTTATCGCGACGATTTCATCGGTGATACCCACCAGCGGGCGCAACTCAACGGCCAGGCCATCAGCAACACCCTGAACCAGCTCTACCAGGGTTTGCGCACCATCGCCCGCCTGCCCGGTACGCGGCACATTAACACCAGCTCCGGCGCCCTGGATGCTTTTACCCGCGACTCGATCCAGGAGATATACAACAACCTCTACGGCAACATCCACCTGTCCGAGGTCTACCTGGTGGCTCGCGAATTCGATCCCGACCACGCAGGGGCGAGTCCCCGATCGCGGACGCAACCCCTGGTCACCTTCGATATGTTCATCACCGGGGACACCCGTTCGGCTGCCGCCAGCGACCACGCCAGCCCGCCCCTGCCGGAAGAGGAAATCCATGAATACCGCGCCATGCGTGAACAGCTGCGCTGGTTCGCCTTCACCTACCCGGATCACGATCTGATCAAGCAGCTGGCCTATCCGGCGCTGACCAGCGATGAGCTCATCACCTGCGACAACTCGCTGCTGTCACCGCAACACCCCAATGACCGCGACCGCAGCGGCCTGGTCTATTCGGTGCCGTTTTACGGCCCCCGGGGGGAACTCAAAGGCATGGTCAGCGGCGTCATCCTCAGCCAGGTGCTGAACGGCCTACTGACGGACCCGGGCTATATCCTGGTCAATACCACGCGGCAGCTGTTGTTCACCGCAACCGGGGTTCCGCCCGACGAACGCGCCGGCATCTACGCCCGCGCCGGCGCACGCGATCCGGATCTGCTGTATTCCGCGGCCCTGCCGCTGCCGGTGGTGGACAACGGCGGCCAGTGGATCCTGTGGACCGGCATCAGCGAAGCGGATTTCTGGAACCAGACGCATGTGCAGACGCGACGGAACTTTCATGCTATTTCCCTGCTGCTGATCACCTGCATCACCCTGGCGCTGCTGGTGCTCAACGCCATGCAGCGACGGCAACAGGCTCTGGTAGCGGAAGCAAATCGCGCCAAATCGGAATTTCTGTCGCGCATGAGCCACGAGCTGCGCACCCCCCTGCACTCGATTATCGGTTACAGCGACTTGATTTGCGAAGAGGCGCTGCAGACGCGGCAACCGGTGCTGGCCAAGGATGCGCACAATATCCGCGTCGCCGGCCATTATCTGCTGACGCTGATCGACGACTTGCTCGATATCGCCAAAATCGACGCCGGGCGCATCAGTTTCAGCACGACGGAATTCGACATCGCGTTCATGATCGAGCAGACGCTCGAAGCGGTGATCCCGCAGCTGAAAAAGAATGGCAATACCCTGCAGACACAGATACCCGTGGATATCGGCCTGATGCGCTCCGATGAAAAACGTGTGCGCCAGATTCTGCTCAATCTGCTGAGCAATGCCACCAAATTCACCCGCGGCGGGACGATTACACTGGGCGCCGAACGGCGCGCCAGCGATGCCGGCGATTTGCTGCTGGTAACCGTGAAGGATACAGGCATAGGCATGGACGAACAGCAACTGCAGCGCATTTTTCATGATTTCGTTCAGGCCGATGCCAGCATCGCCCGCAACTATGGTGGCACCGGCCTGGGACTGACCATCAGCCGGCGCTTGTGCCAGCTGCTGGGCGGCAACATCAGCGTCAGCAGCCAGCCGGGCCTGGGTACGGAATTCTGCGTCGTCCTTCCCGTCGACACGGCGCGATCCACCGCGGTCACCAGCATCCTCAGCACCAGCGCCCGCCGCATCGCCTGACACCATTCGGCGCGCCCTCTTGACCCGATATACCCGCTGGTGAAGATTGAGGTACACTGCACCAGCCCCAACCCTTCCACTTCCGAGGAACCCATGATCAAGGTTTACGGCATGACCGCATCCGGCAATTGCTACAAAGTCAGGATGATTCTGGAACTGCTGCACAAGAAATACGAATGGCGGGAAATCGACGTGGCCGGCGGCGGCACTCGCAGCGCGGAATTTCTGGCGATGAACCCGGCGGGACAGGTCCCGGTACTGGAAATCACGCCCGGGCGCTACCTCACGGAATCCAATGCCATTCTGTTTTATCTGGCCGAGGACTCGCCGCTGTGGCCGCAGTCTCGTTATGAACGCGCTCATGTATTAAGCTGGATGTTTTTTGAACAATACAGTCACGAGCCCTATATTGCCGTCGCCCGCTCCGTCCAGCGGTTTCTGCCGCCACAGCACCCGCGCCGCGCCGAGCTGCCGACCCTGGTGGAAAAGGGTCATAAGGCGCTGCAACTCATGGAAAATCATTTGCAGGACAACGCCTATTTCACCGGCCTCAATTTTTCCATCGCCGACATCGCCCTCTATGCCTACACCCATTGCGCCGGCGAGGGCGGATTCGATCTCGTGCCCTATCCGGCGTTACGGCAATGGTTGCAGCGCATCGAAGCCAAGCCAGGCTATGTCCCGATGACCGCCAAATAACCCCAGTATTTTCCACCCGGGCCCGGCAGCTTTAATATCCGCTAAAGCTGCTGGGTCTATCGTGGTTTCCAGCTGGTGGCCCGCCGCTCGCACACCTTGTCGTGCGTCCGACCGCGCCACCCTGTCCTATCGTCATGAATGGAAGTTGCATTCACAAGGAGTGAAGCATGATAGACATCAACATCAAACGCATCGCGGAGCTGGCCTCGCTGGCCGATAATTCCGCGGCCGGTCAGCGTTATTGTGACGCTGGCATGCACCTGGGCATTTCACATTGCAGCATGAATATCGTTAAGATGCCGCCACACTGGCTGGATTTCCCCGATCGCGAGCGGGAGCACGACGGTCGGGAGGAAGTTTATGTGGTTCTGGAAGGTAACGGCGTCATCCAGGCCAATGGCTACAACTGGCAGGTGGAACCGGGGATGCTGATCCGCGTCGGCCCGGCACAGCGGCGCAAATTCATTTCCGGGACCAAGGGGTTGCTGCTATTGTCGCTTGCCGGACCAGATTTCACCGCGGCAACGGCTAAATCACTGGCCTCCGGCTGATCCATCGCCTGCGCCGGTTGTTCCCATCGGGCGAATACACTATAGTTATCAATTGTCTCATTTGTCGCCGACGTCGAAGCGCGACGTAATTTCGACCCGAGCATCGAGCGTTTCGCTCCGGACCCATGATCGTCAATTCAATTACCGCAGACAGGGATAGCGCAGGCGGATTTCCCCAGGGACGGTTGCTGCGCCACGACGCGGAAACCGTCCGCTTGCTCTATCGTTATGCGCCGATGGCCATCGGCGTCAATCTCAGCCTGGCGCTGCTGGCTGCCGCAACCCTGTGGGACCGGGTAGCCACCGCCAATATCCTCTACTGGCTGATCGCCATGACCCTGGCAATGGTCGTACGCTTCGCGGTCATCGCCGCCTACCGGCAGCAACGGCCGTCCGACCCGGCCATGCCCGCCTGGGGCCGTTTGTTCCTGCTGCAATCCGTGCTGTCCGGCGCCATCTGGGGCTCGGCTATCTGGGTGTTTTCACCGTTCAACGACCAGCAAACACCCTACATCATCGCCTTCATCCTCGGCGGTCTGACCGCCGGCGCCACCGCCATGCAAAGCGCGGTGCTGAAAGTCTATTACAGTTTTCTCCTGATCATCTGCCTGCCCACCACGGTTTGGTTTTTCGTGCAGCAAACGAAGCCATTTATCTTCATGGGTATAATGATCGGGTTGTTCGTAATCGCCATGATGGCCGGTGGCTATATTTACCGCCGGATTCTGCTCAATTCCATCGACCTGGCCAACGAACTGGTGAAAGCCAAGGAAACGGCGGAATCCGCCAGTCAGGCAAAAAGCCAGTTCCTGTCAAATATGAGTCACGAACTGCGCACGCCGTTGAATGCCGTGCTGGGCTTTGCCCAGTTGCTGCACGTCGACAACACGCTGTCGACGCAAAGCCGGGAGAACGTCGGCGAAATCATCGATGCCGGCCAGCATCTGCTGAAACTGATCGACGGCCTGCTGGATCTGGCGAAAATCGAAGCCCGGCGCATCAACCTGCACCTGGAAGCCGTACCCTGCCACGACCTGCTGCAGGAATGCGCCGACCTGATCCAGCCGCTGGCCAGGCAATACCAGGTGGGTATCCAAGTGCAGGAGCGAGCGACGGCTGCGGAAATCTACACCTGCGCGGATCGCACCCGACTCAAACAAGTGCTGCTCAACCTGCTGAGCAATGCCTGCAAATATAATCGCCAGGGTGGCGGCGTATGGATTGCCGCCAGGCTCAGCCACGGCGATCGCGTCTGTTTCAGCGTGCGCGACAGCGGCGTCGGCATTGAACAGAATTTACAGCCACGGCTGTTCCATGCCTTTCAACGGCTCGGCCACGAGCAATCGATGATCGAGGGTGTGGGCCTGGGTCTGGCCATCGTCAAACAGCTGGTGGACATGATGCACGGCGAGCTGCGATTCGAAAGCCGCCCCAATATTGGCACCACGTTCTTTGTCGAACTGCCGGCCGCTGCGGCCAGCGAACCCGCCTGTATCAGCGACCAACGGGTGGACACGCCTTTGGCCACCCCCCTCCCGAAACCGAACGCAAGGCCCACACCTGCCCATGGCCGTGGACACTGACCTGTCGGATCTGAACCGCGAGACCGCCCGCATACGCTGGCGGGAACTGCAGACCCATTTCGCCGCCGGCCGGCTGGTACTGGTGGCGCGCGAACTGGATCTGCTGCAGGCGGCCCAGGCCTGCGCCCGTGATGACAGCGCCCAGGTCGCTGCCTGGATGCACAACGGCCAGCTGGGACCGGTGAGCGACGATCAGGCGCGGCAATGGCAGGCGGAGGATGCGCAGTTCTGGGCGCTAGTGATCAAGCCCTGGGTGCTGATCCAGCCGGTGGCTGAGGATTCCTGAGCGTCGCTGCCGGCGCCGACCGGCGCCCCACCCCGCGCGCGGCCAGCCACCCCTGCAGGCGGCGATTGCGCAGCAGCAATAACATTGCCAGCAGTGCTCCGTAGATCAGCGGCGTGCGATTATCCGCCTTCACCAGCCACAGATAGTGGACGATGGCTAGAACGCCGATGAGATAGACCAGGCGGTGCAGACGCTGCCAGTTGCGCCCCAGACGCCGCATCATCCGGTTGGTGGAGGTTAGGGCCAGGGGCAGCAGCAGCACAAAGCCGGTGAAGCCGACGGTGATATAGGGACGCTTGGCGATATCCTTGACTATTTCGTGCCAGGCGAAGAACTGGTCGAGCACCAGATAGTTGAGAAAATGCAGCAGGGCGTAAAAAAACGCGAACAGCCCCAGCATGCGTCGATAGCGCAGCAGGGACGACCAGCCGGTGAGCAAACGCAGCGGCGTCACCGCCAGGGTCAGCAGCAGGAAATACAACAGCCAGTCCCCGGTGCGACGCATCACCTTTTCGATCGGATTGGCACCCAGTTGCTGCTGCCAGGCGTCCCACAACAAAATTGCCAGCGGCAGCAGGCAGACGGCGAACAGCAGCGCTTTCAACGCCTGGTGATTATACGGCTTCGATGACACACGGTTTCCTGTCGGCTCGGGGATTGGGACCATTCACTACGGTTAGCGGCCTCAATAGAATTTTTTCAAATCCATGCCCGCGTACAGGCCCGCCACCTCGTCCGCGTAACCGTTGAACATCAGGGTATCGCGTTTGAGAAATTCACCGATGCGCCGTTCCCGCGCCTGACTCCAGCGCGGATGATCCACCTGCGGATTGACGTTGGCGTAGAAACCATATTCGCGTCCATTGATCACCTGCCAGGTATTTTTCGGTTCCTGCTCGACGAAGCGCAGGGAAACGATGGATTTGATGTTCTTGAATCCGTACTTCCACGGCACCACCAGGCGCAGCGGCGCGCCGTTCTGATTCGGCAGCTCCTCGCCATACAGGCCAACCGCCAGCAAAGTCAGAGGATGCATGGCTTCATCCAGACGCAAGCCTTCGAGATAGGGCCACGGCAGCAGCGAGCGCCGCTGCCCCGGCATACGCTTGGGATCATACAAAGTGCGCATCTCGACATACTTGGCCTTGCTGGTCGGCTGCAAACGTTTGATCACGTCGCGCAGCGGTATGCCTATCCAGGGAACGACCATGGACCAGGCTTCAACGCAGCGAAACCGGTAGATCCTTTCCTCCAGGGCGTGCGGTTTGATGAAATCCTCCAGGGCGAAGGTGCCGGTTTTCTCCACTTCGCCCTCGACCGTGAGGGTCCAGGGGCGGGGATTGAAATCCCGTGCCAGCAGCGCCGGCTCCTCCTTGTCGGTGGAGAATTCGTAGAAATTATTGTAATTCGTTATATCTTTATACGAAGTCGGCTCTAGCCCGGCCCCATACGCGCCTTTCTTGTAGTCGGACAATTTGGCGCCGGCCGTCACCGGCGCACTGGCCAGCAAGCCGCCGACTCCCGCGGCGCCGGCCAGTGCCAGAGCGCCGGCGGAGCGCAAAAATTCGCGCCGGCTCTCGTACACCGCCTTGTCGGTCAGTTCCCGGGAATCGATGTCACTGGCTTTTTTGATTCGAATCAGCATGGCTCACCTTTATCCGTTTTCAAACTTACACAAAGTTGTTTAATACGCTCCAGTTACATTCAGCACGTCGATGTTACGACGCTTACAACCAGTACGGCGGACGTTGCTTCAATTTTTCATAAACAGATCACAATTCGATCACGAAGCAGTAGGCAATCACGTCATTATGCCGATAAGCTGTCCACGCATACACTGTTCGTTCGCCCAACAATATGAAATGTAGGTGTCTTATGCCCAATAGATTTCTCGCTGCTCTTTTCCTTGTGGTCTTCGCCCTGCCTCTTAGCAGCGCCCTGGCCGACACCGCGCCCAATTTCAAACTGCCCAGCCAGAATGGTATCGTTTCCCTGGATGCCCTGCGTGGCCAGGTAGTCTACGTGGATTTCTGGGCGTCCTGGTGCGGGCCCTGCCGCAAGTCGTTTCCCTGGATGAACGAAATGCAGCGCAAGTACAGCAAACAGGGACTGAAAATAGTCGCCATCAATCTGGACACGGATCGCGATCCCATCAGCAAGTTCCTGGGGCAGAATCCTGCCGATTTCACCGTCGCCTATGATCCAGGCGGCAATGTGGCGAAAAAATACAACTTGATGGGCATGCCGTCTTCCTTCATTATTGACCGCAAAGGCAATATACAGAACGTCCATGTCGGATTTCGCCAGGAAGACAGAGCCGAGCTTGAAAACCGTATCGTCTCCACCCTCGGAGACAAATAGCGGTTTTATTCCACCCTCGCCTTCCGCCACCGCGACGGCAGGCAGGTTGTGGCTGGGCGCCTGCGCCCTCCTCCTGCTCTGCGGTTGCAGTCTACAGCCGGTGGCACCCTGGGATCGCGACCGACTATCCCGTCCCAGCATGCAACTGGTGCCCTATGCCGTGGACCACGCCCTGGATGAACATATTTATTTCAGCAAGGAAGCGTCTTCCGGCGGCCAGGGCGTGGGTGGCGGAGGCTGCGGTTGCAATTGAGAAACACGCCCTCCATTGCCCAGGCCCTGTCCCTGGCCACCTGTGCCCTGCTGAGCGATAAAGCACTGGCGTTGAATCCGGTCGCGGGCTGGCAGACCGACGCAGCCGTGCTGTTTTATTCCGAGAAAGACCGGGTCGATGTTATCGAACCCACCCTGATCGCCCGTCGCGACCTGGGGGATGATGAATATCTGAACCTGCAGCTGGTCTACGATTCGCTGTCCGGCGCCACGCCCACCGGGGCGGCGCCCGCCAGCCATGCGCAGACCTTCAGCACACCCTCCGGCAACAGCTCCTACAGCGTCGCCGCCGGCGAGCAGCCGCGTCGCAAGTTTTCCGATGTGCGCGGCTCCCTCAGCCTGGGCTGGGACAAACCCCTGGACCGCTTGACCCGCCTGCAACTTGGCGCGCATATTTCCGGCGAAACCGACTATGCCTCCCTGGGAATCAATGGCAGCGGCCTGTTTGATTTCAATAACAAGAACACCACTCTGACGCTCAGCCTCGGTTTCGACGGCGATCACGTGGCGCCCAAGGGCGGCAAACCGACGCCATTGTCCTGCGCCCCCGGTACCGGCTGCGCCTCCACCTCCGGCGGCAACGGCGGGGAAGAGGAGGAAGGCGAAGGCAATATCTTTCAGGCATTTTCCGGCTACACCATGGACAAGAAAATCGGCAGTGCCCTGGTCGGCGTCACCCAGCTGCTGAGCCCAAAGGCGCTGGTGCAACTGAACTACAGCTACACCCGCGCCCAGGGTTACCTGACCGATCCCTATAAGATGGTCACCCGAGTCTACGGCGAAACTGCCGGCGCCAGCGCCGGCGACCCCATCGCCAGTTACTTCGAAAGCCGCCCGTCCAGTCACAGCTGGAATACGCTGTTCAGCAAATTCGCCTGGGGCTTCGCCCACGACACCCTGCAGGCGTCTTACCGTTATTTCTGGGACGATTGGCAGATCCATTCGCATACCGCGGAACTGTCCTACCAGCTGATGCTCAGCGACGCCATCTACCTGCGCCCCTACGCGCGCTATTACCGGCAAACCGCCGCCGACTTCTACCGCCACAGTACCACCGAGCGGCCGCTGGATTACATCAGCGCCGATCAACGCCTGGGCGCTTTCCACGACAATACCCTGGGCGTGCGCGCCGCCTACGGTCTGGGCGCCAACAACGAGATATATCTGCGTATCGCCCGCTTCGTGCAGCGTGGTGACAGCCATCCCGGCGACGCGATCGGCGTGCAGCGTAATTTCGACCTGTTTCCGGAGCTGCAAGCGGTTTATACTCAGCTGGGAATCAACTACCAGTTCTGAAGCATGTGCGAACTCACGTTTGAGCAACGCCAGGACTTCTGGGCCGGCCTGTTCGAAGCCATGGCCTGCCCCTGCGAAGTGCTGGTCGACGCTGCCGACCGCGACCTGATCCAGCGGCTGGCGCGCATCGCCTGCGATGAAGCCCGGCGCATCGAACACAAATTTTCGCGCTACCGCCCCGACAATATCATCCATACCATCAACAACAGCCACGGCAGGCCGGTACGGGTCGACGAGGAAACCGCGCGCCTGCTCGACTATGCGGCCGAGTGCCATCGTCTGAGCGCGGGCAAATTCGATATTACCTCCGGCGTGCTGCGCGCCGCCTGGCGCTTCGACGGCAGCGACCGGCTACCGACACCGCAGCAGGTCAGCGAACTGCTGACCCGCGTCGGCTGGGACAAAGTGCAGTGGCATACCCCGGTCATCCAGCTGCAGCCTGGGATGGAGATCGACCTGGGCGGCATCGGCAAGGAGTACGCGGTGGATCGCATCGCGCAGCTGCTGCGCGCCGCCACCCGGCATTCCTTCGTCGTCAATCTCGGCGGCGATCTCTACGTGTCCGGCCGGCGGGCCGACGGCAACACCTGGATCATCGGCATCGATGATCCAGCGGCCACCGGCGAAAAGAGCATAGGCGAAATCAGCATCGCCCAGGGCGGCGTCGCCACCAGCGGCGACGCCCGCCGTTTTCTGCTGCGTGACGGCGTGCGCTACGGCCATATCCTGGATCCGCGCAACGGCTGGCCGGTACCCGACGCGCCGCGCTCGGTGACGGTGATCGCTCCTACCTGTACCGAGGCCGGCATGTATTCGACCTTCGCCATGCTTGAGGGCGCCGGTGCCCGCGCTTTCCTCGACGCCCAGGGTGTCACCTACTGGTGCGTATGAGCACGCCCATCGCCACCCTGGCGCAACCGATTCGACCGGCCGCCACCGCGAAATATCTTGGCGAACTGTCCCTGGCCCTGGTCGTGATATCGCTGGTACCGCCGCTGGTCACGCTGTTGCTGGACTTTCCCGCGTTTTCCGTCGCTCAGTGCCTGCCGCCACTGATCTTCGCTGCCATCGGCTGGCCGCTGGCACGTCTGCCACCGGTCGCCACGCTGCGCAGCAACGAAGCCCTGGTGATCGGCGGCGGCATCTTCGTGTTTGCCTCGGCGGTGCTGACCCTGCCGCTGCTCGACCGCCTGCCGCCCGTCGATGCCTGGTTCGAAACCGTATCGGCATTGACCACCACCGGGCTGTCCACCCTGCCTGACTCGCATTCCCTGACCCGCTCGCAGCTGTTTACCCGCGCCTGGCTGCAATGGAGCGGTGGCCTGGGGGTGGTGGTACTGTCTTTGCTGCTGTTGATCGGTCCGGGCGCCGTCGCCAAACGGCTGGCCCAGATGGAAAGCCACGGGGAGGACATCGTCGGCGGTACCCGCGCCATCGCCCGCCAGGTGCTGCTGGTGTATCTGGCACTGACGCTGGCGGCGGCGATGCTGATCGCCGGCGCCGGCGCCTCCTGGTTCGATGCCCTGGTGCATGCCCTGACCGCGGTCTCCACCGGCGGTTTTTCCAATTACGATGACAGCCTGGCGGGCCTGGGCAACGGCTACGCCGTCAGCGCCATCATGGTCTTTTCGTTTTGCGGCGCACTGCCCCTGCTGCTCTACTATCGCAGCATTCACCAGGATCCGCGGGCACTGTGGCGGGAGCCGCAGGTGCGTTATCTGCTGCTGTGCGGCGCGCTGGTTGCCAGCCTGGTTTCGTGGAATCTGATGCATACCCTGCAATTGCCGTGGCAGGAAGCCGTGCGTCACGGCGCCCTGCTGGCGGTATCCGCGCAGACCACCACCGGCTTCAGCACCTACGATGTCGCCCGCCTGGACGCGGCTTCCAAGCTGCTGCTGATCTTCGCCATGGCCGGCGGCGGCAGCCTGGGTTCCACCGCCGGCGGCATGAAAATTTTTCGCATCCTGATCGTGCTGCGGCTGCTGCAGCTCGCCCTGCAACGCAGTGCGGCGCCACCGCACGCGGTACTGCAACCACGCCTGGGGCGGGAAAAGCTCGAACAATTCGATATCGAACGCGCCCTGCAGATAATCGGCTTTTTCTGCGCGCTGATCGCCGGCAGTTGGCTGTGCTTCATCGCCGCTGGCTTTCCCGCCCTCGACGCCCTGTTCGAGGTGGTTTCCGCCACTGCCACCGTCGGCCTGTCCAGCGGCATCAGCCAGCAGTGCGGCAGCGGCCTTAAGCTGCTGTTGAGCCTCGATATGCTGGCCGGACGGGTGGAAATCCTCGCCCTGCTCGTATTACTCTATCCGCGTACCTGGCGCAAGGCGAAACACGATCACTAGGAGCTACACTAACTAAGCCACCTGCCCGGGGCCGGATCAGGGTGGGGGGTGGTGGAAATGAGGCCTGGTCAATGACAGGATCAATAAGGCCACAGGAGGATATCCGACATGCGGGTTATTTTCATCGGTGCCAGCTCCCTGACCCAGATGACGGCGCAGATGCTGATCCGGCGCAACCATGATGTGGTCATCGTCGAGCGCGACAAGGACAAGATCGAGGACATCAGCAAGGACATCGACTGCGGATTCATTCACGGTGACGGCACTCGACCGGATGTGCTGCGCGAACTCGATCCCACGGCCGCTGAGATTCTGTTCTGTTTCATGGGCAACGATCAGTCCAATCTGATCGCCGCCCTGGTCGGCCGCTCGCTGGGTTGCAAACGGGTGTTTCCCAAGATCGACGATCCCGATTTCGAACATGTGGCCATCGAGCTGGGTCTGCAGGACGTCATTCTGCCCAATCGCACTACCGGCCGCTACCTCGCGGACCTCATCGAAGGCCAGGATATGCTGAGCCTGTCGGCCATGATCAAGGGAGAAGCCCGCGTCACCTCCTTCGTGGTGCAGGCCGGCCTCACCGGCCCCTTGCGCGACCTGGGTCTACCCGCCGCCAGCCGCGTAATCTGCCTGTACCGCGCCGGCGAATTGCTGCTGGTGGACGACAACCCACAATTGGAAATCGATGACGAAGTGATTCTTATCACCTATCAAAAACATCTGGAATCCCTGCATGCGCAATTGACGAAACGACGGGAAAGCGTCACTTGACCGTCGCGCCCGCTGATCCCTGCGCTCACGTCCATCGCGCTTATTTGTTTCCTGTAACTAGCACCTAATGTGGTTATAACGTCCCAAATGCCGAAAATCAGCCAATTACCGCATTATCTTTAAATTTTCTGTGGTGAAAGCACTCGCCAAAAGACATATGATCTGCCGAGAAGCCGGCACAACACAAAACAACGCACCGGCCGTTTTCCTTAAAAAAAATAAAAATAAATTCTAGGGTAGATACATGGAACGAAAACGCAATTTTCACCCCGCGATCCGGGTGCAACTGGTGCACATTGCCGGCCCGCGCAAGGGCGATATCGACGAATTCACCGAGGAGCAGATCAATATCGGGCGCGGGCCGTCCTCGCATGTGCTGTATCCCGCCAGTCTGCGCATCGTTTCCCGCGAGCATGCGCAGATCGTGCGCGAAGGCAATCGCTATCTGTTGCGCAACATCAGCAAGAACGGCAGCCTGGTCAATGGCGAACAGGTGCAGCAGACCTATCTCAAGCAGGGTGACGTCATCACGTTCGCTCCCGGTGGTCCCAAGGTCAGCTTCCTCTATGCGGTGGACAGCAGCGCGCGACCGCCGCCGCGCACCATGGCGCCGCACGACGACATGGCGGCCGCCGCGGGGGCGACACAAACCCTGTCCCGCGGCAAACTCGGGATCGGCGGCGTATTCACCCTGCAGTACGCCAGCAGCGTGCGCTCCTTCGAACTGGCCGGCATCACCCTGGGCCGGCAATCCGATTGCGACTTCGTCATCGACCATCATCAGGTCGCCGACCGGCATGCCTATCTCTATTTCGCCGACCACGAATGCTATGTGCACAGCCTGACGCAATCTCCGGCCATCAGCGTCAACGGCAAAACGCTGCAGCAGGACACGGCGCTGCGCGCCGGTGATCGCCTGAGCCTGAGCCCCGGCGGGCCGCAGTTCCGCTACCTGGGCGACGGCAAGCTGGTGGAATTGAAACCGCAGAACGCCGCCAGCGACGAAGCGACCCAGGCGGTGACCATGGCGGTGCCACAGGCCAGGCGCCGCGGCTTGCTCTCCCTGATCAAATCCCTGCTCGGCCGCTGATTCCAGCACCGGCCATGCCGCAGACGCTGGGACGCTATCAGCTGCAGGAGGAAATCGGACACGGCACCATGGCCGTGGTTTACCGCGCCTTTGATCCGCAAATCAACCGCACTCTGGCGATCAAGGTGCTGCGCAGCGAACGTTGCCAGGACGAAGAGTACCGCCAGCGTTTTCTGCGCGAAGCCAGGGCCGCCGGCAAGCTTTCCCACCCGCATATCGTCACCATCTACGACGTCGGCGAGGAACAGGGGCGACCCTATATCGCCATGGAACTGCTGTCCGGCATTTCTCTGGATCGTCTGCTCAAATCGGCGCGCCCGTTCAGCAGCGGGGAAATCGTGGCCGTCATGCTGCAGCTGGCTTCCGCCCTGGCCTATGCGCACCGCCACGGCATAGTGCACCGCGACATCAAGCCCAGCAATATCCTATGCGCCGTGCAGGGCAGCGGCGACCTGCAGGCCAGCATCACCGACTTCGGTATCGCCCATATGGCGGATGCCAACATCACCCTGCAGACCGGACAGGGGGAACTGCTGGGCACACCGCACTACATGTCGCCGGAACAAGTGCTGGGCCGGCCGGTGGACGGACGTTCCGACCTGTTCTCCCTGGGAGTGATTCTTTATGAATTGCTGAGCGGCCATAAACCGTTCAGGGCCGACAGCATTCCCGCCCTGATGTTCCGCATCGCCACCGGCGATGCGCCGCCGCTGCCGCAGGCCACCGCCCCCCCTGCGCTGCTGCGCATCCTGGAAAAACTGCTGCGCAAATCGCCCGAGCGGCGCATGAGCAGCGGCGAACAGCTGCTGCGCGAACTGCAGCATCTGCACGGCGAGTTACAACACGCACATCCCTGGTCGCGTCGCTTCGGTCACCGCCTGCGCCGCGGTTTCAGCGGCGCCCTGCTGCTGTGGGCCATCATGACGGCCACCACCCTGGGCATCACCCGTCTGCAGGACGGCGCGGCTCAGGCTCAGCAGCTGCAACACGCCCGGCAGCTGGCCGCCGTGATCGCCAGCGAAACCGCCACACCCCTGCTGGGCGGCGATTGGACTGCGGTGGAATTGCTGTTGCGCGACCTGGCCGCCCAACCCGGCATGGTTTACGCCGTCCTGGTGGATGCGACTGGCGTGGTACGCGGCGCCGACCGGCAGACCGCCCTGGGCGCCCCTTACCAGTCAGCGGTGCGCGAAACGCAGTGGCGCGACCGGGACGGGGTCGCTGTCTTCATTGGCCAGGCAGGCGACGCCGACGCCGTACACCTGCGCATGCCGGTAAACTATCAGCAAAAAAAGGTGGGCACCCTGTACCTGGGCCTGAGCGCCGCCGGCGCTGGTTCGCTGCAGCAACAGACCGTGGCCTTGCTGCTGCTGGCCACCGTACTGGTGACGCTGATCGGCGCCGGCGGCAGTATGCTCGCCGCGACCGCGCCTGCCACGCCAAGCGACGCTGCGCCCCCGGCGGCGACCGACAGTCCGGTCGAGACCCTGTCGGCGACGCTGCCGCCGGGCGGGGCGGCGGAGAAAAAATCCTGAAGGGAAACGCGCCCGGGCGCGGGGCGGCGCGGGCGACGACCAGCTATTTGACAGTGCGCAGAAATTCGGCGCGCTGCGCGGCGTCGGCTTCACGCCACCAGTATTGCAACATCTCCAGCGCCTTGCTGTTGCCGGTGGCCGGCGGTGACTCGGCCTGTGCCTGCGGGGAAGCCGCGGGCGGCGTAGCCGGGGCGAAGCCGGCGAGAAAATTCCGGTCGCCCTGGTTATAGATAACCTGCGCATCGGCCACCGCCTTGCCCTGACCATCGACCAGAGTCACCGTCGGGGTCTTGATATAGGCGCGTACATCGTCCAGACGCTGCAATGTCGGCATGGTGAAGGTATAAGTCTCGCCGGCCTGCGCGTTGAACGTCAGCTGCATGGGTTGCGAGGTGAACTTTTCCTGATTATCGCCGCCGATGTTCCAGAAATCCTGGTAATAGACGACGAAGCGCTGCGGCCCCGGCAGCACCTTGATAATGGCGCCATCCTGCAGCAGGGGTATGGTGATGGCCTGATCACCCACAAAGCTCAATTCAAACTCCTTGGGCACGACAAAGGTGGCGACTTCCGCCGCCGGCCGTTGCGGGCCGGCATAGGCCTGATGGGTCATGACCCGCTGGCAGGCGACCGGCGCGAGCGCGAGGGCGGCCAGCAGAAAAACACGGCCAAGGGAGAAACGGCAACGCAAGGCTGACAAAATCATACTTCGCTTCCTGATGAGTTGGTAAGTGCGTAGTTCCGGCGAGCGGCGCGAACACCGGCATTTGATACCGCCCTCGCCATCCTGTCAACCGCCCTGCCGGGTCGCATCAGATCAAATACAAAACGGCCGGGCGGCAAACCCCACCCGGCCGAAATTTAGTCCCTGTTTACAATACCTTACGAACCGACAAAAGAAAGCGCATGGGGCGCGGTCAATGGCCTGGCGCGCCGCGGCCACCTCCACCCTCAGGCCGTGCGCTGCAGTGCCAGACGCTCCCGGTTGACCGCCGACAACACCGCCTGCAGGCTGGCGCTGACGATGTCATGATTGAAGGCCGCGCCGCAGCTGCGTTTACCGCCGACGTTGACCTGCACGTAGGCGATGGCCCGCGCGTCGGTGCCCGCGCCCAGGGCGTGTTCGCTGTAGTCGATAATACTTACCTGCTGGCCGCGGTAACGGGTCCAGGCGTCGATGAAGGCGGACAAGGCACCCTCGCCGCTGCCGCGCAGGGTATGCTCCCTGCCGTCATCCATGATGCGTGCTTCGATCACATCGTGACCGTCACGGTCCAGGTGATAGCCCAACAGACTCACCGGCGTGGCATCACGGACAAAATGCTCGGTGAACAAGCGATATATCGCCGGCCCGTCCACCTCGCCGCCGCGGCGCTCGCTTTCCCGCTGCACCAGTGGCGCCAGCTCCACCTGCAGCCAGCGCGGCAATACCATACCGTAGTCCCGCTCCAGCACAAACGCCACGCCGCCCTTGCCCGATTGGCTGTTGACGCGGATCACCGCCTGATAATCGCGGCTGATATCCCGGGGATCGATGGGCAGGTAAGCCACCTGCCAGGGTTCGTCGGCGCCTTGCTTGTGCAGACACTTGCGGATCGCGTCCTGGTGACTGCCGGAAAACGCCGTATAGACCAGTTCGCCTACCCAGGGATGGCGGGGATGCACGGGCATGCGCGTGCATTCGCCGTAGACCTGGATGATTTCATCCGGATTGGAAAGATCCAGCCGCGGATCCACGCCCTGGCTGTAGAGGTTCATCGCCAGGGTGACGATGTCCATATTGCCGGTGCGCTCGCCGTTGCCGAGCAAGGTGCCTTCCACCCGGTCGGCACCGGCCAGCAAGGCCAGCTCCGCCGCCGCTACCGCGCAGCCGCGGTCGTTGTGGGTGTGCACCGACAGAATGATGCTGTCGCGGCGTTTGACATGGCTGGCGAAATATTCCACCTGATCGGCGAACACATTGGGCGTGCTTACCTCCACGGTGCTGGGCAAATTGATGATGCAGGGCCGCTCCGGGGTGGGCTGCCACACGTCCACCACCGCATCGCAGATTTCCACTGCGTAGTCCATTTCGGTGCTGGTAAAGCTTTCCGGGCTGTACTGGAACACCCAGTCGGTCTGCGGATAGCGCACCGCCTCCCGCTGCAGCCAGCGGGCACCCTGCACGGCAATGGCGGTGATGCCAGCGCGATCCTGGCCGAATACCCGCTCGCGCTGCACCGTGGACGTGGAATTGTAGACATGCATGATGGCGCGGCGCGCGCCACGCAAGGCTTCAAAGGATTTGACGATCAACTCTTCCCGCGCCTGCATCAACACCTGCACCGTGACGTCGTCGGGAATCTGCTTTTCCTCGATCAGCCAGCGCACGAAGTCATACTCCGGCTGGCTGGCCGAGGGGAAGCCCACCTCGATTTCCTTCACCCCCAGCTTCACCAGCAACGACCACATGCGGCGTTTCTGCGCCACACTCATGGGTTCCAGCAACGCCTGGTTGCCGTCACGCAGATCGACGCTGGCCCAGCGTGGAGCTTGCGTTATCACCCGCGACGGCCATTGGCGTTGCGGCAGAGAAACCACGGGAGCCGGGCGATACCGGCGGTGATCGAAACCAGACATGTTGTTGTTCCTGTCAGTTATTGGCACGTTGGCAATGGCGACCGTCCGCGGGTTTCATACTCGCCCTCGTGGGGCGAGGGGCAGGAAGGCCCTTGTGAGGCCACCCGCCGCACCGGCACGGGTTGGCGCCGATGAAAAACAGGCCCGGAAACCGGGGACAGGGAAACAGCATACCGCGAATGCGGCAACACAGGCTTGCGTTTTTCCTGGCATTTTTCCTCCTTATCGGCATGATATTGCGCGCAATCACTACTTTATAGTATTTTATTGCTCTCCGGACCCATTTCAGGAAATCCAATGAACCTGGACCGCTACGACCGCCGTATCCTCGAACTGCTGCAGAAGGACGGGCGCATCAGCAACCAGGACCTGGCCGAGCGCATCGGGCTGTCCCCCTCCCCCTGCCTGCGCCGGGTGCGCGCCCTGGAGGAAGCCGGCATCATTACCGCCTATCGCGCCCTGGTCGACGCCAGGAAGCTGGGCTTGAGCCTGACCGCCCTGATACATATTTCCATGGACCGGCACACGCCGGAGCGCTTCGCCAATTTCGAAAAGAAGATTACCGCCCTGCCCGAGGTTCTGGAATGCCTGCTGATCACCGGCCAGGACGCGGATTATCAAGTGAAGGTGGTAGTTGCCGACATGGACGCCTACCAGGCGCTGCTGCTGAACAAGATCACCCGCATCGAGGGCGTCACCGGCGTGCACAGCAGTTTCGTGCTGCGCAAGGTGGTGGATGAGACGGCACTGCCGGTTTAAAAAACGCCGATGGCCCGGCGGCGGCGCGGGAATGTCAGCGGCGGCGCGCCCGTTGCCAATACCGTGCCGTACCGACGATGATCGCCGGCGTCAGGCAGGGCAGCCAAACCCAAAGCAACTCGGACCAGAGCACGGATGCGCCCTTCCCCGTCAGCAGACGTGTAAGACTGATGGGCGCCACTTCGACAGGATGCACAGGCGCGAAAAACCTCGCCTGCGACCAGGGCCAGAAAAACGCCACCCCCAGACCGCCATTGGTAAACGCATCGAGAATGCCATGTGATGCGGTGGCCAGCAGCAGAAACCAGAACACCCGTTGCGGCGGTACCCGCAGGTGGCGCGCCAGAAGCATACCTAACAGCGCCACCAGCACGGCAAACAGGACGGAATGACTGAACCCGCGGTGCCCCCACTGCGTTGCATAGGGTATTCCCAAACGAAATGCCAGCACATCCAGATCAGGCAAGACTGAAACACAGATACCCACCGCCAGCAGGCGCGGGGAAACAACCCTGCGTCCCAGCGCCAAGGCCAGGCCCAGCGGTACCGCCGGATGGGTTAAAACGGTAGGCATACGTGGCCGGGTACCGCCCGGTCGGCGCGGGCGGCCGGCGGCAGACAGATGAAACCAACAGCGCCTTTTGTCACCGCATGCTTCTCCCGGATTAATCACCACATGCGATCGGAAGTATAACGAAATGCGAAAGCGGTTACGATACCGCCCGCCAGGAGACAAATCGGAACAGCCGGAAGATTTTGAAACTCGGTTCGAACTACCCTTTCACCAGGGTAAAGAATCCCAGGGTTTTTTTCAATGCCCGGGTTTCACCGTTCAGACCGTTTGCCGCGCTGGTGATTTGCGCGGAGTTGTCCGCCACGGATCTCGCGATTTCATCCAGCTTGCTGATGGCACCGATAAAACTGGAAATCGCAATATTCTGCTCGCGGGTCGATGCGGCGATTTCCTGCACCAGATTGGAAGTTTTTTCGAATAAGGGCACTATGGTTTGCAGCATTTTTCCGGCCCTCTCAGCCACATCGACACTGGAAACGGAAAGCTCGCTGATTTCCTGGGCCGACAACTGGGTGCGTTCCGCCAGTTTGCGCACTTCGTCGGCAACGACGGCAAAGCCCTTGCCGTGTTCGCCAGCACGCGCGGCCTCAATCGCGGCATTCAAGGCCAGCAGGTTTGTCTTATAGGCAACGTCTTCGATCAGGTTGATCTTCGACGCAATACTTTTCATGGCAGTTACCGATTTCGCCACCGTATCGCCGCCATGGTGCGCCTGCTGGCTCGCTTCAGCGGCAATCCGATTAGTCTCCTCAGCACGTTGAGAACTGTAGGCCACCGCCTCGGCGATGCTTTCGATGGAATCATTGGACGTGGCGATAGATTGCGTTTGCTCGGCAGCTACCTCACTCAGTGCCAGCGCGATCGCACTGCCTTTTTCACAAAAACGGTAAACTTTATCTACCGATGCATCGACATCCAGCAATACGCCTTGCATTTTACCGATGAAGCCATTGATCGACCGCGCCACATCTCCCAGTTCATTGGACCCGAAGTCTGGAAGCCTGCGGGTCAAATCACCATCACCCTGCTGCAATTCCCGGGTAGCCGCCAGCATGGATCGCAACGGCATGGTCACACTGCGCGCCAGCATATAGCCCATCATCAGACAAACAAGCAGGGCCACGCCGCCCATGACAAGGGTGCGTCGTTCCAGAGCGTGTGAGAAATCGACAATTTCTTCCATACTGTTCTTTGCCTTGCCAACCTGCTCTTGACGCAATTCGGTTGCTTTGGCGGTCAAGTCCGCAGACGCCGCATCAAAATCCTCCATGATGACATTACCGGCGGCAATGCCTTGATCGATATAGGCGTTCGCCATCAAGATTCCGGTATCGTAAAGTCGATGGAACGAGGATTCCACGGCACGCAAGCGTTCCAGAGCTTCGCTGTTGCCTTCCCTGGTATAAGCTTCGCGAAACGCATGAATGCTGGCGGCAACATTGTCCGCCGCTTCTTGCGCTTCCTGAAACCCGTCTTTGTTGTGGGTTGCGGAAACATCCGTCAACCACTGCTGCACCTGAACGATATTAATCGCCATTTCATCCGCGGTTAATGCCAGTGGCTGATATTCCTGATGCACCGCTGACGAATTATCCATCACGGCCAGAATGGAAAATTGAACAACCATAAGCATGGCTACGATAATAAACGCTATCAGGCTGAAACCAACACCCAGTCTTGCGCTCACCTTCAACCGCATGAGTACCTGAAGTAACATAAATCCGCTTTTTGAGTTGTTCCATAAAGTATCGAACCGCGCCGACCCTGACCAAAGGCATCATCGAGCTATCGTTTGTAAAAAATAGCAAGAAAAGAGAGTTAGAGAGTTGGGACACTCACAGGAGCGAGAGCTGGGACACTCACCGAACGACCCATTCGATTGATAAACCGAGAAAAATTCTTAACCTGGGGACCGCGGGACAACTAGCCATTTTGTGTTGCACTGGCAAACGGCCGCCTAAACCAGCTTCCCGCAACAGAAATATTCCGGGATTTAGGGTGCCGCCCTGGGTGAAGGGAATTCGTGACTGTCCCAGATTCAGATTTGAAGATTCAGATTTGAAGGATTTGAAGAGAACGCGTGGTTGTCCCAGATTGATGTTTGGTGGATGTCCTGAGTTCACGCAACATCATGAACCCGCAGGGAAAAGATACCGGGCCGCTAGAATTTCGGAGCTTGTATCAGTATTGTGCGCCCAGACCATCATCACATGGCCATCATTGGTCAATGCAAGCAGGGGAACGCCGGCGAAATTGACCCTTGATTGCACCACGACCGGCGCTCCCCAACCTGCGGTCGAATTGTACTGGCTGAGATGCATATTGCGCGTTACCCCCGTCGGGTCCCTGCTGTCCCACAGGATGACGGCGTCGCCGCCATTGTTCACCGCCAGGCGGACGAACAGGCATCCTTCCACCGCCGTGGTCAGCGGCTCGCCCCAGGCGCCCGCCGCGACGAAAGGCGCCAGTCCGACGGCGGTTCCGGGCATAGCCGTCTGCCGCCATGCGGTCAGCGCATTGCCATCGCGGTCGATACCCAGTTCCGGCACGGCGACATCACCCCAGTCCGCGGTATTGACGCTGCTGGCGTCAAACCAGCCGGCGGCGAAGCTGAAACGCATGGAGCGCAGCGCGATCGACACCGTCCCATCGTCGGCGGTAATGCTTTCGCTCCACACCGTCATCGCCTCGCCCGCGGCGTTCATGGCCAGCGCCGGCCGTTCCTTGCCGCCGGTAACGTTCCTGGCCAGCGCCGTCGGCGAACTCCAGCCGCCGGCGCCGGAATAAGTGTTGGACCAGAGCGAATGCAACCCACCCTGCGCCCGGGTCCACACGATCACGGCCTGGCCATTTTCATCCTGCTCCATGGCAACTGCGCCGATGCTGGGCGCGTCACCGCCGGTATCGATCTGTTCAGGAGCGCTCCAGCCGAATCCGACGGCATAGGCCGCGGACCAGAGCGTGTGGCCATTGCCCTGGCGGCTTTTGCGGGTCCACACCACCAGGGCGTTGCCGTTGGCGTCCATGGCGATGACCGGATCGACCGACGATCCGCCGATGTCCGGACCAATCATCTCGGCAAGGCTCCAGCCTGTGTCCGCGGAATAGCGGCTGAACCAGATGTCGAAGGCGGTATTGTCCATACCCGCCGACCAGACCACGATGGCCTCGCCGCGATCGTTGGTAGCCACCGCAGGCCCGGCGCCGCGCGTCTGGTTGATCTTGACCGCTTCGCCCCAGCCCCTTCCCGCCACGTAGTGATTCACCCAGATGCGGGTACGCGGCTCATTGATGCCCGTCCACGCCACGAACGCGTCGCCATTGGATGCCCTGTCCATGGCGGGATTGGTGTAGCTGCCATATTCGTCGCTGATCCGGGTGGCGATTTTCCATGAGACACAGTCGACAGTGATGTCGTCGATGCGCTCGTGCAAAACGATGCCTTTTGTATTAGCCAGCACACAATCCAGTTCGTCCGACCGGGTAAGGATGGTGACCTCGTAGCTCGATCCATATTGCAGCGGCGTAGCGAATTCGAACCGGCCGTTGGCGCTCAACACCAGATCATCACCGCCCTTGTTCTGCAGCGTCACGCTGGTTGCCGGCTGCAGCCCCGTCAGCGTGCCACTCAGGATCTGCCCGTTGTCCAGGCCGTCGCCGCACGCCGTCAGCCAAAGAGGCAACAGCAGGCAAATCAGCCTTGTGGGTGTCCTGCCGGGCGCCGCCATCATCGTCTGCAGCGACCGCCGAACGTAACCATAAATATTCTGGACTGACATCGCTTCCCCCGGATACATCAACTAAACGACTCGCGCGCGGATTTCCCTGCCATGCACGCACCACGGATCACTTACCGCGCTCTCCCATGAGGAAAAGCACCGACAAGTTCAGAAAACCGCCACCGGACTGCGTTCTGCTCTGGTCGTCACCCCGATAGCCGTTATTGGTGGCCTTGTAATCGAGAGCGTAGCCCGTCAGATGGACACCGCCGCTGACACCCACCGACAGCGCCGTGCCTGGATGAAAGTTGAACCCCGCCACCGCCCCAATGCCAGTGCCTATGACACGGCCCTTGTAATCATTGCCGGTATCATCGGACAGGCCGTCATATAAGCTCAGACGCCACTGCGGCCCCAGCCAGAAGCGGTAAAGTTCGCCATGAGCAAGATGAAACCCCAGGCTGTGGGTCAGTGCATAGCCGACCAGCGTCAAGCCGTTGCCCCGGGGCTGACTGATTTCGCGGCCGAAGGTCAGGCGATAGTTGATGAGGGAGGCGTCGGTCACGTGCGTATCCATGACCAGACCCAGGTGGGCGGCAGAACGCACTTCGCGATCAGTGGAGGCATAATTCCAGGTTTCCGCACTGCCACCCAGATCCACGCCCAGACCAAAGGCTGCAGCATTGTCGAAAGCTGCGCACCCCAACAACAAGAGGGACAAATGTCGCAGACAGATTTTTCTCATGGTTCGATACTACCCCCGAGAGTCGGAAATTTCGATGGCATACCAGGAATGTACCCAGTGGCTACATTAAAGGTATTTCGCAGCAACACGCTTAACTATTTTCGCTGCCCCTGGCCACCCGCCGGCGTACTGGTTCCAGCAGGATTGATAAGACCTGGCCGCTCGATCTGTTTGAAAAATCACCCGCATTCGACGCTTGCCCCGTGAACCGGAAAAAAAAAAATATTCACCTCCTCATATCGTGTAAGCCGGACGTAAGCCCCTTACACCAACAATGGCTCCCGTTCCACAGGGGTGAATGAAAGGTGTGGAACACGGCCGCGACACAACCTTGTCGTCGTCATGGCCCCGATGCCAACAACAATAACAAAGGACCCTGCTTCTATGTCGCTATACTCCCGTCGCACTTCGTTAAATTTGCTGCTGGCATCGTTCTCGATGCCAGCCAAGGTCATGGCCATTGGCCTGACCGTAAATCTGGACACCTATCCCGGGACCCCCGAAGCGGCGGTGTCGGATGCACTCGACCAGCTCTGCCCCCAGTTGCTGGCAATGAGCGCGCGCGATGCCGCGCAGGAAAAGCTGGCCGCGGTGTGCACCGCGCTCAACGACGCCGCGGTCAATCCCGATGAGCGCTGGAACACGCTGAAATCCCTGTCCGCGCGGGCGGCATCGTCGGAAACCGTGGCGGCAAACTATCTGCCCACTGGCAAGACCGTCAGTGCCGTCGGTGAAAATCTCGGCGCCCTGCGCACCGCCCAGCAGCGCCTGAGCTGGTGGGCCCCCGGGGATACCCCCAGGATTCCGCTGCTGTTCGCCGCCGGCGACCATGTGGTCAGCGACGCCGGCGAAACCGCCGAAGCCCGCGGACTCAGCGCCTACCTCAGCCTGGACAGCGGTAATTTCACTCAGGACAACACCACCTGGGTGTCCGGCATGGAAGGCACCAGCAGCGGCCTGGCCCTGGGCGCGGATTACAGCGTGAACAGCCGCCTGTTCGCGGGTGCGGCCTTCAGTTATGCCAGTCACGATGCGAATCTCAATGACGGCGGCTCGCTGACTTCCACCAGCAACGGCTTGACCTTGTACACCAATTACGCTGTCAGCGACACCCTGGATTTGGGCGCCACACTGGCGTGGGGCCAACAGGCCTATGATATGCGCAGAAAAATCCAGTTTGTGCTCGGGTCCACCGTCACCGACGATACCGCGGGAAGTAAACCACAGGGCTCCAATCTGGGTTTGAACCTGAGCGGAGGATGGCAAACCAGATTGGTCGGCGGCACAGGACTGGCGGTCAACGGCAACTTGTATTACGCCAATCAGACCATAGACCGTTTCAGAGAAAGCGGCAGTGAGGGATTCGCCCTGGTGGTCGATCAACAGAGCATAAAAACCCTGCGCATGGACGTGGGCGCCGTGGTGCACCATGCCTTCAGCACCAGCCTGGGCGTGATGACCCCGCAACTGTCGCTCACCTGGCTGCATGAGTTCACTACCGACGGCCAGGACATCACCGCGCACTTTGTTGCCGATCCCGGGGCTACGCCCTTCCGTTACAACACGCAGCAGCGCGATCCCGACTTTGCCCAGCTGGCGCTGGGCTTGCCGCTGACTTTTGCCAACGGTTTCAGCGCCTTCCTGCAATACGAGTCGCTGCTGGCGCTGGATAATTTTACCCAGAACACGCTGACGCTCGGCGCGCGCATGGAATTCTAATTGCTGACGATTTCGGAGACTACTCACAATGTTTAAGAAGAACGATTCCCATCCCGGGTGGACCACGCTCGTCAGTAAAATTTTCCTTGCCTGCAGTCTGAGTCTGTTGTCGGCCTGCGCCCGCGATACGCAAACACCGGGCGCCGCCACCCTCAGCTTTCACCTGAGCGGCGGCCAGTACGCCGCCCAGAGCGCGGGCATCAGCGGCCTGGACAGCGCGGACAACATCGACGAAATCCACATATCGGTGAGCAACGAAACCGGCGAAGTAGCTCAGGGCGCGTTCGCGGCGTCCGCCGGCAAAATGAGCTTGACCGTACCGGCGGACACACCGCTGCAGGTCACGGGTTCCGCCCTGTCCGCCGGCGTGGAGAAATTCCGCGGCACCGTGGCGGTCACCGCCGTGCCGCGTGGTGGCCAGCGCGCGATCGCCTTCGAACTCGACCCCCTGGCTCCCGCGCTGCGCCTGGCGCCCGCCAACGCCCTTGCTCAGTCACAGGGCAACGCCGTTGTTCTCACCTGGGATCCCGTGGAAGGCGCCACGGCTTATAACGTCTACGGTTCCACCCAGGCGGACAGCGGCACCAACGGCCAGTTGCTGGCCACCGTCACCGACACCACCTATACCGACGCCAACCTGCAAAATGGCGTGACCTATTACTATGTCGTCACTGCCGTTTTCGCTGACAACAGTCAAAGCGCACCGACGGCGCAGATGAGCGCGACGCCGGCACTCGACAATCAAGCTCTTGGGCCCATTCCTTACAAAAGCTTTAGCGACAGTCCCTTCAACGGCCTGAGGTTTGCCAGTTTCTATCTCGAGGATTTCGAGGATCACGTCCTCAACACGCCCGGCGTTTCAATCAGCGCATCCAACCCGCAACCAGGCAGCAACTTTGGCAGTCTCGTTGACTCGGTCGACGCCGATGACGGCGTTATCGATGGTTATGGCCGCGGCGAATCCCTGTGGGCTGATGGTGCCACGGGTCTCACCTTCACCTTTGATGCCGAAACCTTAGGCGGCCTGCCAACATATGCAGGTGTCGTTTGGACCGACGGCAGCGGCACCACCCGCTTCGAGGCATGGGACGCGCAAGGCAATAGTTTAGGCAGTATTGAAGCCAATATTGCCGATGGCACTTTCGCCAGCACCACCGACGAAGATAACTTTTTTGGCCAAATCAATTCCGGCGGGATTTCCGCGATCAAAATCAGTAATACTTCGGGTGGCATAGAAGTCGACCACCTGCAATATGGCAAATGACGTCAGAACCGACGAGGAGCACAGGCCGGGGCAAAAAAGGTGAGACACTCATCGTTCCGGCCCTGTGCCTGGTGTTCCTGTCGCTCCTGGCCGGAGACCTCCCGGGAAGAGCCTGAACAGATCGCCTGACCGGGGTAGGTAATGGTTGCGCCGGCATGCTCGTTAACACGTCATGCCGGCAATCCCGTCGACGCCACGGCGCTTTCCGCCCGCGCCAGTTCGCGCAAGCCGGCGACGGCCTGGGTCAACACCGGATGCTCGCTGTCCCGCGCATACACCACGTACGCGGGCAAGGTATATTGCGGCGACTCTCTGACCGGGTGCAGGCGACCGGAGTTGATATAGGGCTGGGCCATACGCAAGGGCAGAAAACAACTGCCGCCGTTGCTCAGGATCAATTGCACGCCCAGCCAGCCGATATTGGCGATCTGCGGCGGTCCGGCCGGATCGGGGTAACTCTGGGCGTGCTTGCCGTAAAACTCCGGCCCCCACTCTATATAGATGTAATCCTCGCCAGGACCGCGCGTGTCGGGCCGGGAGCTGACCAGCACCAGGGTTTCATCGAACAGATGCTCCACCACCAGGCCGGGACTGTGCCGCGGCGTGTACATCAGGCCGATATCCAGCGAGCCTTCCACCAGGCGCCGCATCAGGTCTTCCTCGAAACCGATTTCACTGCGAATCACCACATCGGCGGCCTGTTGCCGCATCCAGCCGACCCAGCGTGGCAGAAAACCTTCCCACAGGGCAATGCGTCCACCCACGCGCAGGCTGGCGCGGTAGCGTGCCGGCAGCCCCACATCGGTCCGCGCCTGATCCGCGGTCAACACCAGACGCTTGGCGTAATCGAGAAACCGCTGACCGGCGGCGGTCAGACTGGCGCCGGCCCGGTTGCGCACGAACAGGCGCACGCCCAGCTCCTCTTCCAGACGCTGGATGCGGGCGCTGATGGTCGACTGGGTCAGGTGCAGCTGCCGGGCGGCTTCGAGAAAGCTGCCATGGGCATGGATCACCAGGAAGGTGCGGGCCTGATCTATATCCACTCTTTGTCACCGGGTTTAAAATTTAATATCGACATATTCGATATCATAGCCCGAATAAATTCGTTTGACTGATTTTTCTTCCGGCTTTTATAGTGGAGTAACTCGTTTTGGTATTGCCACCCGGAGGATTTAACGTGAATGACCACGCCGCTGTTGCTTTAGATTCCGAAGGTTACCTGATCAACCCGGAGGACTGGGACGAATCCCTGGCCTCGACCCTGGCCAGACAGCTGGCCATCGCCCTGGGTGAGGAGCATTGGAAGGTACTGCAGTTCATGCGCGCCTACTGGCAGGAACACCGGGTGATTCCCGACGTGCGCCACGTCATCGATCACCTGGCGCAGGCCCTGGGCACGACGAAGCGGGAGGCCAAACAACAACTGTTCAAAATGTTTCCCTATGGCTATGTCCAGCAGGCCTGCAAAATCGCCGGCATGCAGCGGCCGCGCGCCTGGAGTACGGGCTGAGGGACAGCCCCGCCGCTCACGCCGGCAGTAAACGCAGCAGCGGATACCGCCGGTGACACAGCGCTGACAATACCGCGCGCAATGCGGGCAGGCAATCGGGTGCCCGGCCATAGCGCCAGGCCTGCATGCGGGTCAATTCATCGGCTATCGTGGTCTGCCCGGGATACTGCAGCTGCCACTGGCGACACCACTGCTGCAGCGTAAGATTCCCCGGCCAGTGCTCGGCGGCGGCGATCAGATTCAGGGCAACCTTGATATCGGCGGCGGTTCGCGCCTGGCGGGCCAGCCGCAACGCCCGACCGTAGGCGCACAGCGACCGCCAGCGTTGCCGCAAGGCACGCCCCAGGCGCAACGCCAGCCAGGCCACCACGCCCAACAACGCTGCACTCAGCAGATAAAAGAACCAGGGGGCAAGGGCCAGCACGATGCCGGGCCGCACCCAGGCGGTTTCGATCTTGCCCTTGTCCGGATTGAAATACTGCAGGCGCAGCCCGGGAAACTCGCCGATACCGGCGGTTCGGGCCATGAACGGCACGGTGAAGACCAGGCGGGTTTCGCCGGCGCTGGACTCGCCCGGCGCCGCGGAGAAAGGGTAAACGCGCAACCAGGCATCGCCCTGCAGTTGCTGGCCCAGGCTCTGCAAGTCTACCGCCTGCACTCCGTCACCGCGCGCGGTCAGGGTCAGCTGCTGCAATCGACCGCTCAGCAACAAACGCGACGGCAGCGCAAGCTCGGCGCTGAGTCGCCCCACCGGCAGCGTCACCGGCACATAGTCGGGCAAGGGCAACACCTGCAGCTGCAAGCGCGGCGGGTAGAAGACGTGGGTGATGACGCCGCCGCGGCGCAGACGCAGCGGCGGCAACTGCAGGGCAACGGCTTCCGGACTTTGCGCGTAGAGCATCCACCCCAGGCGATGCACGGTGTCGCCGTCCGCGATGGACTCGCGCCGCAACGGCGTGGTGGCGATCGCCAGCGCCGGATGAGCGGCCTCGTTCCGCTCGAAACTCAAATACGGCGTCCGGGTGCGCACCTGGGCCTGCACGTTTATCCCTTGCTTGAGCCACACCTGCGCCGGCAGCGGCTCAAAAGCAACCGTTATGGGCGTGTGATCCCGGTCGTCCTGCGCCGGCTCGATGGTGACCGGCAGTGGCGTCGAACTCAGCTCCGCCAATCGCAAAGCCGGTATTTGCGTCTGGCCGGGATGCCGCGCATACAACGGCAGGCGCACCACCTGGCCGCCCCCCTTCAGTAACTCCGTCACCGCCTGCCCCGGCGGCAGAAAAAAATCCCGGTCCAGACCGCTCAGGTCCAGGTCGGTCAGCGCCGGCCGCGCGGCCGCGGTACTGATTTGCAGCAACAGCGGCTTGCCGTATTGCCGCTCGGCGCTTGCCCAGGACACCTGCAGGCCATCGGCAGCAACCCCGCTGCTGGCCAGCAGCAACCAGACTCCTGCCAACCAGGATGACCGCGGTCTGCCGCTCACCATGGCGCCACCCCCGGCGTGACCAGCGGCGCGGCGAGCGGCGCGCTGATATTTTCCTCGGCCTCAAACAGACGCCGCCACAAGTCGCTTTCATCCACCTGTAGGGCGGCGGCGCGCAGGATGATGCGATCGGTGGTCGTTTTCTCGTAAACCCATTGCCGGTCGACGAACTGTTCCCGCTGCGGCACCACGGGATGGGCCTGCAGACCCGGCGACGCTGCCGCATCAGTGGCCGCTGCGGCACCCGGCGGCAGTGAGACGCTGTCGCTGCTTTCATCGACGCTGACGCTGGCCCGGTCATTGAGCGCGGTTCCTTCGCTCAGGCGCGCACGGCGCGGGCCCCGCCCCGGCCGGCCGGGCGCGCCATCGCCGCCGGCCGGCGCCTGCGCCAGCATCGCCAGTGCATAGGTGAGATTGCGCTGGGCGGCGGCATCTTGCGGACGATAGCGCAGCACATCGCGGTAATTGTCCGCCGCCTGGGCGAAGGCCCCGGCCTGATAGCGGCTGTTGGCCAGATTGAACAAGGCATCCGCCCGCTGATCGTCGCTGTCCGCCGCCAGCACCGCCAGCGTGAACTGCCGGCTGGCCGCGGCCAGTTCACCCAGCCGGTAGGCGCTGGCCCCCTCGCCCAGGCGACCGGCAAAACCGGCCACACCGGCGTAGTCGCGGCGCGCATCCTGGTAGCGTCCGGCCGCAAAGGCCAGGCCGGCCTGCTGCAGCAGCGCGTCATCGCCGGCCTGACTGGGTGGCGCTTGCAACATCAGGGGCAGACCAACCGTCAGCGCAATCCACAGCACCAGCAGCTGCCGCTCGGGCCGGCGCAGCCGCGACGCCAGAAACAACACCAGCGCCGGCAGCAGCAGCCACTGAAAATGATACTGCCATTGATGCAAACCCTCGGCGTCAGCGGCCGTCGCTGCCAGGCGGCGTGCCATGCCATCGTCGTACAGCTGGCGCAGATCGGCGCTGTCATCGCCGAGGCGGGCATAACGACCGTCACCCGCCTGCGCCACCGCCTGCAACAGCGGTTCATTGNNCCGGCGGCCAGCAGCGGCGCGCCCGCCGTGGTGCCCACCCCCATAACAGACACCCCGATGCCCTGCCGCGCCAGCGCAGCGGCAAGCGCGGTGGTTTGCGCACTGGCGCCCTCACCGTCGCTGAGCACCAGCAGCAGACGCGGCCGACCGGCATCGGAAAAATTTTCGGCGGCCAGCCGCAGCGCCGCGTCTGGATTCGAACCTTCGGTGGGCAGCAAGCCCGGTTGCAGCATCCCCAGGTAGTAGCGGATCAGGGAATAATCCGCCGTCGGCGGTGTCAGCAGATGCGCGTCGCCGGCGAAAACCAGCAGGCCGATACGCAGATGCTGCGCGCGCTCCAGCAGGTCCAGAATCTTGAAGCGTACGCGTGCCAGGCGACTGGGAACGATGTCCCGCGCCGTCATCGAGTGCGACACATCCACCAGCAGCAGCAATTCGCCGGCCTCGGCGCTAGTGCCGGTGGGTAGTGGCTGCGCGCTGCGCGGCCCGGCCAGGGCGGCGGCGAACAGCAGCCACGCCGCCACGCTCAGCGCAAAGCGCCCGTAGCGCGCCACCACCCCGCCGGCCGTCAAGCTCGCGATCGCCCAGGGAACGAACGCTGGCCGCGCATAGGCGTTGGCATCGCGGCCGCGCCACAGCCACCGCGCGCCGGCGATCGCCCAGGGATACAAGGCCAGCCACAAGCACAGCGGCTGCTGCCAGACGATGTCGTTGGCGGCGGCCATCAACGGCGCCTCTTGAGCAGGGCGCCGATCTGCAGCAGCATCAGCCACAGCAACGCCGCCGCCAGCGGCCACTGATAGAGTGGTTCCTGGACGTACAGCGCCTGCGCCTGGCGCGGCCGCCGCTCCGCCTGCTGAATCGCCGCCAGCGCCGCGTCCAGGGACTGCGCGCTGTCCGCCCAGTAAAAGGCCCCGCCACCCGCCTCCGCCAGGGACTGCAGCAGGGCGAAATTGGCCGGGGCATACAGCAGGCCGCCGCTGGTATTTTCCTGCGCCTGGTAGCTGGATGCACCGATGCCCACGGTATAGAGACGAAACCCCAGGGTGTGCAGATGGGCAGCGACCGCCCGTGGATCGATGTCACGCAACGGCCGGTTGACGTCGGACAGCAACACCAGCACCGGTCTGTCGTCGGCGCGGGACGTCGTCGCCAGTTGCTGCAGAGCATAGATCAGCGCATTGCCCGGATCGCTGTTTCTGCCGGTCAGCACCGCCGGCTGCAGGCGTTGCGTCATTTTTTTCAACAGCGGGTAGTCGGCGGTCAGCGGCACCACGGTGTAAGCCTGATCGCCAAAAGCCATCAGGCCGATGCGATTGCCGTCGAGGCGGTCGATGAGATGATGCATCACGCTCTTGAGCATGGTCATGCGATCGATGCGCTCGGCGCCGTCCGTATAGTCGCGCAACACCATGCTCAGCGACGTATCCAGCAGAAACACGCTGTCGCGATACACCGGCGGCGCCGGCAACTGCCGGCCCTGACGATAGGGGTAGGCCAGGGCCACATGCAGACAGCTCAGCAGCAAGGCATAGGCCGTCCAACGCAGCCACGGGTGGCGCCGGCCGCGCCGCGTCGCGCTGCGCTGCAGGCCTTGCAGCAGGCCAATACGCGGATGCCGCAGCAGCGCCTGGCCGGCGGCCGTGGGAAAATCACGCGCCGCCAGCAGCAGGTCGCGCCGGATCAGCACGGCCAGCACCGCCAGGCTGAGCAGCGCCAGCCAAAGCCAGTAGGGATCGCGAAACGCGATGCCCCGCGCCGCCGCGATCAGCCCGTCCACCCTTCGCCTCCGCTTCCCGGGTACCAGCTGCTCATCGGCGCCGCTCCGCCACCGGTGGCAAACGCCGCAGCCAGTGCCGCCCCTGCCGAGCCATATCCTGCAGTTGCGCGGCGCTGGGCGGGGACGCAGCGAAACAATAGTATTTCAGCGTGGCCACATAGCGCGCCCAGTCCGCCTGCTGCGCGGCCGGCAGACCCAGGGACTCCAGGCGCGACACCCGCAGCGCAGACCGCAGATGCAACATCACCTGCTGGCAACCGTCACGCGGTACGGCGACCGGCCGCGACGCCCGGCGCTGCAGGCGGCGCAGGCCACGCAGGGCGCGACGGCGCGGCCGATAGTGCAGATAGACCGCAAGCGCCGCCAGGAGCACCGCGGCCACCGCGCCCAGCCACCACCAAGCGCCCACGCCACCGGCGGTCGCCGGCGTGATGATGTCGACCCAGGGCTGGCCGATGCCGGTCTCATCCACTGGGCAGACTCCCGAGACAGTCCTGCAGCGTTTGCGTGGTGTTGCAGGTATGTAAATCGATGCCGCAAGCGCGTAAACAGGTGTGCAACTGCGCCTGCTGGGCAGCGAACAGTTGCTGGTACTGATCGCGCCCCTGCCGGTCAGCGGCGGAAAACGCCAGGGGTGGCTGGCGGTCGGCCACCGCGAACAGCAGGTTCAGGTCGTCCGGCAACCGCTCCTCCACCGGATCGAGAATCTGCAACGCCCGCACCCGCTGGCGCGCGGCCAGGCGGTAAAAAACCGCTTGATCGCGAGTCGCCTGCAGATCGGCGAAATCGCTGATCAGCAGCACGCTGCCGCCCGCCGGCAGGCGCTGGTCCACCAGCGCCAGCGCCTCGGGCAGCGCGACTTGCGTGTCACCGAAGGCGCGCGGCGGACAGGGTGCGATCATCGCCTGCAGCGCGGGCTGCGCCTGCGCCCGGGAAAAAGCCGGCGCATACCACTGCAGGCGCTGATCCAGCAGGGCGACGCTCACCGGCCATGCCCGCTGCAGCGCCTGATAAAGATGCAGCAGCGCCAGCCGCGCCGCAAGCGTCGCCTTGAGCTGCCCGGCGGTGGCAAAACCCATGGTCGGCCGCCGATCCACCACCAGGCACACCTGCGGCCGACGCTCCTCGGTATAGATGCGGGTGTGTAGCACGCCGCTGCGCGCATACAGGCGCCAGTTGAGCAGACGCGGCTCGTCGCCCGGCAGATACTGGCGGTTGTCCGCGAATTCGTAACCGCGGCCGCGCCGGGTCGCCAGCCGGTCGCCGCTCAGGGGATGATCGCTGCTGCGTGGAAAATCGACCAAGGAATGCGGCAGGCCGTGCGCCAGCGCCTGCAGACGATCCAGCTCCTCCGCATCGAGCAGCGGGAGATCACCGGCATCGCGCCGGCCGAGTTGGCGCCGCCAGGCGGCACGCACGGCCCGGCAGGCTGCGCCCAGATCGGTCATGGCACCGGCACCGCCGCGAGAATACCGTTGAGCAAGGCCTCGACCGACAACTGGCGCGCGCGGGCGGTAAAACTGAGAATAATGCGGTGACGCAGCACATCCGCCGCCACCTCCTGCACATCGTCGGGCAGCACGTAATCCCGGCCCTGCAGATAGGCATGGGCGCTGGCCGCCCGCGCCAGGGCCAGGGTGGCGCGGGGCGAGGCGCCATACTGCACGCAATCGCGCCAGTCGGCACCCAGGCTGTCCGGCTGGCGCGTACTCTGGACGATGGCCACCATATAGCGCTGGACCGACTCCTCGATATGCAGCTGCGCCACCTCGCGGCGCGCGGCCAGCACCGTCTGCGGACTCAAGGGCGTGGCCACCGCCGGCGGGTCCATCGCGAAGTGGCGCTGACGGTCCCGTTGCAGAATCTCGTATTCCTGCTCGGCGTCGGGATAAGCCAGCAGCACGTGCAGCAGAAAACGGTCGAGCTGCGCCTCGGGCAGGGGGTAGGTTCCNNAAAATCCCCGCCGCGCGGATCGAACACCTCGCTGCCGGTGATGTCGGCGGGCATCAGATCCGGGGTGAACTGGATGCGTTGAAACCCCGCATGCACCCCCGCCGCCAGCGCTTTGACCGCGGTAGTCTTCGCCAGCCCCGGCGGCCCCTCCAGCAGCAGGTGCCCGCCGGTCAGCAGGGCGATCATCAACCGATCGAGCAACACCGGCTGACCGACGATGATCGATTGCAAATGCTGACGCAAAGTCATGAACTGCGGCTGGTTTTGCATGCAGGCTCCCGAGATGAATGATCTAGGGTAGCTTAACTCAAGGCGGGACACCCACCACTTTCGGCTGCCCGTGCAGCCCCTGGTCACCCGTTTTTCCAACGCATTCGCCAAGGCCTTGCCTGGGATACGGCGCAGCCTGTTCCTGAGGAGTATTTTTCGGGGTGAAAAGGTGTGTCTAAGGCAATTCTTACCCCTGTTTTGGATATAAATATTGTTTTTTTTCTGAGAGTTACTGTGGTCCGACCCCGATCACGTCCATCACCTGCTGCGGCGGGATGACGCCATCGCGCCGGCTGTAAATAACACCCTTGGAGGTACCCTCCGCCATAACCTTATCGCCCACCAGGAAGGTATGCCGCATGTGAAAGCAACGCTCATCCCAGGCGGTCACCTCCATGCGCACCCGGTAGCGCCGCCAGAGTCCCAGCGCCCGCTTATATGTCATCGTATGTTCGGTGATAATCGGCATCCATTTGTGCTTGAGCATGGTCGCGGCCATCCCGGTGCGGATGAACATGTCGACCCGGGTCAGGTCGCAGATGGTTAAATAGCGACCATTGTTCATATGCAAATTGATGTCGAGATCATTGGGCAGAACGATCATGCTGATTTCATTGACCGGCTTGACCACGGGCAAACGTGGTTTGAAGTACGCACTGATCAGCAGCCACAGCATGCGGAAAATAAGGCTCATAGTACTTCGCTCAGCGAGTTAGGAGTTGCGCCAGCAGCACCAGCCACAATGTCATAAGCACGACGGTGCAGAGAATAAAGGCATTGCGGCGCATGAGCAGTTTGTTGAGGCGCAGGTGGATATAAGTGTGGAGCAGCCGGCTGGCGACGTACAGCCAGGCCAGCGCCACGGTCAGGGGATTCACGCCGGCGGTGACATAAGCCAGCAGGCAACCGGTGTAAAACAATACCGGCTGCTCGTAGAGATTGGCGTAGTGCTGTTCGTTGCGCAGCATGTATTCGGGCGGCTCGCCGCCCTGGTTATACCTGAAGTAACTGGATTTCAAGCCGTCCTGCAGCACGGCGCGCTTGCGCAGCCGCGCCAGGCGGATGGTAATAAAGAAAGTCAGTGCGGCCAGGATAAACATCGGATAGAGCATGTGTAGTGGATTCACGCATTACACCCCGTTTGCTTGTGTACCCAGGCAATCATAGGCTATGCCATAATATGTTCAACAACATATATAGCCCGGGAGACACAATGCCCTACACCGCCGAACACAAACAACAAAGCCGTGGTCGCATCCTGCAGAGCGCGGTGCGCCTGTTTACCCGCCAGGGTTTTGAATCCACATCGATCGACGCGGTGATGGCCGACGCCGGCTTGACCCGCGGCAGCTTCTATGCGCATTTCAACAGCAAGCAGGACCTGTACGCCCAGGCCATCGCCTATACTCCGGTATTCTCCGTGTTTGGTCAGACCAAACCCGAGGACCTGACGGAACAGCGCTGGCTGGCAAAACTGGTCAGTGGCTACCTCAGCCAGGGGCATCTGCACAAAGCCGAGCAGCCCTGTCCACTGGCCTTTCTGGTCACCGACGTGGCGGTGAACGAACCGGAAGCGCGGCAGGCCTACACCGATGTGTACCTGAAGATGAATCAGTTGATCCGCACTTATACCAAAAACTTTTCCCATTGCGACCGGGAAACGGTGATGGCCGTCACAGCCATGATGATCGGCGGCGTGGCGGTGGCAAGAACCCTGTCGGACCGCAAGGCGGAGAAGGCGCTGCTGGAGAGCTGCCGGCAGGTGGCGCTGCAATTGCTTGGGGCGGTGGAATAGCACCGACCGGAACCCTCACGCTGTTTACCGCCAACAAACCCCGATAACCTGCCTCGGTCGCCCACCCTGCGTACTAGGCAGGCTCTGATATGCTGAGGGTGAAGTCCGCACTTGACGCCCCTCACTCTTCACTTCAACTGAAAGTAAAAACTCACCACCGTAGTTTGATTCTCCTTGCTTTGCCTGAAACCCGCTCAACAAATTACCTCGATGAACCGATATACCTCCGGCTGTACTCCGGCATTTCGAATCCACTCGTTGCGAGTGTTCATTGGTATTCAAACTCTTTGGAGAGATATCACTATGCGAACAAGAAGAAAAACCGCGATTGTCATATTGGGCGCGCTGACCCTGAGCCTGGGCGCCTGTTCCGATGGGGGCAGCAAGAATCAGTCGTCCACCACGGAGGCGAACCCGCAACTTACCGGCGTAGTGGAAGCCCCCGGCGGTCAAGTGGCTTTCAATCGCCCGGGATTGCTGGGACGTTTGCTGGCAAGTATCTTCGGTTCGTCCGCCGTGGCCGCCATCGAGGGTGTAGCCCCGGTGGGCGCCGGCGTCAATATCCAGCTGATCGAAGTCGACGCCAATGGCGACCAGGTGGGCCTGCCGCTGGCGGAAACCACGACCGGTGACGGCGGCGTCTATGCCATCGTCGAACCCACTGGTTTCATGCCCGGTCCGAAATACGTCATCCGTGCCGCCGGCAATACTGGCAACATGGATGTACGAGTCAGCGGTGAAGTCAACGATGTAAACCCGGTAGCGGACGCGGTCAGCGACCTGATCGCAAGCAATGTGTCCGAACTGGACAAACTCACCAGCGCCGAAGTCGATGAAATCGCCGATGCCGTCGCTGAACTTGTGCAGAACGTGGATCCGACCGGACTGGACTCGGCACAGCTGAGCGACGCCTTTAAATCGGAATGCTCCGCCAACGAAGAATTCAACAATATCATCGACAGCAGCACAGCACCCGGCCAAATCTGCGGCCATGTCGCCGATAGCAGCGGCAACGCTGTGGCCGGCGTCAATATCATCGTGCGCGACTACGGCAATTGGGTTACCCGCGCCACGGCCAAGACCGACACTGCCGGCGATTACTGCGTCAACGTGCCCGCGGCCGGCAGCGCCGATCCGTATATCACCGGTCGCACTTTGAGTGGCGACTATATTCTGGGAGCGATCAATCGCACCGATACCAGCATGGCCGCCAGCCAGTGGTGGACCGACAGCAGCGCCAGCGCCAGTGACGGTTCCGGCGGCGCCAACAGCCAGTTCGGCGCGGGCAAGGTCAGCGTGGCGGATGCCACGCCGCTGAGTAAAAACTTCATCCTGCTGGCCGGTGGCGCGCGGGTTCAGGGCTCGGTGACCAATTCCGTGGACAATGGCGCGGTGGAAGGAGCCAATGTACTGCTGCGCGAATATGATACTTTCATGCCCCTGACCAGCGGCCGGGTGCAGGCGGACGGCAACTACCGGGTCAACGTCAAGCCCGGCGACTATATGCTGTCCTTCCTCAACAGAACTCGCCTGCCCTACGCCTCGGAAATCTATCGTCAAGGCACCAGCGGCGCATACGATCGCAATATGGCGTCGCGCGAAACCCTGGCGGCCAACACTGTTTACACTTACGACGCGGTGCTGGAACCGGGCGTGGCCATCACCGGCACGGTTACCGACAACACGGGCACCGCCGTCCCCGGCCAGGTGGTCACCATCGCCAACGCCGACAGCGGCCGCATCGAGCGCCTGCGTGCCAATCGCGAAGGCAAATTCCGGTTGATGGTAAATCCGCGCCTGGATCCCGCCCTGCCGATACCCTACTATGTGCAGGCTCGCGGCCAGAACGTGGCGGCGGATACCAATGGCGCCGATGACAACACGCCGACGGCGGTCAAAGGTCTGTTGCTCAATGCGCCAACCACGGAAATCAAAGGCAAGCTGTTAGCAGCAGACGGCACCACCCCGATATCGCAGGCGGTGATGCAACTGCGTGACACCGTCGCTTACAACAACGTAAGCCTGGAAGTTTCGGCTTCTGACGGCACGTTCAGTGTGTATACCGACACCGCCGCAGACTATGTGCTGCAGGCGCGCATGGACAACAATCCCACTTACGGCACCGGCCAGCTGGTTTCCAGCGGTAACATGGGCTATGTCAGTTTCGTCAATGCCCTGGCCACCACCGTTGGCTCTCCCCTGGGCGACGTGATCGATCTTGGCACTCTGACCATGCCTACCCTGGGTGACACGGTGGGTGTGGGTTACCTCGACGGCAACGCCGGCACCGGCGGCGCGTCGCTGTCCATCTGCCTGACCGGCGCGACCTGCGGCAAGAACGGGCGCCTGACCAGTACCCAGGCCCGCGGTGATGGATCGTTCAAGATTTCGCTGCCGGCGGGCACTTACACCTCGCTGGGCACCAGCGTCAATGGTGTCACCGGCACCGGTTGCAGCAACATCACCATCCTGAACGGCAAGACCAGCACCGTCAGTATCACCCAGGGTAGTGGCTGCAACGTAACAAACGCCCAGTAACGCTAGTCAGTCAGCGAAAATACCGAAACGCTAACCTTGTCCGGCCTGAGAAATCAGGCCGGTTTTTTTTAAACTCTCGGTGGTTATCGGGGCGAACTCCGATTGATCCTTATTACGAAGGGCGCGAAACGATCCGCGATCCTGAGCAAAGCATTTTGCCGATAAAAAGGGCCTTCCAAGGCACTTTTTTGCCCCTCATCAGAGGGATAATTTACTTAATTTCAGAAAGTTACGATGGTCCGACCCCGGATGCCCGGATGCCTCACAGCTGATCACCTAAAACGTACAGGGCAATCACTTTAGTAGACAATTCCCGACCGGACAATTTCCCACGCCAACTCCTTGAAGTATACTCCCGGCAGATGGAATTTTCGGAGCCTTCCATGAGCAGTCAATTTCTTCGCTGGACCTGTCTGGCGATCTGTTGCCAGTGGATGACGGGCTGTTTCAGCTTACCGACAAATGTAGGAAATAATTGGTCATTTTCTGAAAATCCCGCCATGGGTTTGCTCGTGGCATCGCTGACTTATTCTGGATTATGTGAAGTTTCGAACTTTATTCAACTGGAGAACCAGGCGCACACCGAGCAATTGTTGATCAGCTTCGCGACCCAACCCGACTGGCTGCCAAGCAATGACTGCGTTTCGGAAATGCCACAACCCGCTGGCCGCCTGATGGTGGTAGCGCTCCAACCAGGCGATTACGCAATTACCGGTTACCTTAGCCGTTTAAAATCGATTTCCATCGCGCCGGACGAAACATCACCGATCATGGTAAGTATCAAACGAAAAGCAATAACCTATATCGGGAATATTCATCTGCACATCAGCGATCTCGATATCCGTCGAGTTATTGTTGATCAGTCAAAACGAGATATGGATTTATTTCTGAGCAAATATCCGGAGCTTGCGCACGAATCGGTCCTGCAAAATGTGTCTGACGCACAACGAATCACCTGGCAGATAGGAGAACGCAACCCTGGGGGGTTCAGAATGCCTCGATCGATATTTACCGGGTATTAAGCGACAGGCGCTAGTGTCGCGACTCGGTACCCCCGGCCGCCGGCGCGGGCTCGCTCAAATGCAGCTTGCGGTGCAACAGCTCATAACTCATGGCGTAGCAAATCTGCGCCAGCGCCGGGTTGTAACGATAGCCTTCGTCGCGCATGAAAGCATGCTCCGCGTTGAATTCATGCCACGACAGCGTGCTGCCCAGCTCGATTAAACGACGGTAAATCATCTCGCGTCCCGCCTGGGGCACATGCGGATCCTGGCGCCCCCAGATCATCAGCAGTTCGCCTTTGATGTCGCCGGCACGGTCCAGGCTGTTATCCTGCATGCCCCGGCCCAAACCACGCTTGTGAATATCGGTGGCGTAAAAACACACCGCGGCAAGAATTTCCGGATTCATCGCGCAGCGAAAACTCAGGTGCCCGCCGATACAGAAACCGATGCATCCCAGGCGGCCGGTGCAATCGGGTAATGCTTTCAAATATTCGATGGCGGCACGGGCATCGCTATCGTAGGAACTCAGCTCCTTCTCCGTCTTATAACGATTACCCTTGTCCGTCCCTTCCTTGGTGTAGGGCAAGGGCGTATCCATGGGCTCAAACTCATGAAAGATCTCGGGCACGACGACGATGTAGCCATGCCCCGCCAGCAAGCGCGCGGAGCGCTGGATCGGCCCCGTGATTTGAAAAATTTCCGAAAACAAGACCAGACCGGGATAGTTGCCGGGGGCGGCGGGGCGAAAAACCTGCGCGCGCATTCTGCCCGCGGCGGCGGGCAAATCAGCAAGATCTTCCTTAATAATCATTTTTCAGTCCTCAGCAGAGCGAACCATGTTTGAAGTTAATTACCATGACTCAATACCGCGAGCAACCACAGCGACTTTTTTCACCTGACCGGCCAGTTTCATCTACTGCCCCGACTTCCAGATCGACGACACCCAGGGTTCGGCGGTTCTCGACGGGCCAGGCGAAGCAGGAAACCGGCTGCTAAGGCACGCGGCCGCCGGTTTACCGAGTCACTGCGCTTGCGCCTGACCGCTGGCGGAAATCAACGCCTGCTTGATGGCTTTGGGGGCGCACATGATTTTCATGAAGCTGTTGGCGCCCATCATTTTCAGATCGGGAAAGTTGATGGCGATGCGAAAGCGGGCGTACAGGGCATAGACTTTGCCGCCGGAAACCAGCATTTCATAGGGCAGGTGGGCGGTGGAGCGCGTGGGTTTGAAGTCGATGTAGTTCATGATGTACTCGTCGCCGCTGCACTCCTTGGTCAGTTTTACCCCGAAAACGCTTTCCTGCTTGCCGGGGACATCGACCCGATAAACCTTCGATACACCGCCGTCGTTGGCCGCCAGACCGGCTTCCACCGCCTTCACCGCGTCGTCATAGCTGGGAAATTCCGCCAAGGTGCTGGGTTCGTCGAAGTACTCCATACCTACCATATAATGATACTTATTCAGCTTCTTGGCGCTCAAGCCCTCCTCCGGGCCGAATTCGTTTTTTTTGCCCAGCGCGGTGGCCAGTTGTACGCCAACGGCGGCCAGATCGCCCTGCATACGATAGGCGGCGGCCATGTACACCGGATTGGTGTAGGCCACCTGCACCTCGTCTTTCACCTTGGTCACGGACACGCGCTGCACCGCGCCATAGCCACCGAACTGTGACTGCGCCGCGTTTTGTTTCAATGCCTCGCTGGTTACGACGATGACCTGCGCATCGGCGTAGGGCGAGTACGCACCCGCCACCTCGAAGCCGGCCGCCTGCAGTTTTTGTTTAACCTCGGCAGCCACGGCATCCACTTCGCCCGCCGCGACACTGGCCAGCACGAAGGGCTTCAAGGTTTCCTCCGCCTGCGCGGCACCAACACACAACAGCAAGACTCCAAGCGCCAGCACCTTCGGGTAATGCCACTTGACGACCATGTTGACTCTCCTGTGCAAGGGTAAGGATCGCGAAGCCGGGCGGTATAGCACCGCAGGCTCTGAGCGATATGTGAACAGGCGCTATACGGCGCCGGGGCAAGAACGGGTTCGCCATAGATGGTGGCACGCGCCCGGGAATTAGTAAATACGCCGCCGCTCCTGCTGACCCGGCCCATCTGATCATCACTCTTCCCTTGCATCCCATCGAATATGACCTATAGTTATCAAGGCACACACTTCAGATGGAAAGGTAAGTCTATGAACAAGTCCTGGCTGCTGTGGCCATCGGTGATGGCCTTGACCCTGGTCGGGCTGGCCGGGTGCGCGGAAAAAGATAAAAACCATTCCGCGCCGATTACCGTCACCCTCACCTCGGACTATGACTGGCTGGCCTTTGCCGACGGTCCGGGCGGAAGCTGGCAGGTGATCGCGACCGCACCCGGCACCTTTAACGTCATAGTCAAGGATGCAAAGCAGCGTTACGCGCTGGCCGGCGTCTGCGAAATGGCGGGCGGGGAAACCGAAGTGGATTTTTTTTACCTGACTCCTGACCTGTACCTCAATGGTCTGCCTCTGTTGCAAGGCTGCAGCGACGAAAAGAGTTACCAGGCTCTCCCCGAGGATGTACAGGTGAACGCCACCATCGTCAACGGCGGCGCGACCACGGAGATCCTCGCCGTTCACGACAACGCTTACGCCCAGGAGATCAATGATTTTACCGGTACCACGGCCACACTGCGTGCCGCGCCCTACAACTTTTTCGCCCGTACCGGCAGCAGTGCCGGCCAGGGTTTCACGGCAGACAAATATCTGATATTCCGTAATACCGCCGTTGACGCCGCCAACAATACGCTGACCTTCGATTTCAACGCGCCGGAGGCCATTACACCCGCTGCGCCCGTCAGCGTGCAAATCGCCAATCCTGACAATACCGCGTCCTACACGCTGACCGCGAGCTTCGCCGACCAGTATGATCTGGCCAGCGCCAGCGGCACCCAGTTGACCTTTCAGGGCATCCCCGCCGCCAGCATCCTGAGCGGCGAAGGCCATTTGATCATGGTTGCCTATCCGGATCTTCTGCAATCCAGTACCGGGGTCTACTACTACAAATATCTAAAGGCACCGCGCGATCTGCAGCTGACTCTGCCCTCACCGCAAACCACGGATGAACAGCCGGCCATAACCGCCGTGCCGGCCACCACCCATCCGCGACTGTCCTTTACCGTGCCGCGGGTCACCGATCCCGTCTATGGCAGCCCCTATTATTATTATATGTTGGTGCTCGATGACTACATCCAGGCCGGCGTGACCAGCCATACCATGACCTCCTATTTTATGGCACCGACATGGTTCGAGGCACAGAGCGAGATACGGTTCGAACCGCCGGATCTCAGCCAGCTAACGGGATGGAAGAACACCTGGGGACAGAACACCTTGTCCGTCAACTGGGTCTTTTATGTCGGCCGGTTTATCGCCGGTCTGCCCCCTGGCCCGATTGAATACGACTACTTCTATTCGGCGGAGACGGAAGTCTATTATAAATTCTACAGCGGCATGACCACGTTCTAAGCAACCGTGGCCTGGTGGCCTGGGGTCGGACCACGCTAACTCGTTGAGAATTATCCCATTTGTGGAGAATTTAACGGTCGATTTCGGCTTAGAAGCAATAAATAGTCGGCCAAACGGGCGCCATAGGAAAACAACGCTTCCTACCCGCGGCGCTCTTCGATCTTTAGGCATAGGCGCTCGCCGTTAACACACATTTAATCCCAGCTCCCCACAATGTCACACTCAGACTATATAAATACTGACGATACGCATCCCGCGAGCCGTAAAACTCCGGCAACTCAGGTAATCCAGCACGCGTCTTTGCGACCACAGGCAGCGGTGTTATAGTGGCCTGTAAAAGTTATGTTAGGAATTTCGTCGGGCTTGGGGCCTCCAACTCCGGGCCGGCGAAGATTATGTTAATAGTTAATTGGCGGGTAAGCAGGCGGTTCTCAAGGCAGTAATCAGCGTAGTCGCGGTATTCAATTCGACCTTGTCTGAGCAAGCAACGATGTCAGACGTCACCCACTGCGGAAAAAGACTGATTCCGTGACGAAAGCAAGACCTGAACCTGAATAATTTTAAATAGCGGTAGCATCGACCGGATACGAAAACTTCACCGGTCGTGGAATGCTCGCGCAGCACCCGGTTCCGGAGTTGGGGTTGGAACTACAATGAGTAATTCCATCATCACGAATAAAACCAGTGGCGGTAAAACCCAGCTGGGTCGTTTCCTGGTGAAAGAAACCCTCGGCCGGGGCGTGGCGACCGTGGTATTCAAGGTCCATGACCGGCAGAAAGATAAAGACCTGGTGATCAAGGTTCTGCACAAGAGCCAGCATGCCACCATTGCCGAGTTTCACAAACGCTTCGCCAAAGAAATCCGCGCCGCCAGCGGCTTGAATCATCCCAACATAGCGAGCATCTACGATATCGGCATCGACGGCGGGAAACCGTTCATCGTCATGGAGCTGGTGCCCGGACGATCTCTGGACAAGGTGCTGGCCTGGGGCGTCATGCCGCAGATCGAGGCCGTCGAAATCGGCATTCAACTGGCGACGGCGCTGGACTACGCCCACGGCAAGGGGGTGGTGCATTGCGATATCAAACCCGCCAATGTCATGCTCCTGCCCAATTCGAATTTCGTCAAGATCACCGACTTCGGCATCGCCAAATCCCTGGGCAGCGAGAACAATCGCGCGATAACCCAGAGTTTCACGGCGGCCACCCGCTACATGTCTCCCGAACAATGCGGCAGGCTGAAACCCGACGGCCGGTCGGATCTGTTTTCCCTGGGCGCATTGTTATACGAATTGCTGTCCGGCCAACCGCCGTTTACCGCCGAAAACTTCGCGGACTTGTTGCGGCAAATCGTCGAGGAGCCGCATACCCCCCTGGCGCTGGCCATCGACGACCTGCCCCTGCCGCTGACCCGCATCGTCGACCGGCTGCTGGCGAAAAATCCCAAGCATCGCTTCCAGACCGGCGCCGAGGTGGCGGCGGCCCTGCTCGCCTCCCTGCCCAGCATGCGACAAATTCCCGTGCTGGATACGCCCATGGAGCCGCCGCCCCTAACGAAAGCGGTACCTGCCCGCAAATCGCGGAAGATGCTCGCACTGGTTTGTGTCGCCGCCATTGCCGGCGGCTGGTATTTGTGGCCGCGATCGGTGACCACGCCGCAACCCGCGGCACCCACCGCCGCGCAACTCATCAAGGATCAACGGCAGGCGGAGCAGGCCGCGGCGGAGGTAGTACGCCAGGAAACGGAGCGATTACGGCAGGAAACGGAGCGATTACAGCAGGAAGCCGCCCGGGCAAAACAACTGGAAGAGGAATTGGAGAATCAACGCCGGACCACCGAACGCGCGCGCCTCGAAGCCCAGCGCTTGCATCAATCGGAGGTATCCTTAGCGCGCGAGCGTGCCTTCGAGGCGGCGCAGATTCGCAAACACGAGGAAAACACCCGAATCCTGGAGGCACAACTGGCGCAGCAGCGCGCGGAGACGGAAAAAGCCAGACAGGAGGCGGAACGCGCCGCGTTGGCTGCGACCGCGGCCAGTGACGCGCAAGCCGCCGCCGCTCCCGCTGAAGAAACCAAACCCCTCGCGCCCGAGCCAGCGCCGGCGTCACCGAGCGCCGTCAGTCAAAAAAAATCCGAAGCCCCGAAATTCAAAGCCAATCCTTGCGCCACGTCCGCCGCGCGCTTTATGTCCAGCTGCCAATAGAAAACGTCCGACCCAACCCCTAGGGGCAGAAATAGGCGTAGAGGGATCCCAGGCCGGCCGCGACGGCGAGCAGCAGCAGGCTGGTATAGACAATGAAATTCGACTTGTTGAATTCGTTGTCGGAGAACAGCGCGCGTTGCGCCGTCTTGTTCGGGTAGTAGGCGACATTGCCGCCGGTGTTGCTGAGCATGCTGCCGACGAAGTCCTCGTCATTGCGCCAGGGCGCCCAGCCACGGGTGGTCACGATGATGGTCAGGTAGGACGACTTGGGCCTGACGAAACTCTTCACATTGATCATGCGGTTCTTGTAGTGCGCGCTGTGCACTTTGGATCCCGACTCGGGCCGGGACAGCTCACAGATATCAGTACAAAATTTGTGCAGCCAGACGTTCAACTGTTTGTGGTTCCAGCCGCTGACTTCCGCTTGATATTGAAAACGCTTGGTCATCATTGTTATGTTTTTTCTACGCTTTCTTCATGCCGCAAATATAACTTTATAAATGTGGTATGAAGGCGAAACCTCCTCTGATTTTGCCAATAGGTAGTATCGGCAGCGACGGCCAGGAAATGAGCCGGGAGGATGCAACAAATGAATGGCGGAGTCTACGGCGAAGATTACTGTATTTTTGCCAAGCGGGCCTGCAGCTCCTGCGCCCGCTGGCGGTAGTCCCGGGCGAGGGCGTGCTCCGGCGCCAGTTCCAGCACCTGATCCCAGAGGCCGATGGCCTCCGTCAGTTGCTGGCGGCGGTAGCTTTGCATGGCATCGTGATGCAGCAGCTCGGCCAGGTCGGCGGCGTTGTCGTGCAACAGCTGGCGGGCGGCGGCATGTTGCGGATCGCGGGCCAGCACGGCCTGTAGTTTTTCATAGGCCAGGCGGTGATCGCCGGCGTGCAGGGCGGAGTGCGCGGCGTCCAACAGGGCGGCCAGACCGGCAGCGTCATCGCGAACGGACGGAGTTTGCGCTGCTTTAAGCGGCGCGCTGGCGACCGGCGAGGAGCGTGGCCGGGCCGCCGCGACGGGATGCCGCTGCGCCTGAGCCATCGGCGCAGGAGCAAGGCAACAGCGCTCTCGGGTATCTGCGGGCTGCGATGTGGACGATGATCCGGACGATACCGCCGACGCGACCGCTGGCCGTCCCGGCGCTGTTGCCGACTCCGCAACGAGACCTGTCCCTGGCACCGACGCCAATCGTTCGCTGAGCACCGACCCTTGCGGCGCTGCCTCCGGGGCAGGCAGACTGGTCACCGGCGTAACCGTCAAGGCCAGGGGCGGTGCCTGCGCCGCCGGCAATCCGTTCAGATCCCCCGCCGCCACCGTTTCCTGCAATGGCAACATCGACGCCCGCTGGAAGGTGGTGATCACCAGCGTCTGCGGTACCGGCATCCGGCCACAGCCGGTGGCACCAAGCAGCAAGAGCAGCACAAGCAGTGACTGTGGCCCCGCAGCCACCCGCCGGCCAGGGCAAACAATACTTACCATCGGTAGTGCATCCCAAGGCCAAGCATACCCGCCTGCCGTTCCAGCACGGTCAACGCCAGCTCCAGAGTAACCCTGTCCAGAATAACGTAGCCCGCGCCCAGACCGGCGCTGAGACCCGCACGACCACGATCCGCGGATCCCAAACCGCTGCGACGCTGCACCCGTTCATACACCAGCCCGATCCTGCCTTTGGCGTAAAGGCCGGGCGCCAGGGGCAGACGCAGGGCGGTGTATGCCGCCTGGGTCTGCATGCGATAGCGGCCGGTGCTTCGCCCATCGGGCTGACTCGGCGCTGACCGGTAGCGCCCGCCGCCCAGGCTGTAACCCAACTCGCCTTCCACGCTCAGCCAGTTGTCCAGACGCCAGCCGGCCTGCAAGCCGGCGGCGTACAGGGGTGTAGCATCGCCACCCCGGGTCAACACGCACAGCATCTCCGGCAGCAGGTAGTAGTTCGCCTCCGCGGCAGAGACCTTGGCTACGATCGACGGCGCGATCAACAACGCGAGTACTCCGGCCAGCAAGCGCCCGCCGCAACTAGCCCAGGGAGTGTCCCTCGGTCTGCTGTTCGCGAAAGGTATCGGTGGCCTCGGTGCCGGCGACGATTTGCGACCAGGTAATGGAAGCATAGGAAAAGGACACCTCCTCCAGTTGACCATACTGCTCAAAACTGCGATCCAGTATATTGGGCATGATGGCGCGCATGCCAACGATGACGGCGGAATTGAGCAGCCAGGTGGCGTAGTGCTCCATGGAACCGGCGGCGGACGTGCGATAGAAGCGCAACGCCACCTCAGTCAGGGTCTCGCCGCTGGCCAGGGCGTTGTAAAGCAGGGGTGATGCCTTGTCCATCAATTTGGTGATGATCAAGGGTTCATGCACTCGCTGGCCGGTGGGCTGACCGCTGTGCGGATCGGCGGGCTTGAATACATTGTGTTTTATTTCCAGCACCCGGCATTCATCGACGTGATCCTTGACCGCGTGATTGCCTATGCTCTCCGGAGAACTTGCCCCCTTGGTAATGGGCCCCTGGGTTGTGCCCTTGATACGCATGAACGCCGGTACCGCCATCTGCTGCCTCCTTGGTCCTGGTTTTGCCGGTTAAGGTGCACCGGCCTGCCCTCATGGCCGACACCCTATGCTCCGCCCCCGCCATCATCCCATCCATGAACGATGTTCTGTTGCCTGCCTATCACATCGCATACCAGAATCCGCCAGCCGCCACTCCGTAGCCGCCATCAATAACAGCCGCTAAAACAGCGTGTTGCCAACCCGACCCCAACTCGCGTTGATTCCCCTGCCTTCCTTGTGAGCGATTACCCGCCGGCCCGCCCGGCAAATTGTGCGGCGCAGTGCACACCGCGCTCAACCAAAATTCTGACTGCGACTGATACCGTAGCGATTTATTTTCTCTATCAGTGTACGCCGGGCGATGCCCAGCTCGCCGGCGGCCCGGGTCTGGTTGCCATTGCACGCCGCCAGCGCGTTGCGAATAAATCCGCTTTCGAAAGCCTCCACTGCCTCCCGCAGCGAACCCGGCGCGGACAGCGCATCCGACCCTACCGCCAGCGGCGTTTGCCCGCGCAGCTGCAGAATCTGGTCGGGCAGATGATCAGGCAGAATATAGCCGTCCTGATCGCAAAGAATGACACAACGCTCGACGATATTGCGCAGTTCGCGGATGTTGCCGGGATAGGTGTAACGCAGCAGCAGCTCCAGCGCCAGCGGCGCCATGCCGCGGGTCTGTTTGCGGTAATGCTGGCTGTAGTGTCGGGTGAAATGCATGATCAGGGCTGGCAGATCATCGCGCCGTTCGCGCAATGGCGGCAGCGGGATCGGAAACACGCTGAGCCGGTAGTAAAGATCTTCACGAAACTCGCCCTCGCCGATCTTGCGCTGCAGATCGCAATGGGTGGCCGCCACCACCCGCACGTCNNATGAGCTCCTTGCCGGTGCCGGTTTCGCCCTGAATCAACACCGTGGCGTCAGCCTCGATGATTTTTTCCAGCAACGCGAATACCCGCCGCATGGCGTCGCTGTCGCCGATGATGGATGAAAAATCGTAGCGTCCACCCAGATCCTTGCGCAGGTGGACGTTCTCCTCGTTCAGGCGCCGATTGCTGTGCTCCAGCACGCTGACGAGGCGGCGGTTTTCCTTGAGCAGGCGCGCATTGCTGATGGTCACCGCCACATGGGAGGCGATGGCTTCCAGAACTTCCCGCAATGGCCGCTCGGGAGCCGCGATACGACCCTGTTCCGTATCACGGGTATTGATAATCACCAGCATGCCGACAGTCACCGCCTCGCTGTTGCGCAGCGGCAGCACGGCCAGGGAGCGCGTCCGCCTGCCGATCAACTGGTCATGGGAAACGAATTCGTGAAATTCCAGACCAGGGCAATCATCGATACTGGCGAAATAACGACTGCCGCCGGTAAACGCGCAGTAGGCCAGGTAGTGGCGCATATTGCGCTGCTGGTCCAGGTATAAAGGAACCGGAGGCAGCTGCGGGCGATCAACATCGCCCGCAGCTGCCTGGTAGTACTCGGGCAGCAAATTGCGCTTGGCGTGGTCCAGCAGATACACCGCGGCGGCATCGGCGAAAGCCAGATTACACAGCGCGCCGACAGCCAGCTGCAAAATCTCCGGCAGGCTTTTTCTGCTGGCCAGGGAGGTGGCGATGGTGATGAATTCCGCCACGGTTCCCGGTCGTTCGACCGGTGTCGTCGTCATTGTCTAGCCCCCCGCGGGTGCCTGGTTGGCTGCGCCGCCATTCGCCTCATCCCAGTTCGTCCTGCCGCCAGGCGAGGCCGCCGCCCGGTCCCAGCCAGGTATCCAGTCCCAGACGCAGGCCACGGTTCGCGCCCAGCATAAACGGCGGGCGTTGTCCCACCGCCAGTTCCAGTCTCAGCTCCCAGCGCAGTGGTTTGTGCAGGGCAAGCCGCAGCAGCCGGCGCAGGGCCAGCCGGTCCGCGGCCACTGGCAGAAAACGGCGATAAGCTGCCAGGCTTAGTTCGCTGAACACGATGCGAAACATGGTTCGCTGGTCGCGCACCGATCCACCCACGGTGAAATCCGCCGCCAGGCGTGTGCCGATTTTGCCCAGGCGGGATCGTTGACCAGCGGAGATGGGAAGACGCTTTCTGATATTTTCCTCGACCCGCACCTGCGGCAGGCCAAAGTAGGAACGCAGCAGACGCTGTAAACCCAGGCGCGAAAGTCGACGCCCGGATAAAAGCCCGGCTACCGTCTGCAGACTCGCGGCGTCCAGCTCCGCGGGCACCGCGGCACTGTCCACCCCACCGCTGCCGGCCACCGCCAGTAAGCGCCAACGCATCATCTGCTGACCGCCGGGCACCGGGCTAAGGTAATGCCGGTGGCGCAACCAGGCGTCGTGATACAAAGTTAACAGGCGATGATTGAAAATATCGAGGAAGCGCCGCAGCGGCGCGTCTTCTCCGGCGCGCAGCACGTCCTCGGCATAATGTCCTGGCAGAGGCGAATTGACGCCGTACAGTCCGAAAACGTTGACCGTCATGCGATAAGCCGGCAGACCGGGGCTGCCCAGTGGCTGCAGATCATGCACCTGGCGCGGCGCGAAACCCAGGGATGGATTGACGTCGAACAATACCCCCTCGTCACCCAGGCGCTGGGCAGCGCCGCGGCTGCGCAGGCTCTGTGCCAGATGAAAGAAATCCTGCAAGCGCTCACGGTGGCAAGCAGCTACATCGCGTTTCTGCCCGAGGTCGCCACGTCCATGGTCCATCGATACACTCCCTTTTGATCCGTATCCTGCACTACCAACTCACTGAATTCGTTGATGCCGGCGGTGGCCCGGAGAAAATGCCGCAAAATATTCAAAAACAGATACATGTCGCCCTCGCAGGCAAATTGACTGCCACGCACCGCCAGATCCACCCGCCAGCCACTCAATGGCAGGCCGCGATGCAGACGGGTCTGCGGACTGCACTGCAGATCCACCAGGGCCTGCATGTTCTGGCTATGCTGACGGGCCGCCTGCCGATCGCGCGCGACGGCGAAATTGCAGGCGGTGAGCAGGCGGCGTAATCCCGCCAGATCCAGCTGGCCGCCGATATTGGCGGTGACGGATGCCAGCAGCTGCCAAACAGCCTGTGGCTCCATGGGAGGCGGCAGCGTACCGGTCGGTACGCAAAGATTGCTGAAAGTGGCGCATTCCGGCGAGCTGCCAGTGGCCAGGCGTATATCTCCGACCTGCAAACGGGCAGGCAGATCATCGTTGCTGCAGGTCAGCGCCAGGGTCATGGTTAAATCGCGCAATTGATCACAGGCGTCGCCGAGAAATACTACATGGGTTTCCAGACCATCACCGAACGGCCGCGGCTGCAGCAGGGGGTAATAGTAGTCACCGTTACTTCCGGTGCCGGCCGCGGCCGGCGCCCGCGGCGACAGATAGAGAGCAAACGGCCGCTGACGGCGGTCCTGGCAGTCCCAGCCCTGGACCTGATCGACGCTGTACACCAGCTGGTGTCCGCTGCAGTATCCTGACGGCAGCACGCGATAGGAGGAACGCTGGTGGTCCAGGCGCAGAGGTTCGGCGTCGGCGGCGAACAGATTGACCGCAGGTGCGCAATACAGCAGCAGGCTGTCGTCGTCGATCCGCACCGCCCGCGGCAGGCTGCGGCGCAGAACAAAGCTCAAGATCAGCGACTGACTGGCGGGCAATTGCTGCAACGCGAGCCCGGCTTGTACGTCGACGCAAAGAAATTTCACCGCGAAACTGAAGTATTCGCGCCACAAGCGATGACCGGGATAAGCGCAATCTTCGTCCGCCAGCAGGGTATCGTCGGCACCAAAACCACCGGCAGTAACACAATCGGCTGGCAGACTGATTTCCCTAATGCCGTCCGCCGTATCTACTTGCAGGGTCACCGCCACCAGCTCATGCAGCAGATGGAAATAAAGCATGGCGGTACTGTAGGCATCGCCGTGCAAATACAGACGCAAGGGCGCGGGCCGCAGCTGCTGCGTCGTGACGCCGGCACTCAATTTCAGTTGCATGGCGATCGCTTCACTGCCGCCGGCGGCGACGCGGCTGACGGCGACCGCTTCCAGTGGCTGTAACAGCACCGGCCAGCAGAGGCGAAATCGGCAGCGGGTACCGGCGACCGGCACGGATTCGACTTCGGTGCCGGCGGCGATCAACTGCGCGGAGGATACCGCTTCTCGAATCGGCCGAAAACGCATCATGGTGTATGCCGGTTGCGGACGCAGCAACTCCGGCCACAGCAGCGCGTACATGCCGTGCACCAGTTGCGGCAACTCAGCGTCCAGGCGACGGCGAATGCGCGCGGTAAGAAAGGCAAAGCCCTCGAACAGACGCTCCACATCAGGATCGTTCCCCCCCTGGGCGAGCATGGGAGCAAGCTTGGGATAAGCGCGGGCAAAAGCGACTCCGGTGTGCCGCAGATAGGCCAGCTCCTCCTGAAAGTACTGTTCGAATTCCATAGCGTTACCTGCGCACCGTCACCTGGCCGGCCCGATCGAGCCGCGTTTCGAAATGCACACTGTCCGCTCCCGCGGCGCGTGCCAGGACGGCGTCGATGGCGAAACACAGCGGCCATGGATCGCCGCTGTGCGCTAATGCGCGCACGCCAACCTGACTGAGACGCGGCTCGAACTTGAGTACACAGGCCTTGATCGCCGCCGCCAGTTCGCCATGCAGCACATCGCAGTGTGTCGACAAGCCACTGAATTCCGGCAAACCGTAGTCATTGGCTATCCAGGCACCCCCCTGGCGCACATTGAGACAGCAGGTCAGGTTTTCCACAATGGAGTCCACGAGTAGAGTGGTCTGCCATTGCCCTTGCCCGATGTGCCCGCTTTCCATGGCTTGCAGGCGTTGCACCAGTGACAGCCCGCGCTGGCCGCTGGCCGCCGGGTCCGGCGGCGACGCCACCCGCCCGTAGCGCGCCGTCGTCTTCATGCTTTGTCCAGCTTGCCCTTCAACGACAGGGTAAAGTTGGCTCCCATGTATTTGAAATGAGGCACTACCGTGAGTTGCACGCTGTACCACCCGGGTTCACCGGGAGTCTCGCTGACCTCGATGTGGGCGGCACGCAGCGGCCGCCGGCTGCGCACCATCGCCGGCGGGTTTTCCTGATCGGAAATGTACTGACGCAACCAAGCATTGAGCTCCCGCTGCACATCCGCGCGGCTTTTCCAACTGCCTATCTGTTCCCGCTGTAATACCTTGATATAGTGGGCCAGGCGGGTAATGATGAACAGGTAGGGCAACTGGGCTCCCAGCTTGTAATTGGCGGCATCCTGCCGCCCCTGATCATTGTCGGCGAAGATCTTGCACTTCTGCACCGAATTGGCAGAGAAAAACACGGCATCGTCACCGCTCTTGCGCATGGTCAGGGGAATGAAGCCCTGCTCCGCCAGTTCGAACTCGCGCCGGTCGGAAATCAGGGATTCGGTGGGCGTTATCACCCGGGTTTCGCCGGCGGCGGAATAATAATGCAGCGGCAGATCCTGAACCGCGCCACCATGTTGCGGACCCACGATATTGGGACACCAGCGGTAACGGGCGAAGCTGTCACTGAGCCGGCTGGCCAGGGCAAACGCGCCATTACCCCACAGGTAGTGCTCATGGTTGTGGCCGGTACTTTCACTGTAGTTAAAACCACGCAGTGGATTCTCGCTGCCATAGGGCGCGCGCAGTAAAAAGCGCGGCAGGGTCAAGCCGACATAGCGCGCGTTTTCCGTTTCGCGAAAAGCCTGCCACTTGGCGTGTTTCGGTCCTTCGAAAATCGATTTCATGTCCTTGATGGCGGCCAGCTCCTCATAGGACTGCAGCGCGAAAAACTCCGGCGCCGCCGCCGCCAGCAGTGGCGCATGGGCCATGGCGGCGATGGCCGCCAGATTCTTCAGCAGACGGAGGTCCTGCTGACTAGGCCCGAAATCGGCGGCAACGATCAGCGCCCCGACCGGCTTGCCGCCGAACTGACCGAACTCCGCGCTGTATACATGCCGGTACAACCCCGACAGCGTAATGTCGGGATTGTCGATAAAATCCTCGCGCAGATCCTCCTTGCCGGCGTTCAACAGACTGATTTCAATATTTTCGTTGAAATCGGTGTTGTCCACTAGAAAGCGCAGCCCCCGCCACAGGGATTCCATGCGTTGAAACTGCGGGTGATGCAGAATTTCATCCAGCTGCCGGCTGATGCGGGCGTCGATTTCGGCAATGATCTGGTCGACCAGGGCTTTTTCGACCCGTTGCTGGTAGCGGCCACCGGTGATCACTTCGCGCAGAAACACCTCCATGCCACGGCGCGCCAGGCCGAAGCTTTCGTCCAGCGGTGAAATGCGCGTTTCCTGCATTATTTGCCGCAGTAACGGCGCAGTGGGCGCCGCATCCTCGATCGGTATGCTCTGAGTCATACGGATTCCTCCCTGGCATCGGTTTGCGGAGTGATCGCCGTCTCGCCGGCCTGCAACTCCTGCAGGACGGCGTTGCGGCTTGTCTCATTTTCGACGATGGCCTGCAGCATGCGGCGAAACGCCGGCACATTACCCATCGGCCCCTTGAGCGCGGTCAGGGCCATGCGCAGCTCCAGCAACTGGCGCAGCTCAGGCACCTGCTCCGCCACCCGTTGCGGGGAAAAATCGCGCATGCTTTCGATACCCAGGTGAATGGGAATATCGCCGTCCGTCCCCGCGCGCAGGACATCGCGCACGGCAAAGGCCAACTTGTTATCCATACCCGCCATCACATCATCGAAGTTCACCTTGTTGATGCCAATGACCCGGCGCTCTTCCAGCGGCGGTGCCGCGCTTTGCTGGACGAAGTCGCCGATGACCAGCAGCTTCAACGGCAGCTCCACCTGCTCGCTGCTTTCGCTGGTGGCGGGCTTATAAACGATGTTTATCCTTTCCCTGGGCGCAATCGTTGTATCACGTGCCATGTTTTCCTCCTTGATCACCATCGGTGTTGGTTTACGCAGTCACGGGCCGGGCGTCGGCCAGTCAGTCATGGTTCGCCATCTGCCATCGCCAGCGTGCAGCAGCTCTGATAGCGCTGGAGCAGCGACCAGGGCAGCATCAGGCATAAGCGCTGGTACAGCGCGGCGGCTCGCCGCCGGTAGTAGCCTTGATCCCCGGTCTCCTGCTGCGCCAGCGTCTGCAAGGTCGACAGTAGAATTTCTATGCACTCGCGGTACATTTCCGGTTCCCATTGCGCCAGGCCCATTTGCCTGCCCTGGTCCTCCAGCGCCTCCAGCAGGCAGACGGCTGCGTCCCGCCGGCCATGGCCGGCGCAGTGGCGAGCCAGTTGCAAGGTCCAGAAATAACGACTGCGACCGTCGGCGGCGGATTGCAACGCCTGTTCTATGGCCTGCAACGATCCGCTGACGATGGCATCCAGGCGTGCCGGCGGCAGGACCGGCGCCGCCGCCACGGTTGCCGGCAGCGGGGCGTTTGCCGCCGGTGCCGGTTGCAGCCAGGCGAGCGTGACGCTGTCAAACAGCGGACTGCCGTCGCTGAAGCGCAGCGTGGCCAGGCCGGGCAGCCGCGCCAGCAAGGCGCGCACCTCGGCGGCGATCACTGCGCAGGCTTCCTGGTACTCCACGCCCCAGCGCCGCAGGGTCTGCGCCAGCTGATACTGGCCGGCGAACCAGAAGGGATGGTAAGTAAAGGCCTGTTCGTATTCGGTGACGATGCCGCGCCGGCCGGCGTCGTCATCGGCGACCGGCAGCTGCAGGCTGCTGGCCGCAAACGGCTGCAGCACACAGACACCGTTGCTCTGTTGCGGCAAGGCCTCCACCCCCAGCCACAAGGCCTGCCGGTTGAGGTAGTAGTAACGCGGCTGCTGCAGGCCATCGCGCAAACAGTCTTCCGCCAGGTGGCGCAACGCCTGCTGCAGGCGGCGCACCGCGCCTGCCCGTTCCTCCGGGCCATCCCCGCCCGTCGATTCCCCGGGGTCCAATCTTTGGTTTTCCGCGGGTATCACGGCGGTTTCCGCCACCGCCTCCGCCGCTGCCACGGGTGTTTGCTGCGTATCCGCCACCGCGGTAATCATGGCCGTCGACGTATTGGCCAGGGCCTGCTGCGTTGCGCTGAAGAGGACCGGATCCATCACCGCGGGGTCATCGCCCATTTGGGCCAGGCCGCGCAACTCCACCAGCACCCGGTGCCAATCCGTACGGTCGTGATCAACAGTGGCGGCGGAGGCGACCACAGCGGCCATGCGCCGGTCCAGCCACAGGAGAATCTTGCGCCGGTTGCCGCTGCGCTTTGCCACCGGCGGCAGCTGCCGCGGCGGCTCCCGCAGCAGATCGGCGAGCAAAGCCAGCCCCTCGACCAGGCCCGACGCGCCGCGCAAATGCGCCAGCGCCAGAGTCAGCGCTGCCGCCGCCAGCAGATCCCGGGCATGGTCGGTCAACACCCGCAGAGCCAGATCGTGCACCCGCGGCCAGTTCACCGCCGCGCCCTGCATTTCACCGTCTTTCGCCAGCTCATCCTGCAGGTCATGGTAAATTTCCAGTGAATGCAGATCCTCCGCCGGCACCGGCGGCGCCGCCGCCAGCAGACCGCGGTACCGGGCCAGGGATATTTCCTGCAGCTGCGAATCTATTTGCATTCAGCCATGCTCCTGATCATCGATAATGATTTCCGGCACCGGCAGCCGGCTGTTGCGGGTCAAGCGCGTCACCGCTTCCTGGCCGTGCAAGCGAAAATGCACCCCGATACGGGTTACGCCGCCGGCCTGCAACCAGGCCGAGTCCGCGGGAAAATCTCCCGGGTGAAAATCACGCTTGCCGCCGGCAAAATCCTCGACGAAGGCGGGAAAGGCGCCGCTGCCGGCATAGCGTTTTTCGACGAACCTGCCGTTTATACCCACCTGCACCCGCACTTCATCGCACTCGCCGGGCGTCCAGTTGACGCTGCGCGTCACCGGATAGTTGCGGTTGACCAGTTGCTGATACTCGCCACGGCAACGCACGAGCAAGCGGGTTTCAGCGGGTTTGATCCTGGCTTCGGCATTGCTGTCGGTGGGCAGCGCGGCCACTTCCACCACAAGATCCCCGGCGGTGGCAACCGCATCGATGGCGACATCCGCCAGCAGCCGCAAAAACGCCGGCTGCAGCGGCAGGGACTGCTCCCACAGCGACCTGAGACGCGGCGCGCCGTCGTGGTCAACGGCCAGGAACGGCGTCAGGCGCTGCTGGCGAAACTGACGCAACTTGCCCGCGGCGCCAAACAGTGCGCGGGTTTTCGTCACCTCATCCATAGTTTGCACGGCACCGGTCACTTCCTGGCGCCATTGCCGCTGCAACTCGCCTGCAGCCTGCGCCAGCAGCAAGCGCCACACCTGCCTGGACTGGCGGGTCAGCAGCCGGCAGGCCAGTCGATCGCTGTCCGGTGATGTGCAGCCCAGGCGAGCCACGACGGAGAAATGTTCAGCCGCGGCATTTTCCCCCTGGGTTCCGGCAGCCGCCGCCTGATAGGCGGCGACCACGACAGCATACGCTTGGTCGTCGCTGGCCGCCCGGGTTGCCAGACGGCGCAGCGTACCTCGGTAGTCGGCCAGTGTGGTATGGAGATCGGCGGCGCCGTCGCAACGCACGCCGGCGGCGGCACTCTTGCCCCAGGGCAGCCACTGCGCCAGCCATTGCTGCCAGCGGGGTTGCGCGGCCGCGGGCGACGGGGCAGTTTCCGACGCCAGATCCAGCACCCGAAAATCGGTCAGAATACAGTCATATTGACGCACTTCCCGCACCCAGACCGGCAGCTCCCCCGCCTGCGCCAGCGCGTCGGGTAAGGTCAATTGCAAGGCGGCGCGGTGCAGCGCGCGCAAGTAGGGGGAATTGGCGGCAGCCAGAGTGGCGGCGGCCTCCGGCGCGGTCGGCGCCTTGGGCAGCGGTGCGTTGGCGACACCGGCAAGATAGTGTGCCCAGGCATCGACATAGTCGCGCCGGTAGTTTTGCGTGAATGCATCGCGCGCCGCCTGATAGTCGGCGTCATCCGCCAGTACCCCGTCGAATGATTGCAGCAAACGTTGCAACCGCTCCCATGCCGTCAGGGTGAACAAGGGATCAACCGCCGCCTCCGCTTCGCCGCCTGCAGCGCCCGCCGGTAGTGCCGTGGCGGACGCAGCATCCTTTGGATCCAGCAGCAGCCAGTCGCGCAGCCAGTTCAGTCCGTGATTCGTGAACAATAAAGCGTAGTTCAGGCGCTGCCGATCCTGCTCCAGGGCCGATCGAATCAACTGCGGCTGCTGCACCCAGAACGCGTAGTCGACAAATCCCTGTACCCACTGGTCGGAGTTATCCGCAGACCGGTCGGGATCGATGGCCGCCAGCACCTGGCCGGGCGCGGTGGCACGCAATTGGCGCGCATCTGCCTGCGCTGCCCCGGCCGCCTGCCATACCGAGATGCGCCACAACAACCACTGCACATAGGCCATGCGCAATCGCGGAGCCGCCACGTCCGCCAGCAGCATCAGCGAGCGATCCAGACTGCCGTCCAGGGGATTCGCGACGGATCGCGCATAGTCGCTGACATACCCCGCCCGTAAATCGCGCAAAGTCTTGCGGCGCAGTGCCGCCACCGGTCCCGGCACCGCCTGCGGTAAATTCTGCGCGTCGAGAATAGCGACACGTTGCGCCATCACCTGCAGGCGGGATTCGGCGGGCGCCGGCTCCGTCGGCAGCATAGTGCGTTGCAGCGCCTGCATTTGTTCCTGCATGGACAGGGCATCATAGGACCAGGCGGCGGCGACCAGGATACACAAGCCACCCCAGGCGGCAGCAAGCACATCGCGCCGGCGCCGGTAACGCTGCCAGTAACGCCGTGACCAGTCCGCCGGCTCGACGGTCAGTGAAGTCAGCAAGCCTGACAGTCCGCTGCCCACACCCAGCCGGGTAAGCAACGGTGTCTGCTCATCCACGGCCGGCGCAGCCGCCAGCACCACGCCCAGGGAAATACGCGGTCGCTCCGCACCCGGCGCTGGCGGCAGCGCTTGCAGGTGCGTGGCAAGACCAGCCAGAGTCTGCCAGGCCTGGCGCCAGCGCTGCACAATCTGCTGTTTTGCCGTGGCTGACTCCGTCTGTTGCAACGCGTGCAGGCTCAACCAGCGCAGGCGCTGCCGGATTTCATCGATTGCCGCGGCTTCGCGCGCCGGCAGCAGCCGGGAAACGCGGTTTTCCACGGTTCCGTCGCTGAGCGATCCGCCGGCAACCGGCAGGATCGGCGCCGGTCCCGCGACCAGGATCACCTGCGGCACCCGCTCACCGGCGTCAAGCATGGCTTGCCAGCAATCGCGCCACACAGCGGCGCGCCTGGTTAGCAGCGCAGGCGCCGCCTCCCCCGCTGCCGGAAGATCCGCCACCACCAGGTGGCGCAACACCAGCTCCAGGCCCTGGCGGCGCAGAGCTCGTAACATCACCCGGCGGACCGCTTGCGCTGCCACTGCCGGCATCGCCACCGGCTCGGCGTCGAGATGCACAATAAGCAGCTGATCGGCGCGCCACATTCGATACACCGACTCTTCGCCATCAATTTTTCCTGCACTCCCCACGCGGTGCGCGCCGGGAAACAAGGATGCAACGCAGCTATCGGCCGCCAGTAATACCGTGCCCCTGGCGGCGGTGGAGCGCCAGCCCGCCTGCCGCAAGTGACCGCGCAGGCGACGCGCCTGCCAGTGACAACGCCAGCTCAGCCGCAGCAGTGTCAACCAATGGTTCATGGCAAAGCCACACCCTGACTGGCGACTTCCGACAGCGGTGGAGCCAGTAGAAAAACGTATGCCAGGCAGGCGCAGGCCAGCAGCAGCGGAGGCATAAACCAGTAGGCCGCCCGGCGCCAACCGGGCCGGCTGGCTGGTCGCTGCAAACAAGGCGCGCCAACGACTCCGCACGCACTCCGGGAAAAATCGGCAACACGACCACCGACGGCTTCACTAAGCAAAACGAATTGCTGCTGCCGCAACTGCCGCAATGGCGTCTCGTCACCCGGTCGGTTGTAGCGGCCGGTATAACCCATGGCCAGGCAGACATAAAACACTTCGCGCACCTCGACCGCAGCCGTAGGCAGGATTGCCAGACGGGCGAAAAATTCCACGCCGGCATTGGTGGTGTGGTAAAGCTGATTCTGTAACAGATACTGGCGCCAACTGCCCCGTCCCGTCCAGGCGGCAGCCATCAGCAATTCGTCCAGCCAGGCACAGATGGCGAAACGCGCCTGGTCGTAGTCGCGCATATCCTTGTGGAAGTGACAGGCCGTTTCCAAACTAAGCGTCAGCAGGCGGTCGAGCGCATGGCGCACACTGTTTGCATCACCTGCCAGCGCTTGCGGCTGGTGCTGGGCAAGCAGGGCAAACTGCAACAGATCGGCAAAACACTGCAACAGCGTATCCTGCGCGTAGGCCTTGTCCATGGCTGCGATCCTCGTGTTCATCCGTTTCCACCGCGGCCAGTCGTCGCCGGCAGTGCCGGCACCTCCCGCGGACCCGATGCTGCGCCGGTGCCGAGTTCAGTCCGGTATCACCAGCAGATCCATCGCCGCATAATCCTCGCTGCGCTCGCTGTAAACAGCCAGGTTACCGTCGCGCAGAATACTGTCCCAGGCGGCACCCGCCGGCTCCAGACTGAAAAAACACTGGCCTTCCCGCCAGACAGTCGGCAAAGACGGCGCCGGCGCCTGGCGCAGGACGACACCGGGCAGCGAGCGGGCGATCAGCATAGGCAGGAATTCCCGTGAACCGACCTTGGCCGTGCTTGCCAGCAAGCCAACGAGATTGCTTCCTTCCGCCGCCAGGTGAACACGCAGATACTTTTTGCCCCCAGTGCGTAATGCTTCCGCCGCCACCGGCGCACTGTAATACGTGCCATCGAAGGGCAAGTCCACAATGAGCTGCGCCGGCGCCGCCAGCCTGCCCAGTAAACGTTGCAGATGCTGAAGAATGCCGCGAAAAGACTCGCTCAAAGCATCGTGCCGGTAATCGGCGCGCCATTTTCCCGGTTCGTCATCGGCGGTCGGCTGCAAGCCCGCCAGCGCCCCCAACTCGGACACCAGTTGCCGCAACAGGCCGTAGAGTTCCCAGGGCGAACCCCGC
>DKAS01000201.1 GCA_002448875.1 Proteobacteria bacterium UBA6920 | reverse complement strand
TGTCCGAATCTTACATCCGTTGGAACTGGAAAGCATGACAAAATTTTCGTCACTGGCCATGGCGGCACTGGCGGCCGCCGCGAGCCTTGCGAGCGCAGCCCAGGCCGCGTCGCAGAATCTGGACCAGTATATTCAGCAGGTTCTGGCGAGCCATGCCGCCAGCGACCAGCCGCAGACCTTGGCAATGAAAAGTCTGGCCAGTGCTCATCCACGCCGTGATCTGACCCCCCTGCTGGCGCTGGCGTCGCGCCACTGGGACGATTTGACGCTGGAGTCGCGCAATCTGCTCGCTCCCTGGCTGGCGCGGCCGACCGATACCAGCGTTTCCTATGAAGCCTCCTGGCGCTATGACAGCAACCTGCCGGTGCAGCATTATGACACCGCGCATTTTCGCGTGCAGTATGTCGAAAGTTCGGTCAACCGTTCGACGCTGGCGTTTGCCACCGTGGTCGGTACGGTACTGGAGGAGGTGTATGCCAAGGAACATGGCGAACTGGGCTACAAGGCGGTGCCCGCCGACGGCGGCAAGGGCGGCAACGACCTGTTCGACGTTTATCTTACCGAACTGCTTTCCCACTCGCTGTACGGCTACGTCGTGGCCGAAGGCAGGTACAGCGATCCGGCCCTGCCCTATGCCGCATACAGTTATATGGTGCTGGACAATGATTTCATCGGCTATGGATACGACGATGCCACGCTGCCGCTGAAAGTGACCGCCGCCCACGAGTATTTTCATGCGGTGCAGAACGGCTATTCCAGCCAGGAGGCGGCGTCGTTCATGGAACAGACCGCCACCTGGATGGAGGATATCGTTTACCCGACCATCCACGACAATTACTTTTATATCGGCGAACCCTACGTCGATACCAACGGCAACGGTCAGTACGACAACGGCGAACCCATTGCCGCCGATCGTGACGGTGATGGCGTGCGCGACGACGGCAGTCAGGAGTGGCCGGAGTTGTCGCTGGACGCCATGGATGACGTGCTCTTGATCCAGTACGGGCGTTTTCTCTGGCCGCGCTACCTGGGCGAGCGTTTTGGCAATGACATTATAAAGAGCGTCTGGCAGTACGCCGCCACCAGTTCCTGGAGCACCCTGACGTCGGTGGATACCGCACTGCAGGACCGCGCTTCCAATCTGCAGGTAGCGTATCAGGAATACGCTACCTGGCAGTACGACACGGGCAAATACTCCGACGGCAGCAATTATCCGCTGATCTGGGTGGATCGCACCGTCGACGGCGTCAACCTCAGTATCAGTTCCGGCGATTCGCCCAGCGAAGCCAATCTGGCCAGCGCCGATTCCCGCTACGCCCCGCAGCTGCATCTGTCCAGTCTGTACACCCAGATTCGCAATCCCACGGGTCTGTACAAATTCACCGTCGGCAATGGCAGCGGCGCGCTGACCATGCTGGTGGATACCGGCGGCGGTCTGAGTCATGAGGCGGTGGAGCTGAACAACGGCGTGGGTTACTGGCAGGCGCCGGCCGGCGCTCTGCAGGTGGTCGCGGTGATATCCAATGTGCACGCCAGCAAGGACGATATGCGCTGGACCCTGGAGTCCACGGACCACGTGGCAACGACCGCCAGGCAGCGCAAAGCCGATCCTCTGCCGGGGCTGGGTCTGTTCCTCAATCCGGCGCAGGCGCCTGCTGCCCTGTTGCTGCTGTCCCTGCTGTTGCTCTACCGGCGGCGACGCGCGGTCGCGCGTCGCTGAACCCGGCGGGGCCGGCGTCTATACCCGGTAAAACGCCCGATACCAGTCCACGAAGTTAGCCACGCCGGTGGCAATGGGCGTGTCGGGCTTGTAGCCGACATCGTTGATCAGGTCCTGGACGTCGGCATAGGTGGCGGGCACATCGCCGGCCTGCAGGGGCAGATAGTTGATCTGCGCCTTTTTGCCCAGGCACTGCTCCAGTACCTCGATATAGTGCATCAGTTCGATTGCTCGATTGCTGCCGATATTGTACAGCCGGTAGGGCGCGCTGCTGGTCGCGGCGTCGGGCTGGTCGCTGCTCCAGGCGGGACTGGCCGTGGCCACGTGGTCCAGGGTGCGGATGACGCCTTCGACGATATCGTCGATATAGNNCTGTAGGTGTGGGCCATCAGTTCATTGGCTTTTTTCGACGCCGCGTACAAGCTCAACGGGTGGTCGACGTTGTGATGCACGGAAAACGGCATATGGGTGTTGGCGCCGTAGACTGAACTGCTGGACGCGTACACCAGGTGTTGCACCGCATGCTGCCGGCATCCCTCCAGAATGTTGACGAAACCCTGGATGTTGCTGTCGACATAGGAATGGGGGTTGATCAGGCTGTAACGCACGCCGGCCTGGGCGGCCAGATTCACCACCCGCTGCGGCTGGTGTTTGGCGAAGGCGGCGGCCACCGCCTCCCGGTCCTGCAGATCGATGCGCAGTTCGGTAAAGCCCCGGTGATCCTTGATCCGCGCCAGGCGTGCTTCCTTCAGTGCCGGATCATAGTAGTCGTTGACGTTGTCGATGCCGATGACTTCATCACCGCGGGCCAGCAGCTTGATCGCCAGTTCGTTACCGATAAAACCGGCGCTGCCCGTTACCAGAATGCGCATTATCCCTCCATTGTTGCGTTAGTGTATTACCGACGCGGCTGCGCTCACGGCCGGCCGATGGCGTAGTAGGTAAAGCCCAGGCGGCGTAACGACGCCGGGTCATAGAGATTGCGGCCGTCGAAGATCACCGGTTGCGCCAGCTGTTTCTTCAGCAGGTCGAAATCCGGGCTGCGGAACACGTTCCATTCGGTGGCCACCGCCAGGGCGTCGGCGCCCTTGAGGGTTTCTTCCGCGGTTTTGCACAGCTGCAGGTCGGCGCGGTCGCCGTAGATGCGACGGGTCTCATGCATGGCTTCCGGGTCGAAGGCGCGCACCTTGGCGCCGGCCTGCCACAGCGCCTCCATCAGGGTACGGCTGGGGGCCTCGCGCATGTCGTCGGTATTGGGTTTGAACGCCAGACCCCAGAGGGCGATGGTGCGACCCTTGAGCTGGCCTTTGAAATGATTGTTGATCTTGGCGAACAGCACCTGCTTCTGCCGGTTGTTGACCGCTTCCACCGCCGTCAGCAGATCGGCCTGGTAGTCGATCTGCCGCGCCGTGCGCTCCAGCGCCTGCACATCCTTGGGGAAACAGGAGCCGCCGTAACCGCAGCCGGGGTAGATGAAGGAATAACCGATGCGCGGGTCGGAGCCGATGCCGACGCGGACTTTCTCGATGTCCGCCCCCAGCCGGTCGGCCAGATTGGACAGTTCGTTCATGAAGCTGATCTTGGT
>DKAS01000113.1 GCA_002448875.1 Proteobacteria bacterium UBA6920 | reverse complement strand
GTTCCAGCGCAGCAGCGCCTCGGCACCGATGATCTTGCCGCTGGCCAGGTCGAGCTTGCTTTGATAGTGCAGCTCCAGGCGCTCATTCTGGATGGCATCGCGCAACTCCGACATCAACTCCAGGCGGCCGAGGTTGTGGACATCGAAGCTGGTGTCGTAGACGGTGAAGTTCTTGCCCTGTTCTTTGGCGTGGTACATGGCGATATCGGCGCGTTTCATCAGAGTGACGCCGTCGCCGCCGTGGTCCGGTGAGATGCTGATGCCGATACTGGCGCTGATGAACAGTTCCTTGCCGTCGCCGTAAAACGCGCTGTTGAACGCCGCGATCAATTTCTGGGCGATCTGCGGGATATCCTGTTTGCGGGCGATATCGTTCAACAGGATGACAAATTCATCGCCGCCGAGGCGGGCGACGGAATCGCCGGAACGCACGCTATTGGTCAGGCGGATCGCCGCCTGCTTCAGCAGTTCGTCGCCGATCGCGTGGCCCAGTGTGTCATTGATCTGTTTGAAGCGGTCGAGGTCAAGAAAGATCACCGCCACCAGACGATCACGCCATTGCGCGCGGGCCAGCGCGTTCTGCAGCCGGTCCATGAACAGGATGCGATTGGGCAGGTTGGTCAGAGAATCGTAGTGGGCCAGATACTGCAGCCGATTTTCGTTGTGTTTGCGTTCGAGCTCGACCGCGGCCCGCGAGGCGTACAGCTGAAAAACCATTTGCGCGAATTCGGGGTCGGCAATGGGCTGGGTGCTGACCGCCGCCAGCAGACCCATGACCTGGCCGGCGCCATTGAGCAGCGGCACGCCGATATAGGCTTCCGCGCCCATCTGCACCAGCAATTCATCTTCGGGAAACGATTGCTGCACGTTGCGCGTGTGGCAGCACAGGGTGCCGGTAACCACGTCCTGGCAAGGTGTGCCCATCAAGGCGTACTGGAAATTTTCCAGGATTCTGTCGTGATGACAAACAATGATGGTGCGACCGATGGGTTCGACAGTGCAGTCGGTTTCGACGACGATGGTGTAATCGACGCGCAGGGTTTTCGCCAGATTGAGCGCCAGCGAGCGGAAAAACTCCTCGCCGGTGGTGGCCGACACGCCGTAGGCGAGCTTGTTCAGCGCATCCTGCGCCTGACGGCGCTGGGTTATGTCGCGGTCTATGCCGTGGTAGCCGAGAAAACTGCCGTCAGCGGCGAAATTCGGCTGACCATTGGACTCGAGAATGACCAGGTGACCAAGCTTGTGCCAGTAGCGATATTCCAGGCCATGATAGGCTTTGCGCTGGCCGCTGATCTCCCAGAATTTGCTGCGCGCGCGTTGCGCGTCCTCCGGGTGCATTAAATCGAATATGGGGGTGCCGATGATATCTTCGCGGCTGTAGCCGAGAATCTGCATCAATTGCGGGCTGGCATAGGTATAGACGCCGTTGGCGTCGAGCTCATAGATGAAGTCGCTGCTGCTTTCCACCAGACCGCGGAAACGCTGCTCGCTCGTGCGCATGGCGTCCTGCGCCTGTTTCTGCGCCGTAATATCGATCGCGTAGCCTATCATGCCGTAGACGGCGTCCTTTTCATCGACCAGCAGGGAAAGGGACATGCTGGCATAGAACACTTCGCCCGATTTTTTCACCATTCTGGAGTCAGTAGAATGATTGCTGTTGGTCAGTAGAGGTCTGATGATTTGTTGGTGGAGAAAATCGTGGTCTTCCGGCAGGTATACTCTTGATATCGGCTGTCCCAGCATTTCTTCTTCGGTGTAGCCGAACATGCGTTCGGCACCTTTGTTCCACAGCGTGACCACGCCCACCATGTCGGTGCCGATGACGGAGTCGTGAATCTGGTCGATGATCTGCGCCTGTCGGGATAAAAGCTGTTCGGTTTGATTGCGTTCGCGAACATGCAGGCGCAGGGTGCGGTAGCCAAGAAACAGCATCAGCAGCGAGGCGCCACCAAACAACATCAGGATGTACAGGACGGAACGGTGCAGTGCCGTGTCCATATTGTTGGAAGCTTCGGTGATCGCGCGGCACAATGCCGGCAGCTCATGCAGCCGGTCTTCGATGCTCTCATATATCAGGCTGGCGCTGTGTTTGTCGCTGATCAGGATCAGCATCAGGTCGGGTTTCACCGTTTGCCATGCCAGCCTGGTGCGCGCTACGGCGGGGNNACGACCTCGAGGTTGGCCGCAAATTGCTCGATATGCGCCTGCAGGCCGGGCCGGTCCTCGTCCTGACCGCTGATGACCATATGGGTCCACTCATGGATTTCGTTGGCCAGGACCGCCTGCTGACCGGCGATATAGATGACGTCGTGGCTGGTGGTGATCAAATTGTACAACTTGACGACGGTGCCCAAAGTCAGGGCCGCGCCGACCACGGGTATCAGCAGCAGCAAAGTGATCTTGTGCAGAATCGATGGGCGCATTTTGGCTGAGCTTTCCGCGATTTATTTTTTTCGGGCAGACACCGGCCGCTCCGACGTGGAAACACACTGTAACGATTTATCGTCCACAAACCGGGTAAGAATTAAGGAAGGATTAGCAGTATTTCTTTATAACGATAGATGTAAAACAGATATAAACCGGTAGCGGCCGGTCGGGCTTAATTGGCTTTGAGCGGTTCGGCGTAGAGGTCGTAATCGTCCGCGTCGGTGATGCGTACCAGCAGGAAATCGCCGGGTTTGGCGTTAACCGAGGGCTCCACATAGACCACGCCGTCCACCTCGGGAGCGTCGGCGCTGCTGCGGGCAATGATGTCTTCCTCGCCGATCTCATCCACCAGTACCTGGATTTCCTGGCCAATGCGGCGTTCGAGTTTTTGCGCGCTGATTTCCGCCTGCAGCTCCATCAACTGCTGCAGCCGCTCCTGTTTCACCTCTTCGGGGACGGCGCCCGGCAGGGCATTGGCGGTGGCGCCCTCTACCGGCGAATAGGTGAAGCAGCCGACCCGATCAAGCTGCGCTTCCCTGAGGAAGTCGAGCAGCAGGGCGAAGTCATGGGCGGTTTCGCCGGGAAAACCGACGA
>DKAS01000149.1 GCA_002448875.1 Proteobacteria bacterium UBA6920 | reverse complement strand
GTGGTGATGTCCTGCAGGTGCGGCACATTCTGTATGGTCATGCGGCTGCTGGCCAGCAGGGTGGCGACCATGATGGGGAGGGCGGCGTTTTTCGCGCCGGATATTTTTACTTCGCCGTCCAGGGGGACGCCGCCGCTGATGATCAGTTTATCCATGGGGAGTGCAGGTCTCGCTACGAATTATTGTTAAGTACCGCCCACCGCAATGCCGCCGTGGGTGACGGTCGCGCGGGTACGTGCGCTTATTTTCGCACAGCCACGGAGATGGGCCAAATATTCAGCTGCCCGGTTGCATTTTTTTTGCCTGCTGCCACTCTTCGGGAGTATAGGTCTTGATCGACAGGGCGTGGAGGGCGCCGGAAGCGATCTGGCTGTTGACCGCGGCGTACACTAGTTTTTGTTTTTGAATCAGTGACTTGCCGGAAAATGTCTGGCTTATGACGATAGCGTCGAAATGGCTGCCGTCGCCGGTGACACGGACCTCACAGTCGGGCAGGCTGGCTTTGATGAGTTTTTCTACGTCTTCCGGATTCATGGCTGTTTTCCAGGTGTTGCGTTGCTGATGGGTAAAATCTGGTCCAGGCCGCTGACTTTGGCGATGGCCTGTAGCTGCGGCGGCACGTTATGGAAATGAATGGGGCGATTGCCGCGGCGCGCGGTGCGCATCCACTCCAGGAGAATGGCGATGCCGCTGCTGTCGGCCCGGCTCACCTGTTGCAGATCGATGTCGATGGCGCCGTCCCCGCCTTTGAACAGGCCCTGCGTCTGGTTCAGCAGGCCGGGCACCGAGCGCACATTGAGCTCGCCGCTGACCACGAACCGGCCGTTTTCGGCGTTGATGCTGACGCTGTCACTCATCCTTGGCCTCGGTGTTGCGTTCCTTGAGTTTCTTGATCAGGGCGTCAATATCGCCTTTGTTGATCTCGGCGCCGAAGGTGGTGCGGTAGTTCTTGACCATGCTGATGCCGTCGATGTCCACGTCGTAGACCAGCCAGGCGTTGTCCTTGAGGTACATGCTGTAGTTGATCGGCAGGGGAAAGCCGCCGTCCTGGGGTATTTCCGTGTGCACCGTCACGTCGTCCGCCCCGTCTTTGGCGTGCAGTGGTTGATAGGTAATGGTGCGATCCATATTGTCCACCAGCGCCTTGGCGTAGGTGCGTACCAGCAGAATCTTGAACTGCTGGGTGAACTGTTCCTTCTGTTCGGGCTTGGCGGTACGCCAGTGCTTGCCCAGCACCCAGGCCGCCATTTTGTTGAAATCGAAGTGGGTGAAAATGATATTGTCCACCAGTTCGTAGACCCGCTTGTTGTCTTTGGTCACCACTTCACGTTCGGCGCGCAGACTGGTGAGAATTTTTTCCGCGGTGTTGTGCACCAGCACTTCCGCCGGGTGGTCGTCGGCGCTGACTGGTAGAGCCCAGATGCCGGCAAGCAGTACCATGCCCGTTAACAACTTCCTGTTCATTGCAATTCCCCCGTAACTTGCTTGAGTCGTACTACATTAAGATTGTAATCATTGACGGATTTGAGATAGTCACTGTGCGCCAGGACATAACCCTGGAACGCGCCCATGACCTTGTCGGCCTGTTCCAGGCCGGCCTCGAAATCCGCGTAACTGGCGATCATCCAGCGCCGGCCGGCACGGCTGGCCTGGGCCATTTCTTCCACCATGGTGTAGCTGGCCTGCACCATGTGGTACTGCTCGGCTACCTGAAACGGGATGCCCTGACGAGCGAAGGTAGATTTTTCCACCAGCGCGTCCAGTTCCGCCTGCGCCTGTTTCACCTTGGCGGGTTGCGCGCCGCTGGACCAGTCCCATTTGACGCCCACCACCGGAGTCAAACCCGCCCAGTTGAACGGATCGTAGACATAAGGATTGTTGAGGCTGTTGCGTCCCGGCGTGTAGGCGAAGCCGCCGGCCAGACCCATGTAAACATTGGGATTGAACTCGGCTTTTTTCGCTTCCACCAGCGAGCGGCGTGCCGCCAGCCCGGCTTCTACCTGCTTCATCTCCGGGCGTTTGGCCAGGGCATCGGACGTCAGGTCCTGTAGCGGACGTTTGGGCAGCTCCACCGGCTTGATGCCGGTGTCAGCGATTTTCAGCTCCTTGTTGAGGCCGGTGCCGGTGAGCACCTTGAGGCCGTCGAGCGCGATTTTTTCATAGCTGTCCGCTTCGGCCAGGTAGCGATTGACCACTGCGGCGCCGGTTTGCAGCGCGAACAGGTCGGACTGCTTGGTGGTGCCCTTGCCTTTTTCCAGCCAGCCCTGCACCAGCGAGATGGCGCCATTGAGGCGGTTGCGCACGTCTTCCAGCAGCAGGCGCGTATCCTTGGCGGTGAGGTAGCCGTAGTAGGCGCGGTGCACGTCGTACATCACCGAGGCGCGCTGCAGATTGACTTCGCCTTCCTGCACCTTGATATTGCCTTCGGCGGCGGCGGTGTAGTTCTCGATCTTACCGAAGGTATTCAACGGTTTGATAATGGTGAACTGCAGGTTGTACCAGGGGCTGAGGTTGCCCAGGTCATAGCCGTCGTCGCGCATGCTGTCGTTGAGGTCGCCGTTGCCGTTGCTGCCGTCTTTAAACATGCCGCCTTTGACGCCGGGCGCCACGCCGACGAAGAAATTGGAGCTGTAGATCAGGTCCTCGCTGCCCGTGGCTTCGTCGCGCAGGCCGCGCGCCGCTTCCACCAGCGCCTGCCGTTCCCTGATGCGCGGATCATTCTTCAGCGCCAGTTTTATCGCCTGGTCCAGATCGATGCCGTCCGCCAGCGCGGCCGTCGGCGACAGCGCGATGAGGAGCAGCGGAATCAGGGGTTTCATCATCTATTTGCTTCCTTTGTCAGCAGTGCCGGATTTTTCCGCCTTGTCCGCTTTGTCGAACAGAAAGGTGCCGATCAGGTTTTCCAGCACCATGGCGGACTGAGTGAGTTTGATTTCCGAACCTTCCTTCAGGTACTGCTCCTCGCCCCCCGGCTCCAGGCCGATATACTGCTCGCCCAGCAGGCCGGCGGTGAAAATGCTGGCCGTGGTGTCCAGGGGCATGTGCTGGTATTTGTCCTCGATTTTCATGCTGACGACGGCTTCGTAGCTGTCGTTATCGAAGCCGATGTCATCGACCCGGCCGACCACCACGCCCGCCATTTTGACCGGCGAGCGCACTTTCAGACCGCCGATATTCTCGAACTTGGCCGTCACGGTAAAGCCTTCCACAGCGCGGAATGCATTGATGTTACTGACTTTCATTGACAACATAAACAATGAAGCCATGCCCAGCGCGACAAATATACCCACCCACAGTTGTATCGTTCTGCTATGCATCATGATTTATTCTCCGAACATGAGTGCGGTTAGTACAAAATCCAGGCCCAGCACCGCCAGCGACGAATGGACAACGGTGCGGGTGGTGGCGCGGCTGACGCCCTCGGACGTCGGTATGCAATCGTAACCTTCGAAAACGGCGATCCAGGTGACAACGATGCCAAAGGCGATGCTTTTGATGACGCCATTGATAATGTCCTCATCAACATCGACGCTGGCCTGCATTTGCGACCAGAAGGCCCCCTCGTCCACCCCCAGCAGCCCGACGCCGACGAAATAACCGCCCATGACGCCGACGGCGCTGAACATGGCGGCCAGCAGGGGCATGGCGATGGCGCCGGCGAGGAAGCGTGGAGCGATCACCCGCGCCAGCGGATCCACCGCCATCATTTCCATGCCGGAGAGCTGTTCCGTGCTCTTCATCAGGCCGATTTCCGCCGTCAGCGCCGAGCCGGCGCGACCGGCGAACAGCAGGGCGGTGACCACCGGGCCCAGTTCACGTACCAGCGACAGGGCGACCATGACGCCCAGCGATTCCTCGGCGCCGAAGTCCACCAGGGTATTGTAGCCCTGCAGCCCCAGCACCATGCCGACGAACAGGCCGGACACCAGGATGATGATCAGGGACAGAACGCCGGTGGCATAGACTTGCGCCAGTACCAGATTGGGGCGCGGCAGCAGGCTGCCGATACCGCGCAGCGTATAGTAAAGGAATAGATGCCCCCGCCCCAGGCGTTCGAAGATGCCGAGGGTGGATGCCCCCAGTTTCTGCAGCATGTTGATCATCGACCGCCCCCCGTCAGTAAATCCTCCGCGTAATCCACCGCCTGGTAGTGGAACGGCACCGGACCGTCCGGCAGGCCTTCCATGAACTGTTTCACCCACTGCGAGGCGGAGCGGTTAATCGCTTCCGGCGTGCCATGTTCCACCACCTTGCCTTCGGAAATGACGTAAATGTAGTCGGAGATGGACGCCGTTTCCGCCACGTCATGGGACACCAGGATGCTGGTCAGGCCCAGCGCGTCGTTCAGGGAACGGATCAGGGTGACCAGCACCCCCATGGAAATGGGATCCTGACCGGTGAACGGCTCATCGAACATGATCATCATCGGGTCCAGGGCGATAGCGCGGGCCAGTGCCACCCGTCGCGCCATGCCGCCGGACAGCTCGCTGGGCATCAGGTCGCGGGCGCCGCGCAGGCCGACCGCCTGCAGCTTCATCAGCACCAGGTGGCGAATCAGGGACTCCGGCAACTTGGTGTGTTCGCGTATGGGGAAAGCCACGTTATCGAAGACATTGATATCGGTGAGCAGGGCGCCGCTTTGAAACAGCATGCCCATGCGCTTGCGCAGCGCATAGAGCTGGCCATGGCGCAGGCGATGTACTTCCTGGCCGTCGACATGGATGCTGCCCTTGTCCGGACGCAACTGACCGCCGATCAGCTTGAGCAGGGTGGTCTTGCCGGTGCCGCTGGGACCCATGATGGCGGTAATCCGGCCTGCTTCGATATCGATGTCCACGCCGTCGAAAATCTTGCGATTGCCACGAGAGAAATGCAAATTACGTATCTTGACCAGGGGTTCGTGCTGCGTCATAGGATGTCTGCTGTGTCGTCCTCAGGTAGATAGCATGGTTGACTACAATAACTGGCCGATGATATTCGCCCGGCGTAAAGTTTCCGTGCTGGGCGGGTCTCCGGCGATGAACAGATACGCTTCCTGCGCTGCAGCACCGCCGCGTGCCATGAAACTCTCGATCAGGGCGCGCAGGGACCGGTCATCGCGGCACTGCGCCTGTTCGATCAGGCCGACACTGATGCCGTGGCCTTCGCTCAGCGCTTGCCGCTGTTGCGGCAGCCAGAGCCAGTTCGGTGGATGGTCCCGACTATCCCGGAATGTCAATTCCTCGCCACTATACCCTACAATCAGCTGGCAACCCAAGCTAGCGTTATTTGTCAGCAGTGCCTGCACAAAATCCGCATTGTCGCTGCGTACCAGCAAGCCGCCCAGGGCGTGTGCTGGCCACTGTGGCTGGGCGAAGGTACGCTGCAGGCGCTGCAATGTGTGTTCGCTGTCCAGCGGGCAATCGAGAAACAGCCGAAAATTGCTTCCCACCTCCGCCAGCCATTGTGCACATTCAGCGGCATCCCGATCCAGCCAGCGTTCGCGGGGAACCAGCACGGTAAGAAACTCGTTGGCATAGAATGCCAGTTGCCAGTCTGCGGGCAGCGTATGCGGGTAAAAATTCTCCAGCCATGCCGCATGTCGCCAGTCGACGGCACCTACACTGGGTTGCGCGCGTAATATCATGGGAGCCGTTGTTGAGTTCGAAGGTTTGTTTGTACAAAAAAAAGGGTGCTATTGCTAGCACCCGAGGAGGGGAGGGTTGTAAAACAGGAGATGCGATTAAATCTGTTACAACTCATCAATAAACGTACTTTTTTATATTCACGTGGCGTGCCAACCGTGTTTCATGGCAAAACCGGTCGATTGTCTGGGGGTAGAGGGGGGAAGCGTCAAAATATTGTTACGGTTTTTAACATAAAAAATTGTTGACAAAGGTATCGGCAAAAAAATGACGAATTATTGTCGCTTTCAGGACGCTGCAAAACCCGGCGGCGGCCGAGGTGTTTGCCCCTGCACGGTGAAATCAGCGCCCCGGGGAGGAAAGGGCCGGATCCTCTGGATTGATGGCGCGCAGGGTTTGCAGATAGTGATTCGCCTTGGTCACGTCACCCCGATCACGGTGGTAGGCAGTCAGCGCCAGCAGCACATTGCGATCGCCCTGTTTCCGGGCCGCGGTCTCCAGCAGGCGTAAGGCGTCATCGCCACGGCCGGCGTCGTGCAGGGCAACGGCGTACACATACTGGGCGCGACTGCTGTCCGGCGCGTCGCTGGCGCTGGCGGCGAATTCCGGCAGGGCCTCGGACTTGCGATTCAGGCGCACCAGGGCAAAACCCAGCATTTCGTGCAGGAGAGCGGCGTGGGGTTGCTGCCGCAAACCGGCGCGCAACAGCTCCGTGGCGGCCGCGTCCTCGTGACGTGCCCGCAACAGGTCGGCCAGGGCGGCATAAGCGACTACGCAACGGGCATCCAGCGCCAGGGCGCGGCGGAAATACTGTTCCGCCTGCCCGCCGGCGCCGCGGCTGGCGTAGAAGTTTCCCAGATTGGTCAGGGCTTCCGGGCGATCGGCATTCTGCTGCTGGCTGGCCAGGTACTCGCCCATGGCGCTGTCCAGCCGGGCCTGGGCCGCGGTTGGCAGCGTCTGGCGGAGCGGGGCCAGCAGGCGCGCCGTTTCCATGCGTACCGCGCGTATCGGATCCGTCAGCAGCGGCGGCAACAGCGCGGTTTTGCGACCGGCGTCCATGCTGGCCAGTCCGCTCACCGCGACCCGTCTTACCATTGCCGCCGAGTCAGCGAGCGCCTGGACCAGGGCTTCGGCGCTGCGCCTGCCGGGATAAGTGCTGAGCAGCTGCAGGGCGGTGGCGCGCACGATGGTCGGCTGCGCGGTGTCGGTGACCAGGGCGTACAGGCCACTGACCGCGCCGGCTTTGCCCCGACGACCGGCGTCCAGGGCCAGGCCGTAGTGATCCGGCGCCGCGGGTTTTCGCTGGTACCAGCCGGCGATGCGCTGTGCCGCCCATTGCGCCGAGCGCTGCCGGTGGCAGCCGGTGCAGGCGTCGGGAGCGCCGACCGCGCTGGCGACTTCCGGACGGGGAATGCGGAAGCTGTGGTCGCGGCGCGGGTCGATCTGCATATAGGTGCGAGTCGGCGCATGACAGTCGACACAGAAGGAGCCCGGCTTCCCCGGCGAGTGAAAATGGTGCGCGGCAGTGTCGTAGTCCTGGTGTTTTAGTGTGCTCAAGTCCACCGCGGGCCGGTCCCTGGCGACGCCGGTCTGATGACAAACGGTGCACAGCGCGTTGCCGGCGGCGCGCGGCCGGCCACTGTGTGGATCATGGCAGTCGCTGCAACGCACGCCGTGCGCATACATTTTACTTTGCACGAATGACCCGTAAACATAGACCTCGCCACGGATCTGGCCGTCGGCGAAATACAGCGGGTCGGTGAGCAGTGAGGGCAGGTGCGTGTCCAGCAGCGCTTGTCCCGCCCGATAGTCGTCGGTGAGGGCAATGCGGTGGGAATGGCAGCGGGCGCAGGCGTCGATCTGGCGGTCGCTGTCACGGGCGGCGAGATCGACCGCGAAATCCTGTTTGCCCTTGCCCGCCGTGTCCTCATCCGGCGGGCGGTTTTGCCAGCGTTGTACATGCCGTGCCGCCGGCCCGTGGCAGGCCTGGCAACCCACATCGTAGCGCGCCGCCTGACTGCGATAGATGCCGGCGGCGGCGTCGTATGCCTTGCGATAACCGGTGGCGTGGCACTCGGCGCACATGTAGTTCCAGTTCTGCGCCGGTCCGGTCCAGTGCAGTTCGTCGCGATAGGTGATTTTTTCCTCCGGGTACAGGTGAAACCAGCGTTTACCGCCAACGTCCCAGGCGATGGACAGTGCTTGCAGGCGGTTGCCGGGAAAGGCCACCAGGTATTGCTGTAACGGCGCAACCCCGAAGGTGTAGGCAATGGGAAACTCCGTGCCTTGGCCGCGGGCATCGTCGGTGAAGACGTAGTAGCTATCCTGGCGGCGGCGAAAAACACTGTCGATGCCGGCGTAACGGAAGTGTCGTTCGTTGAAATCGCCGAGCACGGTGGCGGGTGTCGCCGCCTGCATCGCCAGGTCGTGCTGGGAGCCGGACCAGGCCTGGAATTGCGCGGGGTGGCAGGCGGCGCAACTGTCTTCACTGGTGTACGGGTCGTCGTTGGCGGCGGCGCCGGCCAGGGCCTGGCCGCAGATCATCAGCAGACTCAGACCAAGGCGACGCAGCATCGGCGCCGGTGGAAAAGTAAAAATGCCGCTGACAGCGTTCGTATTGTCCATATGTTCTCCCCGACGGCACGCAGGTCCTGGCGCATGACCCTGAGGAATTTTAATTCCTTTGTGACAGGAGTACAAATTAGCAGGATGACCTTCGCTGCTCGCGGGCAGCGTCCTGGCTCAGGACTGTATGCGGTCGCGGCTCGGGTAGTCGCTCCGGGGATTCATGTTTAATTCACCCCGGGCGTCTAAACTGGTGGTGTTGCGCAGATTACACGCCAGCGGGTATAGTCCTCGCGGATCGGATTCGTTTTTTATAATAATGCCGGTTTGCATTCAGAACCAGCGAATACCGGCGGTGACCCGCCCGTAATGATGCCACAGCACAACGCGTGGCCGGACAGGTTGCATGCCGTCACTCAATGATTGAAAGTGTTTACCGAGGAACTTATGGATATTTCACAAATTCACCCCATGCTTGTTCATTTCCCCATTGTCATGCTGATTTTGGCGCTGGGTGTTTACAGCTTTATGCTGGTTACCGGAAAAGATCTGGCCGCCCGCGCCTGCCTGTCCTACACCGGCGCTGCCTTGCTCGCTGGCGGTCTGATCGCTGCGATCGCCGCTGCGGCGTTTGGCGATATGGCGCTGGATGCGGCGATTGACAAAGGTTTTGCTAAAGATCCTCTGGAGGAGCATGAGGAGCTTGCCGGCACCACCATCATGATTTTTGCAGTGCTGGCGGTAGGCATGTTGGGTGCCATCTGGAAAAAATTCAAGCTGACCGGCGTCAAAGCGCTGGTTTTTGTGGTGGCGATGCTGGCCGGCACCGGTATGCTGCTCAATACTGCATATCATGGCGGTGAGCTGGTTTACAAGGAAGGGGTGAATGTGGAAAAAGTCAAACCCCAGCCTCAGCCCGCGGCAGCCGCCGGCGATGCCAGCCAGCACTGATACAGGCAGACAGGCTGTCCGGTCAGCATAGCGGTTAACCCGCAGTTGCTGACCGGCGTCGCCCGCCTGCCGCGGTTTGCTCACTCGTGGCGTAAAGCTTCGATGGGGTCCAGGCGCGCCGCCTTACGCGCCGGTACATAACCGAAGACCACACCGACCGCGGCGGAAAAAGTAAAGGCCAGGATGATGATCTGCGGGTTGAAGATGTAAGGAACCTTCATCGCCGCGGTCAACTGCAGACAGGCCAGCAGGGCGATGGCGATGCCAATGATCCCGCCCAGCGAGGACAGCACCACCGCCTCGACGAGAAACTGCAACAGCACTTCCCGCTCCAGGGCGCCGATGGCCATGCGAATGCCGATTTCACGGGTGCGTTCGGTCACCGACACNNAGCATGATGTTCATGATGCCGATACCGCCCACCAGCAGGCTGATGGCGGCCACCGCGCCCAGCAGGGTGGTAAGCACCTGGGTGGTGCCACTGAGCATGGAGCTTATCTCCTTCATGTCCAGGACATTGAAATTGTCGTTTTCCCCTGTGCCCACGCGCCGGCGCTCACGCATCAGATCCTGAATGTCCTTCTTCGCCTTATCGGTGCTGGCGCCTTCGCGCACGGAAATCTGAATTTGTTTTACGTCGCGGTTGCCGGAGATGCGCCGCTGAAAGGTGCGCAGCGGCAGCAGGACCACATCATCCTGGTCGGAACCCATGGTCGACTGGCCTTTTTCCGCCAGCAGGCCGATGACCTGGCAGGACAGCTGATCCAGACGGATTTTGTTGTCCAGGGGGTTCTCGCCGCCGAACAACTGGCGACGCACCGTGGCGCCGATGATGCAAACCGCCTTGCCGGCGCGCAATTCCGCTTCGTTGAATATCCGGCCGCCCGCCAGTTGCCAGTTGCGCACCTGAAAATATTTGTCGTCCGTGCCGGTGACCGTGGTGGACCAGTTCTCATTGCCGTAGATGATGCGCATCGGCGTGCCGCTGAGGGGGGTGGCGGCGGCGACATTGCCGACTTCCCGCTCGATGGCGGCGACATCGTCCTCGTTGAACGCGGGTACGTCGCCGGCCATGCCGAAGCTCATGCGCTGGCCCGTGCGCAGTTGCAGCATATTGGTGCCCAGGCGCGATATCTGTTGCGACACTTCCGCCGTGGCGCCCTCCCCCAGCGTCACCATGACGATTACCGCCGCCACGCCGATGACGATACCGAGCATGGTGAGAAAAGAACGCAGCAGATTGCGGCGGATTTCTCGCAGTGACAGCAGCAGGGCATTGAGCAGCATCAGGTCTGGTCTCCGTTACGCTGGTCGCGGGCGATCAGGCCGTCGACGAAATACACAATGCGACGGGCGTAGGCGGCCATGTCCGATTCGTGCGTGACCATGATGATGGTAATGCCCTGTTGCCGGTTGAAATCGCTTAGCAGTTGCATTACCTCGCGGCTGCGCGCGCTGTCCAGATTGCCGGTCGGTTCGTCGGCGAACAGCACTCGCGGCTCGGTGACGATGGCGCGGGCGATGGCCACGCGTTGCTGCTGGCCGCCGGAGAGTTCTCCGGGGGTATGGTTTTCCCAGCCCGCCAGGCCGACGGCATCCAGGGCGTTTTGCGCCAACAGATGGCGACGGCGGGCGGGGACGCCGCGGTAAAGCAGCGGCAGTTCGACGTTCTCGCGGGCGGAGGTGCGGTTGAGAAGATTGAAGCCCTGGAAGACGAAACCCAGGTAGTGGCGCCGCAGCTGCGCGCGCTGGTTGCGGGTCAGTGCGCCCACGTCCACGCCCTCAAATAAATAGTGTCCGCTGCTTGGCGTGTCCAGGCAGCCCAGGATATTCAGGCAGGTGGATTTTCCGGAACCGCTGGGCCCCATCACCGCGACGAAGTCGCCGTGACTGATGTCCAGGTCGACCCCGCGTAGCGCCGGCATGGCGCCGCTGCCCTTGCCGTAGATCTTGCTGACATTGCGCAGACGGATCAGGTCCTGGTCTTCGCCGCCGCCATTCATTGCGGCCCGGCTCCGGGCGGGGTGGACAGGGTATCCACCAACAGTTCCATGCCGGGCTGCAAGTCGCCCTCGGTGACTTCGCTGACCATGCCGTTACTGGCGCCGATGCTCAGATTGATGGCGGCGGGTTGCCCGTCACGCAATACCCAGACCTGTTTCTGGCGGGTTTTGTCGCTGCTTTCTTTCTTCTTTTCCGGGCGCGGGCGGCGCGGGAACAAGGCGCCCAGCAGGCCGCGCGAAGGCGCGCGTTCCTGCTGCGGTGTCGGCGGGGTGAAGCGCAGGGCGGTGTTGGGCACCAGCAGGGCGTCGTTGATCTGGCGCACGGTAATGATGGCGGTGGCCGTCATCCCGGGGCGCAGCGACAGATCGTCATTGGCCACGGTCAGCACCGTGCCGTAGGTGACGACATTGTTGATGGTTTCCGCCGCATAGCGGATCTGGGAAATGGTGGCCGGGTAGACGCGATCGGGGTAAGCGTCGACGGTAAAGGTGGCCGCCTGGCCGTTGCGAATCTGGCCGACATCGGCTTCATCCACCGCTACGCGCAACAGCATCTGGGTCAGAGTTTCGGCCAGGGTGAACAGCACCGGCGTCTGGAAGGACGCCGCCACGGTCTGTCCCGGTTCGATCTGCCGTTTGAGAACAATGCCATTGATCGGCGAAACGATGCGCGCCTTGCCCAGGGCGGTGCGATCCACGTCCAGTTGCGCTTCGGCCTGGGTGACTTGGGCCTGGGCGCGCGCCTGCGTGGCCTGCGCGCGATCGAAGGCGGATTGTGCGGTATCGCATTCGTCGGCAGTGCACATGCCTTTTTTCTGCAGTTCCAGGGCGCGGCTGAGCTTGTTGCGGGTTTCCATCACGGTGGCTTCGGCTTCGCGCACGCTGGCGCGCGCCAGGTCCAGCGCCGCCTGCGACTGGCGCAGGCGGGCTTCCAGCTGGCTGGTGTCGAGTTTGGCCAGCAGCTGCCCGACCTTCACCCGGTCGTTGAAATCCACGTTGACGCTGGCCACGGTGCCGGAAATCTCCGAACCCATATCCACCTTGGTCACCGGTTCGAGGGTGCCGGTGGCGGTGACGGTCACTGTCAGATTACCGCGGCTGACCGCCGCGGTGCGGTAACGTACGCGCTGGTCGCCGCCGCCGCCGAGCAGGTAGGCGAGCAGTGCCAGGATCAGCGCCGCCGCCGCCGCGATCCACCACCAGCGCCGGCGGCCGCCGCCGTCATCCACCCCCAGGACCTGCTGAATGTCTTCGCCGCCCGCGGGTGTTTGCTGGTTCATGGTGGAATTCCTGCAGAGTTGATGCTCAGTCCTACGACCGTGCCGCCGAGGATTGGTGCCGTCGGCGGCCGCCTGTCTATTCGCCCGCAATGGTCATGCGGTCAATCAGCACCGAGCCGGTGAGGATGGACCGACGCGTATCCACGTCGGTGGCGACATCGACGATGCCGCGCAGCATATCCTTGAGATTGCCGGCTATGGTGATTTCCGCCACCGGGTACTGGATCTTGCCGTTTTCCACCCAGAAGCCGGCGGCGCCGCGTGAATAATCGCCGGTCGTACGGTTGATGCCCTGGCCCATCAGTTCGGTGACCAGCAGGCCGGTNNGCACGCCGCCGGCGTTGCCGGTGGTCTGCATGCCCAGTTTGCGCGCGCTGTAGCTGCTGAGTACGAAGTTCTTCACCACGCCGCCGGCGACAAAATCCCGGGCGCGGGTGGCCACGCCTTCGCTGTCATAGGGCGCGCTGGCCAGGCCGCGTTTGAGCCAGGGTTCCTCGCGGATATTGATGTACGGTGGAAAAACCTGGGTTTCCAGGCAGTCCAGCAGAAACGTCATTTTTCGGTACTGACTGGTGCCGCCGATGGCGCTGACGAAAGCGGAAAAGAGGCCGGCGGCGACATCGGCCGCGAACATCACCGGTGCCTGGCGGGTACTCAGGCGGCGCGGATTGAGGCGGGCGATGGCGCGCTGGGCGGCGGTGTTGCCGACCGCGACCGCGTCCTCCAGGTCGGCAGCGCGGCGAGCGCTGCTGTACCAGTAATCGCGTTCCATGCCCTGCCCGTCGGCGGCGATCACCGAGCAGCTCAGGGAATGAAAGGACGTGGGATAGCCATGAAGGAAGCCGTGGCTGTTGCCATAGATCTGCAGGCCTTCCTGGCTGCCCAGGGTGGCGCCTTCGGAATTGCTGATGCGCTGGTCATGGGCGCGAGCCGCGTCTTCGCAGCGCTGGGCGATGGCGATGGCCTCGGCCACCGGCAGCGGCCACGGATGGTAAAGATCGAGATCCGGCGGATCACGCGCCAGCAGCGCCGGGTCCGCCAGGCCGTTGCAGGGATCCTCGGAGGTGACCCGGGCGATGTCCAGGGCGGCGGCTACGGTTTCGTTGATGGCGTTGTCGCTCAGGTCGGTGGTGCTGGCGGTGCCCTTGCGGGTGCCAAGGTAGACGCTGACACCCAGCCCCTGGTCCAGGTTGTGTTCCACGGTTTCCACTTCGCCCAGGCGCACATTGACCGACAATCCCTTGCCCACGCTGAGCGAGACTTCGGCACTGCTGGCCCCGCCGGCGCGAGCCCGCTCCAGTGCCATGGCAACGCGGGACTGATATTTGGCCTGGCTCTGCTGGTCCAGGACCAGATCCTGACCATGGCTGATTTTACTCATGTTTGTTTATCCCTATGCGCTGGTGCCGCCGACGGTCAATTCCGCGATTTTCATCGTCGGCTGGCCTACGCCCACGGGCACGCTCTGCCCGTCTTTGCCACAGGTGCCGACGCCGCGATCCAGGGCCAGATCATTGCCCACCATGGTCACCCGGGTCAACACGTCCGGGCCGTTGCCGATCAGGGTGGCGCCTTTGACCGGCCGCGTTACCCTGCCCTTTTCTATCAGATAGGCTTCGCTGGCGGAAAACACGAACTTGCCGGAGGTGATATCCACCTGGCCGCCGCCGAAATTGACGGCGTACAGGCCTTTGTCCACCGAGGCGATGATTTCCTGCGGATCGTACTTGCCGGCCAGCATGTAGGTATTGGT